>CAVCGV010000053.1:0-20527 GCA_963601815.1 bacterium
TTGTTGGCGTCAGAAGGATAGTTGCCCACCTTGAGGTAAGCCCACTGGTCAGCAGTAGCAGCAACATTGAATGTAAGCTCCAACTGGCCGTAGCGATTGTCAGTTACATTGAATGTCTTGTCACTCTCGAAGTTCTGCTCCACGAGCTTCATCTCTGTCACGCTACCTTCGAGGTGACCGATGAATGTACCACCACTCCAGCTATCAGGAATGCTGATATAATAGGTCGTGTTAGCCTTAACAGAAGCTTCAACCTGACTGCTGTAATAAGTGCCATTATATTCTTTTCTATACCAGCTGAACTTATCAACAGTATAAGAAATCCACGAGCCGTCAGTATCCTCATAACCTGTCAGAGGACCATTGTCGTCTGCTACTGAGCAGATTGACGGTTTTGCAGCCGAATAATAAATGTAGAAGATACCGTCTTCTGTCGGAGTGTACTTGTAGTACGTTTTGACCTTTGTGTCAAACTTGTAGGTCGTCTCCGTCTCGAACGTCTTCCACTCCACCTCTGCGGAGGCTGAGACGCAAGTCATCACGAAAACGACCAAGAGCCAAAGCTTGGCCAGCGGGCTCGACGTCAATTTAAGTAATCTCTCTTTCATACTCAAACTAATTAAAAATTAAACATAATGTGAATTAAAAAAAGAATCTCTATCGTGTAGGTATTTAATAAGGCGTGCAGCACTGTGGCTGCACACCCTATATATATGTTAGTCTACAACTATCTTCTTGGTGGCAAAGGTGTTGCCACAAGTAGCCTTGACGATAACAGCACCATGATAGCCCTTTGTAGGAACGTTCACGACACCGTTTGATGTGGCTGTACCGAGCAGCATACCTGCCACGGTGTAAACCTGTGCGGTAGTCTCGCCGACACCCTTCACTACTACCTTGCCGTTCTCTGAAGAGATGCAGAGAGAAACATTGTCGGCAGCGGTGTCTTGGATACCGGCAGGAACGATGTCCGTCATCTTGACAAGTACAGTGTTGATAAGACTGTTGGTATTGCCGTCGAAGACCATGAAGGCTATCTTTCCGTTTTCCTTTACGTAGATCTGGTCAGGATAGCTAAGGTCGAGCGTAACACTGTACTCCTGACCAGCCTCGAATACCTGCGGGAATCCTACATTGGAACCAGAGAAGCTGGTGCCCCAGTAGCTGCGAACCACATCATCCTCTGAAACGTTGGGAACAGATGCATAAGCATACTTACCACCCTTGCCCCACTCGCCGAAGATTGGGTCGGTCTGTACGCGCAAGGCGTTCTCCTGGGTATAGACAATCTTGTCTTCCATTGCCACACCGAACACGTTGATGTACTGGTTCTTCATGTTGAGCGCAGACTTCAACTGCAAGGTGACATTCAACTTGTTGGTGGTCTCGTCGTAGGTAATCTTAGGTACAGACACGCCAAGTTCTGTAGGCTTGTTCAATTCCTCTGCCACTTTGTCGCTCCAGAGCTTGCCACCATAGTTGAACGTGTAGTCACCTTCATCGTCTTGTGCCAAAGGTGCAGAGATGACACCATCACGCTGGATGATGGCAGTAGGTGCCCCGGTCAGACCGAGGTAAGAAGTATAGCCAGACAGTCCGGTTCCGTAAGGATCACCCGTGTAGGTATGGATAGACAATGGGATAAACTGGTCGCCATAGAGTTGCTTCAAGTGTTCTATTGCAACAAGCCCCTCCGGGCAGTACTGGCAAGTGAAACCAGTCATTTCCTCCAGCGCCACGCGCTTCACAGGTTCGAAGCTCAAGTCCTTGATGGTGCTCTTCGTCACATCGGTGTAGTCATCGAGCTGCACAGTGATGGAGTAGCTGTTGATGTCGCCAATGGTCAGAGGCAACGGCTTGGTGAAGGCGAATTTCTCCTTGTCGCCCTTCTTCATTTCGAGACCTTCCTTGCTGTAGGTATCGATGACATTGCCTTCGGCATCCTTCAGGGTAAGCGTCATGCTGTGGTAAACATCGTCATCAGAGTTGGCAGTAAGTGTACCAGAGATTGCCACCTCATTTTTTGCTACTACGGAAGAAGCATTGTTGAGCGACATGAGATACTTCAGGTTGCGGCGCACCATCACACTGTCAACGAATATGGCACTCTGGTCAGTATTGTTGTTCCAGAAGCCGATATACACCTTCTTGCCGGCATACTTGCCAAGGTCTACCTTGTAGTCGGTAAACTCACCGTCGAGACCATCCTCGGTCTCACCGATATTGAGTTCAAATGCGGTCACGTCACCCTCAGCCTTCATCTTGGCGATACGCTCATCACCGAAATAGCTGATGTTCTCATCCTGTGGCCAAACAACGATGCGCAGGGTGTCGTGCTTGTCATCGAGATAACTCTGAGCCTTGAAGGTCAAAGTGGTGTAAGCATCAGGAATGGTGAGTTGTGGAATAATCATCCAGTCGTCGCTCTGTCCTGCCGGTGTGTACATAGAGTGAGAGCAAGCATAATACTTGGTAGAGGAACTGCTCTCACGGATGGAGAAGTTCCAAGGCTGGTTGTCAGCATCAAACTCCCACTTCTGCATCGCTTCTACAGGTGTCCTATGGTCACCCTCATAACGGATGAAGTTTTTGAGAGATGTAGAGATGTCTGTGAAGTCGTTAGAGAACAGCGTGGCATCATCGGTAGAGATCTGACGCTCGTAAGTACCCGTATAGTTGAGCACCAATTCCTTGTTGCCTGTTTCTTCCGAACCAGACATATCGGTGAGAGAACCTGCAGCGAGCACTACCTTGTAGAAACCACCGTTATAGAGATACTGTGTAGCAGAAGGCACAAGAGCCACCATGCTGTTGTCGTTGCTTGCCACTACACTGAGGCTGCAGATAGTCTTCTCGTTGTCGCCGTCAACCTGAATCAAGGAAGCTGAAGCCTTGTCGGAAACGAGCACCTTGGTGTCAGGTGTAAGGTAGACAGGAATACTGCTGTTGTCGATACGTGCAATCTCTGCACCGTCAGCAGGGAATGCCGTGACGATGTTTATAGGTTCGTCTGCCCTACCCTTGTAGTTGATGGTGATGAGACTGTTTGTCTTGTCAGGGTTCTTTGCAAGCGAAATGGCACCTGCAGGAATCTCTACCGTGTAGTCTTCGCCGGCTGTCATCTGTGTGGCACGGAATGTCACCTCGAGCGTTCTGTTGCTTGTACCCTTCAGCGCAAAGATCATGGAGTTTCTCAATGTCTTGCCGTCCTTATCCTTCAAGGCAGCAGACTTCTTGTCGCCATTTACAACAATGTCGTTGTTGAAAGTAAGTTCGATGGTCTCTACCCATGCAAACTCAGAACCAGAGGCAGGAGAAGCCGTGTAGTCCTTGAGCAGGTCGATGCCATTACAAGCCTCGGTGATCGACTCAGGCATCTTTACTATGTAGCTCTCACCCTGTGGTGACACCATAGAGCAAAGCGTCATACCGTCATTGGAAGCGCTCCATAGCGTACCGGTATTGTCAAAGCCAGTGTAGTCGGTATAGTCTATGCCGTAACGCTGCTTGAGAATCTTGGAGAACGGATACCACACATTGCCAGTCATAATCTGCCACTCACGAACAGGGTTTGTGGAAGGACTTGCCGCATAGACATTACCTTCATTATCGATACCGTCAACCATGAGGTCGTTTTCCTCAACGGTATTAAAGTAAGTGTAGGTCTTGGTCTCCATATTGAGAACAAGAGGGAACAGTTCGTCCTCATTGGTACGGATGGTTCCAGCCACATACTTTCCGTTGCCGCTGATAACGACGCCACCCTCCATCTGGAGGAAGTCGGAAGGTGCATTCTCACCTGTGCCAGTCTTACCAAACTTGAAGTAGGTCTCAGTCTGGCGGTCGTATACATAGCTGATAGGAGCATAGCTCTGGTTGCCATAGATGGCGATGTAACGCCCGTCGGCAGAAATCTGGGTGAATGCCTCCTGCTGAGGATAGGCCTCGCCTTTCTCTGTCTTGTCCATCTCCATAACAGGCTTGCCCGGTGTAGAGAGAATCTCACCTGTTGTCAAGTCCCAGAGGACACCTTCCGAAACAGAAGTCCAAGGACTACTTGTATCGCTCTCGGCTGTACCGACAGCATACTTTCCGTCTGGAGTCACACAACTTACCACGGCAGAAGCAAAACCAGCAGGCATAGGCAATTCTGTCCAAGTCATTGTAGACTTGGTCCAGTAACCTGGCTTACCGGTGTAGTAACCGTCTGAAGTAAAATTACCGTCAAAGGCACCCACCAAGATGTTTCCGTCGTCGGTAACGTCGCAAACCTGATACTCGCCCATAGCGTCCTCGTCATCCTCATCATCTGTACGGACAACCATATACTTCTCGGTTTCCATGTTGAGGAGACGGATGTAGCCATTGGCCAACTGCTCATTGGTAGCACCCTTCACTATCGCCCACTTTCCGTTGTCGGAAAGGGCAGAGGCGATGGCATAGTCCGAGAACTTCTGGTAGATGAAGGTGGGCTTTGCCGTCTGTGCCAAGGCTTGAATGGAGCATGCCATCACAGCCACGAGCAGAGAAAACAATGTTGCTAATCTTCTCATAAATTATTTAATGTTATGTTTATTGATATGAATTTGCCTGTTACTTGACCATTACTTTACTGGTCTTGACCGTTCCGTCGGAAAGCAACTGCTTCTGTACGTATACACCGTGGGAAGGTGAAGTTACCTTACGCCCGGTGAGGTCGTAGTAAACTGTCTGTGCAGAAGTGGCGGCAATAGCAGAGTTGATGCCGGCAACACCCTTACGGAAGTTGACAGTAACGCTCGGGCCGTCCACTACGTCGTAGACATCGCCCTCAGCATCGGTTTTGGCTTCGTTCTTTGTACCAATCTTGATGGTGAACTTCACCGTGGCTGTACCATCACCCGCATAAAACCACTCACCTGCCAAGTCCATTACCGAATTTCTCTTGACTACGGGCAAGTTGACGCGGTTACCGCTTTTACTCAGCAATGGTGTATAAAATGTACCCAAAGCACCATTGCTACTACATGTGCTGAAACAGCACTGCACGCTACCATTGTCCAGCTTCAGTATTTCATAATCTATCTGCACACGCTTGCCACTTTCTGTAGTGTTCTCCACACCCAGTCCTGTGGAAATGTAGGCATCATAAAAACCGTCATCGGTAATTGTCGATGCATTGATAACTGCGCCGTCTTCTACGTCACCCGTCTTGACAATGTCATCGTTATCATCCATTTGGATGGTAACGAATTTCACGTCTGTGTTCTTCTGTGCCATCAAGCTTGCTGCACCGAGAAGGAGCATGAGCGAGAGTGTATAAAATTTCTTCATATTCTATTCTATAGATTGTTATTTGATGATTTTCTTTCCGTTGATAATATAGATTCCCTTTGGCAACTTGTTCATGTCGGTACCGAGGTACTGTCCGTTGATGCCATAGATAGCCTTGGCATGGGTAGACTCCATCTCGACGGCATGGATACCAGAAGAACCGTTGTTGTTCTTGAATTTGAACGAGATGGTACCGTCGGCGTTCTGGGTAATGTCGGTTATCTCCTTGTTCAGGAGGTAAGAGCCGTCGCTATTGGCATTGATAAGCGTGGCAGCAGGAGTGGTGGCATTGCCAAAACTGTTGTTGCCACCATAGGGATAGAGGTCGCCTTCAACATCAGCTATCGTTTTCTCCTTGGAATTGTCGGCAGCTACGATGAAGCAACGTTCCTTGGTAGTGTTGACATTGTTGGCTGTCCAAGCCTCCTCACTGTAGTCAACATGGGTTATCATGAGTCCTGCCGCATAAAGACCAGCATCGCAACCTGTCTTCTGACGATTCTCCAAGAGGAAATACTCATCGCGGTCACCATCATTATATATAATATAGGTATCACCGCCTTCTGAGAGAGGTTTCATATTTATGACCTCGGTGTCTTCCTTCAGTTCGATGGGCTGTTTCCAACCGCAGTACATGCGCTCAAAGGCAGTATAACCTGCAGGAGTAAAGCCACCGTTGAGATAGTTGCCCATGTTCATCAAGTCCCATACATAGGTACCGTAGTTGCTCGAGGTAGCTCCGAAGGAGGTTCCCTTGTCGTACATATCGGGCAGACCGAAGCAATGGGAGAACTCATGGCAGATGGTACCGATTCCGTCAAGCACATTGTCCTTGCCCAACTCGTTGCTGCAGGCAAAGGTCTCGATGGTTACACCGTCCATCTCGAACGGAGCCTGATCGGAACCAAGCGCATTGAGACTACCCTCCTGTGGCCAAATGAGTCCGGTGTCAGCACCATTGACGTTCTGTCCCTGTCCGGCATAGAGAATATAGAGTTGGTCTACCTTGCCGTCGCCATCCCAGTCGTAGTCGGCGAAGTTGACATCACCGTCGGCCTTGCGGCAGGCATCATAGACAAATTTGCCCAACTTGGTGTCCTGCACTCCATCAGAATCTTCTCCATAGAAGTTGTAGGCATTGCCCAACTTATAGGGACCAACCACATCGAAGTTGAATTCAAACTGCCCCTCACTCTGCGTATAGAAGTAATCATATACGCTCTCGGTAAAGCCCGTAGCTGGGTCGGAGAAGTTCTTCTCGTTTGCCACACGGTCGTAAAATTCACGTGCATTCTCCATGGAGAAAGACACGGCAGGGGTATTGGTGGCAGTCCGCTTAGGGAACTCCACCAATATGATCAAGCCTTTCTTCTTCCCCACATACGTGCCCGGTTGGGCAGGGGCTGCGAAGGAAGAAGAAACGCCCAATACCAAAGATAAAGCAATCAGAAACCGTTTCATAACCGATTTTTATTTGGAATTATCTTTTTTGTATACTGTTCTGTCAAGGAGTTACTTCACTACCACCTTGGCAGTCTTGCCATCGGAGTACTTCACGATATTGATACCCTTGACAGGAGCGGAAAGCTGCATGCCGTCGAGTGAGTAACGTGCCACCTCGTGTACATTCTCTACATCGATCAGCCCCTGCTTGATGCCGGTAGTGCTCTCGCCTATCTTACAGCTGTTGGCATTGGTTACCCAAGCGTCAGTAATGGAAGTGGTGAAGGTGTTGTCACTATACTTGATAGGACGGCTGATGAAAGCCACCACGTGCATTACCTTCTTCTTGGTGATGGAAATGCTCTCGGGGATAGTCACCTCATAGTTCTTCTCATAAGAAGTTCCGTCCCAAGAGATGGCATCGCCCAGTTCGCCGCTGACAAACATACGGAGCACGTCGTTGTTGGTATAGTTATACTGTGTAGAGCTACCTATCAGCTGATCTCCCTTCTGACTGTCCTGGGTAAGGTAGACATTAAGCACTGCGTCGTCGCCCATCACGTTTTTGAAGTCGCTTACGTTCTCGCCTGAAACCTTGATGTTCAACTTGCGGGTGTTTTCATCATACGTTGTCGAAATATTTACCGTGGCAAAGGCAGGGTAATCGTAGTTGGAACCATCGATGACATTATTGCTAATCAACTGGGCAGCAGTGGCAGCAAAGCTTTCATTATAGTCGGTGGCAATGGCTATACGGTCATTTGAGTTATAGAGACTATTGCAATAATAGCGATTGAAAGATGCAGAAGGAACTGAAGAAGTACTGAAGCTGATCAAAGCATTACTTTCGTCCAATGCCCATTCGTCTGTACCCGACCTTAGACTGGCATGCACACCCACCTTAACGATGTCATCGCGCAACTTGTCCAGCTCTGCCAAAACGTTGTCGCCATAGCTACAGTAAGCACCAGCCTGAGAGGTAAAGAACTCTACAAGTTGCTTCTGACGCTGGAAACTATTGGTATAAGGAACGAAAGAGGTAGAGACCTCATCGTCGTACATCGTATTGACATCGGTAGGTGTTTCGCCGTTGATTTTCTTCACATAGAGTGAGAGATTACCCACCTTGCCTATTGTCAGGTCGTCGGGAGTATCAACGGTTACAGTCAGGTCAGAACCCTCTGTGGTGATGGGACTATCGTAGTCAAGTTCCGCAACTTCAGTATCATTCACTTTTACGCCAAATTGGACAGAAGTGATGTCGTCTGAGAAACTGGCGCAGTTAAAGCCCAAAGACAACTTTCCGCCACTCTGGATGTAGCGTGGAGCACGCAGATCAGAGAGCATGGCATCCACGGTGTGGAAACCTCCATCCTTCTCTACGATACACTGTACGCTCAGTGCACCATAAGTTGTGCCCATATTGTACCATTGTTCCGTAGTTGCACTTGCAGCCTTTCCGTAAACATAAAGAGCAGGATTGGTATTCAAGGAAACTACGGAAATAGGATATATATCAGCAGCCTGTGTAAACTCAAAACCGATCATGTAAGCCGCAATGTCCGTACCGTCCACATTGATGGTATAGGGATTGTCCAGTGTCACGGTATTCCAACCCAATGACGAGGTGCCACCAGCCTGCGAAACTACCTCATCGCCAATGGCTGGATTTCCGTCCTTATTAGAAATAGTGTTGACATACACACGGGGAGAAGTGATTTTATCACATACGGCATAACGGATGGCTACAATCTTGCCACCATTAAACTTCACTGCCTGCGGATAGTCTACGATAACACCAACCTTGAAAGTACCAGCTTCGAAACCTACACCATATTCAGCATCTGCCTGATAGGCATCGGTGTAATAAGGTCCCATGTAGTGCTGGTTGTCTGCCAGGCCATTAGAGGCAGCACGTGCAACGGGCGACTTGGCCTTGGCTGCTGAGACAGATGCCAGAGGCTTGGCCGCCATACGGGTAACAGCCTCTTTGTAGGATGGCACTTGGAGTGTGGGGGCTACCTTACCTACCTGTGCCATCGAGGCAGAGGCGAGCAGCATAGCCGAGAATGTGAGTAGAGCTCTGTTCATAACTTTTTTATCTTAAACGTTTAATTATTTTTCTTCTGCTGATTCTTGGGGGATAGTTGTTGAGGGTATCAACGGAATGACCTCCGTCTGCTTGACACCCTCGCCGTTAAATACAAACACGACAATGCTGACGTTCTTGGCTACCCAACTGGCGTCTATCGCTGCCGTTAAAGTTTCGCTGACCGGTTTGTTGGCCTCCAGCGTAACAGACTTACCGTCGCGATCGGTAACCGTGGTGCGGAACACATGGTTGTGTACGTACTTCGTGTTGGTCTTGCCGGTAGGCATTACCTGCGGACTGACGATGGAGTCTTCGATAATCCAGACCTGAAGCTTGGCATCAGCTACAGTTTCCGAACTGACTGTTTCTACCGAGATGCTGGCCTGTCGGGTTGTCTCGTCGTAAACGACAGACGGAGCGATGGTGACAGGGGTAGTTGTCTTCAGTGCTTCCGTCACACGGGTATTGAGAATACCGTTATCGCTGGTCAGTCCGTTACGGTCTATGTTGAGACAAGGCTGCTGCTGCACCTGCCACTGATCGTAGTAGTAACAACCGGTCTCTGTAGTAAGGGGCAGAAGCGTACCGTCCTTCTTCTTGCCGAACTCGCCACTGTACAGTCCGACAGCTATCACCTGTGTTTTGCCATATACCTCCTGCAAGCTGTGTATGGCCTCGGTGGCCTCTGGGCAGTTCTTGCAATACTGGCCGGTAAAGTCTTCGATGAGCACATGCTTGCTCACCTCTACGGGTGCCACATAGACAAGGCGGTCGCCCTCGGCGATATGGTCGCATGATGCCATCCCTAACGCCATAGCAAGAGCAGCCAAAGTGTAAGATATCTTTTTCATAAATATATTCGTCACCTTTAGAAGTTGTAGTTATAGGAAATGGTAACGCCCTTGCTGGAAGGTACCCAGCGACATACACCGCCCGAACAGTTGTAACCGGCACGTGTACGGCCATATCCCACCTGCAGGCGATGTGAACCCGCATTGAATGTTACATATCCCTGGTAATAGTGGATGTGGGTATCTCCGCTGTTATACATGTCGGAAACGGTAAACATCCAGTGGGGAAGGACTGACAACTCCAATAGGCCATACAGCCAGTCGCCTTCGTCTTCGGCAGTATTAAGATACTGTGCCTCGCCACGGAGCGTAAACTTTTTGTTGAAACGGTACTTACCCTCGGCAATATAGATGTCGGAATGTATCATACCGCCCTCACCCTCTACGATGGTCTTGTTGTAGAACTGGTTCATATACATCAGGTTGAGCGTGAAAGAGCGTGTAAACTTCTTGCCTATCTGAACGTTCAGGTCCTGGTAATAGGTCTGGTCGCCCCACTTCCAGAAAGAAGATCCATAACCCGAAGTACCTGCAGCAGCCTTCTCCTCAGGACGGTCCAAGGCATGGACATGCGAGAAGTTTACCTTCAGGTCGGTACCATACTTACCTCCCAAGAACGTGTTGCGCTTGAACTTATATCCTAATTCAGCCTGGTAAGCCCACTCGCCGTCAGGATGGGTGGCGTAAGGATAGAGGGCTGCCAAAGCATAAGTATGTTCCATCGTGAAGGCAGGCAAATGGTTGATAAACGAAGACGTACCAACCATCGAACGTCTGCTGCGGAAAGACATATAGTCGCTACGCTTGGCCTGGAGGAGGAGGCTCATGCCACTCTTGCTGTAGGTAGCCGACAACATCGCCACATGTCCCTTACGGAATATGTAGTTGTTGTCAAAGGAAGGGTCGTCGGTCTTCCATGCGTATTCGCCCAAGATACCAAAGTCGCCAACATGCAGGTTGGCCCTTACATCGAAGGCATTCACATACTTAGGCACATTGACCATGTGGGTGGGGTCTGCCATGATGTCCTCCTTCTTCTCGTACTTGTTCACCCACGATGCGCCCAATGTGAGGTACGTGTTGTGCTCTGCCATGGACGAGACCCACTGGTCGATGTTCAGTTCTACGTCGGCACCCGTTATCTTTCCCTTGTTATGGTTCCAGTATCTGCGCTGACGACCAGCCAAAGCCTTGAGGGTAACACCAGCTACTGGCTTCACCTTCAGACGGACACCCAACAACGAGTTGTCTATACCGAGACTGCGCTCCTCGTAGGTACGGAGGATAAATCCCGAACCAAACTGCTCGTAATAGTCACCCACCGTCAACTCTACCTTGTCGGAGTGATGGAACTTGACATACCAATAGGGAACACCCCATCCCTTGAAGTCATTCTCAAAACCGGGAAGCGGATGCTGGTTATATTCCAGACGGAGACCTGCATCCAGAATTGTTCCCTGCAGGTTGAGGTCGACATAAGTATTGGTGCGTGCCCAGTCGCTTCCCTTTTCCGAATTGATTTCCCTGTCGGTCTCCGGGATAAGGATATCACTCTGTATGCTACCGGTAAGGACCGGCTTATGCCCGGAAACGGCAATGCTCTTGCTGCTATTGTCCTCCTGGGCAACGGCAGCAAGAGACATCAAGGCACTTGCAAGTGTAGTGTAAAGTCGTATGTTCATAAGTGCGTTTATTCAGCTTTCAACAGTTCCCTGACCTTCTCGATCAGTTCTTCCTCGGCACCGTCGGTATATCCGTTGTGCTTGTAGACTATCTTTCCCTTGCCGTCCACTATCAAGGTGTAAGGAATCATCTGTACACCGAGGGCACGCTTGAACTCTCCGTTGGGGTCGAGCAGCACCTCGTAAGGCCAACCGTGGTTGTCGACGAGCGGTTTCACCTTATTTATATTCTGTGCCTGGTCGATGGATACGGCGATGACCTTCACACCTGTCTCTTTCTGCCAGTCTTCGTAGACATCGGCAATGGCAGAGAGCTCGCGGTTACAGGGTTTGCACCATGTAGCAAAGAAGTCGATGATGAATGGTTTTCCACCATTTGACAAGGTATCGGTCTGTACTGTCTTGCCGTCTATACTTTTCAATGTTACAGAGGGGACCTGTGCCTCTGCCAGTGTGCAGAAGGCTACGGCCATCATCAGTGTAAGCAATATCTTTCTCATAATCGTTAAGTTTTTAGTTCTTTTTTACTTCTATTTCTTGAATAGCTTGGGCGAATACATGAAGGCGAGCGTCTTGCCTGTCTTGTTGGCGGAAGACGGTGTGTCTTTGACACGGTACTGCGCTATCATGAAGGCATCGAAAGGAGTCTCCTCGCCCATGAGCTTGTAAGCATAGCCCTTGAAGGTGGCACCCTCTGCAGTCTGTGCGTCCTGGAGTGAAGCCGATACAAGTCCTGTCAGGTTGTAGGAAGCCACATAGCTCTGCTCGCCTGTCTTTCCGCTCTTGTCGAGGAAGAGCATGTAGGCGTAGTTGCTGCCCACATTGCCGAGGAACTGACCGCTCTGGATATTGAGGGCATAGTTGTCGGCATCGAAGGTAACGGGTACTGTCATCGTATAACCTGCCACCACCATTGTGAGGTTGCTGCCCTTCAGCGTGGCGTTCAAGTTGACATCTTCCTCTTCGTCATCGTCGTAGTAGGAAAAGATGTAACTACCCTCCACATCCTTGGCATACTCATACTGGGTAACGAGGATGGAGTCGGCAAAGTCGGCATAGCCCAACTTCACATAGCCTGAACGCAGATTGCCGCTCTCGTTCTTCTCTACATCGAGCGTAAAGGAAGAACCGTTCACGGTAGCCTTCACCCATTCGGGACAGGAAAGTACCTGTGGCTCAACGGTGGTGTTCATGTCGTAAACGGCGGTATAGGCATCGTCGCTCGTGAGTTTAAGGTCCTCACCCTTGATGACGAACACGAGTCCCTGCTGGGACACATTCACCAGGATAGAGTCGTTGGCAGACTTCTTGATAACGAGTTTGGCGTTACGCGACTCGATAGAGGAATTCTGCGTGGCGGAGAAATTGACAGTGTTGCCGCTGGTGGATACCGTGAGCCAGTCGGTGCTGTTGGTGTAGGCTGCTACGGGGGTGCAGTCTACCACCACGTTGCCCTCTTCTGCCAAAGCACCCAGACTGGTCTTGGCGGAGAGTACGTTGATGGTACTCATGGCAATGGGCGAGCTTGTGTTGTCGTCACCGCATGACGACAACGACAGACAGGCCACAGCAAGGGTCAGGGATAATATCGTTTTCTTAAACATGTCTTTATCTTACTTATCGTTATTGAAGATGTTCGAAATTCTCAAAGTTCTTGATGATGAGCACGGGTACGGCACTCTCATCTTCGGTGACAAGGTTACCGCTGGAGTCGCACGCCAAGAATATCAAGCTGTTGACAGGTACCGACTTGGAGCCTGCACCGTTCCAGGCGAAGACACCATTCTGGTTGTCGTCGGTAACCACCATGTCAAGACAGCCCGAAGTATTGAACTCGTAGTATTCGCCCTGTCCGTCATTCTTTGTTGCGCAAGGCACTACCATGAGATAAGGATACTGCTCGGTGGGGTCTATGACACGCTGGATGGGGAACGATACGTGACCGGTAGTTTTGTCGTAATAGGCATACATGTCGTAAGACAACTTGGCACTGAGCGAGAGCTTGCATGAATACTCCATGGAGGAAGTGACGCGATAGGACGAGAGATCGCTCGTGAGGTCAAACTTCATCTGTATCTTGGAGTCGCCGCCACTGGTGGGGAGATAGCCGTAACCGGCAAAGGATGTCTGCCAGTTGCCATAGGTCATATAATGGTCGGGCACATACCCCTCAAACTTCACAGCAGGTGCTTCGGCTGAGGTCATCGACTTGTCGGCGTCGTTCCACTGCAGTTCATTGAGCACTACATCGCCCACCTTTACCTCCGACTGGAAACGGAGACCGTTCTCTGTCATGTAAAAGGCGCGGTTGATGCTGTCGTTGCCCACCTTCACGATGGCGTGGCGCGACTGTGCGTCGAGGGTGGCCGTACCTATCTTCTCGCCGTTGTGGGTGATGTTGTAGAAATAAGACATGGAGTTGACCACCTTGTGGATGTTCTCCAGATAGCTCTGCCAATTGAAACTGCTATTGTTGCGGGTCATCACCACCTTGTTGCCCCACTTCTTGCCCTTGAGGTAGATACTGTCCTGTGTGGTGCGCATGATGATGAACTCGTAGTCGCCCTGGTCGCCATCGATGTCGTCCTGATAAGCCTGCGCCAGGAAATGGATGATCTGGTTGTTGGTATCGAAGGAGAGAACGGGTCCCTGGTCTTCTGTCACATTGTAGCTGGAGCGTGCCACCGTAGTGGGCGACGCCACATCGTAAGCCGGTGAGAACAGGTCGCCAGAGACATCTGCCTTGCCGTCGCTGAACTTGCAGAGGTAGGTAAAGCCACCGCCGCTGTAGTCCTGACCATAATAGTAATGGAGCATCCAACCGTTGTCGGCAGACTCCAAGAGCTGCTTGCTCTCGGCTACAGCCTCCTCCAGACGTTCGGCAGGTGACTTTCCGTCGAACAAGTCGGTATCATCGTGCAAGCATGACTGGAACGTGAGCGACATGCCCACTGCCATCAATGCCATGATTGTTTTTTTCATTTTCATCTTAGTTTAAATGGTTCAAATCCAACTTCTTCAAGTCTGATGCCCTGTGCAACACTGCATAGCGCAGGTCGTCGATATCCAGGCCCCATGAGCTCTGCATATAGTTGCGCACTATCTGCAACTTCTGCTCGATGGCCTGACGGGCAGTGAGGCTCTCGCTCAACTTCGTATCGCCGGCATCTGCCAGGATGGTTTCCCAGTCCTTGGCGGTCATGGTGACGTAGCAAGCCATCATCTCGGCAAAGTCTTCCCTGCCCTCAGACATGGCATAAGGGGTAACGAAGCCTGCGATGTGGGCATTGTGGTCGGTCACGTTGTACCAGTCGCCACTCTTGTAGCCCGACTCCGTAATCTGATCGAACGACGTATCGTACGGGGTCTTCTGGTTCAGGATGTGGGTAAACTCGTGGTGCATGGTGTGGAAATAGTAGTCGTTGAGCGTAGCATAGTCGCTCAGCACCTCATCGGTCAGTTCGTTGACCATATAGAGCGTTACCTTGTAACCGCCCTCTGCCGTACCCATCACAAACGTACCGTCGCTGTTGTAAGCACGCGAACCTACCAGGAGGATGATGCGTGGACAGTTGCTCTTTACAAAGTCGGTACCCACTGTCTCGGCGTATGCATCCATCCAGAGGAATTTTACTATCTTGGCTATCTTCGCCGACTTGGCCGAGTCGGCGGGAGTTAGGTTGTACTGATAGTTGGTCTCAATGTCTTCCATCTTGTACTTGAAGCTGATACTGTATGGAAGGGTGTAGTTCTCGTACAGCCACTGGTCGAGCGAGTCTCTCTTCACGGTTTCGCCCGCAAAGATGGAGTTGCCGCTCAGTTCGTCCTCCGAACAGGAAGCGAAGGCGAAGCAGACCGTGGCTGCGATCATCATTAATAAATATTTCTTCATTGCTGTAACTGCCTTTTGGGGATTACTTGTTTCGTGGGTTAGCCTGTACACCAGCGGTAATGACATCGGCGGGCAACTGCACAGCCTGTCGTGGGTCGTCGCTGGTCATTGTGTCTGTCACACTTTCCACCTCGGTGTCGTTGACAAGTGTGCGGCGGTAAATGGTGATACCGTAACGCTTGATGTCCTGCATACGGATACCCTCATGCAGGGTAAGGATACGCTTGAGGTGCAGGATACACTGGAGCAGAGGCTCCTGTGTGTCCATGTCAAGTGTAAAGGACGTATGCATCTGCTTACGGGCTGTAGCCTGCTGCGGTGTAGAGTAAGCCAGACGACTGTCGCTGTAGAACTCCTTGATTTTGTCGAGGGTTATCTGCACGCCGTTGTTGCTGAAGGCTTTCAGTTCGGTGTTGATGTCGGCAACAGCTTTGGCATAGTCGCCACGGAGGGCATAAGCCTCGGCACGTTCCAGGAGGAGCAGGTCGGTATTGAATACGGAGTACTCTGAATGAGCATAGCCCACACCTGCCTGGATGTCGGTATATTCGAAGACGTAAGGTATCTTGCGGAAGATGTACTTGGCGATGGAGTTGTTGTACCATACCGTATAGTTGAACACGTCGTCGCTGACACCCCACGGACCAGCAGACTGCATAGTCTCACGGCGCGAGATAAGCTGTCCGTGTGCATAACGGTTGCCCAAGGCAGTAGGACCGCCGATGGCTCCCCATGCCGAATACACCACCTGCAGGAGGAGGTTGGCCTTCTCGTTGCTGTTGATGTAGGCATTGGGCTGGATAACGCCGTTGGCACTCAACTTGCCCCATGATGACCAGTCGCGCAGGGTAGGACTGGAACCCAAGGCTGAGTTGGCATACTTCAAAGCCTCATCGTACTTCTGGTAATAGAGGTAGAAACGGGCTGCGAAGGCTGCTGCCGAAGTCTGTGTAAAGTGGAACTTGGGATGGTCGTAGGTATTGCCTACCAGGGAGATACCTTCCTTGAGGTCGGCATCAATCTTGGCATAAAGCTCTGCCAACGTGCCGCGCTCGTGGTGTGCCATTACGTCCTCGGTGGCCTCCTCGGGATAATAGAGACCAAGTTCCTTGTCGGCTGTAGTACTGTCGTAAGCACGGCAGAACACGGTGGAGAGGGAGAACATGGCGTAGGCACGGCAAAGCAGCGCCTCGCCTTTCTGCGCCTTGTAGTCCTCGGGGTTGCTCACCTTATTAATATATTGCAGCGCCTCGTTGGCTGTATTGACAGCAGAGAAGCCTGCCTGCCATACACGCTGCGGACTCTCGTTGTCGGATGTCTCGGTAATGTCTTCCCAACGATAAGCCTGTCCCTGGAACTTGCTTGCCTCAGACCAACCAGTACCCACTATCTCGTCGGCATTATCCGAGTACATTTCCAGCAGATAGGCTGGATGTATCTCGGGATAGGCACTCACCAGCAGACGGCTCACCTCGGAGGGTGACTTCAGCTCCATACGCTGGTCGGGGAGCTTGTCCAGATAGTCGTTGCACGATGTGAGGCAAGCGGACAAGCCCAACATCGATACACCTATTATGTATATATGCTTGAATTTCATTTTTGTCGTAACCTGTTAAAGACCTACTTTTAAAGTTAACGTAAACTGCTTGGGCATGGGCGATGCCACACCACCGGCATTCATAAACTCAGGATCCTGACCGTTCAACTTCTTGTCTGCATAGATAAGGAAGAGATTGGTAGCCTGCAACTTCAGGGAGATATTGCCGATGGGCGTATTCTTGAACCAAGAAGTGGGGAAGTCGTAACCCAGGGAAATTTCTTTCATGCGGATGAAGTCGCCCTTGGCTATGCGCTCCGTACTGTAATTGTATGCGTTGTAGGCATAACGTATCTGGCTGTTCTCCGAATACTGGCGGTAGCTGGCAATGACCGGTATGGTGGTAATGTTTTCGTCGCCCGGTTTCACCCATCGGTTGTTGTACACGTTGGTCATGGACGACATGTCGGTATAGTTGGCACGGAACACGGGGTCGAGGCGCACCACGTTGCCGAAGGCATACGTCATAAAAATGTTAAGCTGGAAGCCCTTGTAGCGGAACGAGTTGGAGAGTGAACCGTTGTGTATAGGGTCTGTAGAGCCCTCATACTTCAGGTAGGAGGTATTGTTGCGCTCCTGGAAGTTAATGTCATAGACGGTTACCTCGCCCTTCTCGTTGATAAACTGGGGCATACCATCCTCGTTCAGCCCTACGAAAGGAATGGAGAAGAGGGCACGCACAGGGTAGCCCTTCATGGCGAAACCCGAACCGCTCACCATATCGATGACACGTCCCTGGTTGTAGAGGTCGGTTATCTCGGTACAGTTGTGTGAATAAACCAGACTGGTGTTCCATGCGAAGTCCTTGGTCTTGATATTGGTGGAAGAGATGCTCAGCTCCTGTCCCCACGACTTCATCTTACCGTCGTTGGTGTAACGGATAATCTGTCCCAGCCAGCCCTCGGTAGCAACCGGTACTATCTCGTCGAAATTGCGGCGGGTATATACGTCGAAGGTAATGTTGAGGCGGTCGTTGAAGAGACCTGCATCGATACCGAAGTTGAACTCGTTCTTCTTCTCGTAGGTAAGGTTGGCATCTGCCAATGCCTCCACCTGTATGCCCGGTTCCTTGTCTGAGGCAAACGGACGGTAAGGATTGTAGGAGCGCATGATGGCGGTAGAGCTGGAGTAAGCGGTACTTGGCGGTGTACCCGTCAAACTGTAGGATGCACGGAATGTCAAGTGTGAGAGGGGCTTAAGCTTCTCGAAGAAGTTCTCCTCGTGTACATTCCATGATGCCGAAACGTTCCATGTTGGCATCCAGCGGGCATTGCTGTTCATACCCAACATGTTGGAGCCCTCGTAACGGTAGGTACCGTTGATGACGTAGCGACCATTATAAGAATAGGTAGCGTTGGCATAGAACGCTGCCGTGCGCGAGTCGGTATTGGAGAGTGTGTAATAGTTGGAGTTCTCCTCTTGCAACTTCTTGAAGTAGAGGTACTCGAAATAAGGAATCTCGCCCGAGTCGTACTGCATGCCCCAACCGTTGAACCATGTACGTGTACGGTTGATGCCTGTAGTCTCCATACCGCCGAAGAGATTCAGGATATGTACCCTGTTGAATGTATGGTTGTACTGGGCAGTGAAACGGAAGTCATAATCTATCATGCGGTTGTCGGTGCGCTGGTAGATACCTCCCTCCGGCAATACGCTGACCGGCAAGGCATAGGCATTGTCGGGATTGGTATAGAGCAGACTGTTGGCGTCACGAATCAACTGGTTGTCCATGGCGCGGTAGGCAAGTGCCTGGTTGGAGGAGTCTTCTATCTTGTGCTCCTGGGTGGTGGCGCTGTACTTCATGGCACCCAGCACAGCAAGCTCCAAGCTCTTGATGGGCTTGTACTTCAGTTCCAACTGGAACTTGGCATCGATGACATTGAGGTCGATGTAATTGGTAGCCAGCTCGTGCTTGATATTGAAGGCAGCATAGTTGGCCTGGTAATAGGTATTGGGATCCAGCGCACGAGAGGTGTTCAGTGCGTAGGAATAGGGGTTGATGTCGAAATCGCGCTTTACCTCGCCCGACACTACGTCCACGTCCTGGCCGATTGTACCCGGAGCCTGCTGCTTGCGGTAAGAAGCACTGGTAATGACATTGACCGAGAGGTTGTCCAGGATATGGTGGGTAAAGTTCATGTTGGCGGTGTAGCGGTTCACCTTGCTGTCGATGTACCAACCCGGGTCGAGCATGGCACTCACCGAACCGTAGTAGTTGGTCTTCTCCGTACCTCCGCTGAAACTGAGCGAGTGGTTCATCATCACATTGGAAGAGAACAACTCCTTAAACCAGTTGGTGTTGCGATACTCTGCCTGACTGAGGTAAGCGTTCTGGTCCTCGGTAGAGTTATAGAGGTCGTAAAGACCGGTGGAAGGATTGTAGGTATTCATCATGGAATACATCTTTCCATACACACCGTAGTCCTTGCCGTTGAGCACATCGGAATAATTGAGCCATCCCTTTTTCTGCATCTCACGGTAGATACCCATCTGGTCCTGTGAGTTGAGGATGTCGAAATTGCTGTAAGAGGGAATGAGACGGGTAGTAAACTCGCCTGTATAATTAAGGTGTGACTGTCCTGCCTTACCCTTCTTGGTGGTAACGACAATCACGCCCGCCATAGCGCGCGCACCGTAAATAGATGTGGCACTACCGTCTTTCAAAATCTGAAAACTCTCGATGTCGTCGGAGTTGAGTCCTGCAATGGCAGAACTGATAAGTGTCTCGGCATCACCCGAAGAAAGGTCGTCGGCACTCACGTCAGAAACGTCTTCCATGATGACACCGTCAACCACCCAGAGGGGTTTGCTGCTACCATAGATAGAGGTAGCACCGCGTACACGAATCTTGGGAGCTGTACCGAAGGTACCACTAACGTTCTGCACGGAAACACCCGCAGCACGTCCCTCGAGCGAACGGCTGATATCAGCCACACCATTCAGTTTGGCATCATCGCCGCCAATCTTAGAGGTTGCTCCTGTAAATAATCTGCGGTCTGTACGCTGAAGACCGGTAACGACAACTTCCTGCAACTGCAATTCTGACTTCAAAACAACCTTCATCGTAGAGGTTGCAGGCAGTGTCTGTGGTTGCATTCCTACATAACTAAACGTCAGTTTAGCACCCTTTGGAACGCTGAGGGTAAAATGTCCGTCAATATCTGTGACAGTACCTACAGATTTTACCCCCCCCGAAATAGAGACAGAGGCTCCGATTATAGGTTCACCATCATCCTGAGATACTACGGTTCCAGATACATCCATCTGGGCAAACGCCGCTCCAATGCTTATCATCAGACAAACAAAGAAGAGCGAGAGTCTTCTTTCCATAATTTTTCTCGTCTTGTAAAAAAATAGTAATAAGTAATGAATATCGGCTGCAAAATTACAACATTTATATAACTTATCACTCTTTTTTGCATAAAAAACGCAAATAAACCTCATTTTTTATTACATATTCGCGACATAACACGCAAAATCAGGATAAATTCACAAGCCAAAGCGCCATTCTTAGTAACAAAAACTAATTACTCATGATTTTAATTGCTAAACTTCGTTAAGCCATAATAATGTGCCTACGTGGTATGATTTTAGTAATGTGTAAAAAAATAACTTGAGCAAAATTGGCTTCATGTGCGACCCCTCTTTTCTCGAGGT
>CAVCGV010000054.1:0-20344 GCA_963601815.1 bacterium
CCGATGTACCCAGGGCGTTGCCCTGGGCTATGGAGTTATTGCCCTTTCAGGGCGTTTGCGAGGCGTAGACAAGGATTCGTGTTCAAAAAGAAAAATCTGTGGGTTCTGTGTAATCTGTGGGAGTAACCGTAGTAGGTGCAGCGTCCTCGCTGCACAATGCTTTTTACAGCTATGGAGTGCAGCGGGGACACAGCACTATTATCCTTAAGCATAGATGCCTGTGGGTACGGCGAGGACGCCGTACCTCCTATAGTTCTGCCCGCGCAACCGTACAGTTCGCGTCATTTATGGCTCCTAACTAATACTTGAACGTCTCGTCGAGCAGCACCTTCTCCGGATTGGCATCAGAACGGTACACAAAGCGGAAGGCAAAATGTGCTTCCTTGTATTTCTGCAGTCCGGGGTTGTTGTCGAGCGAAGTCTGCTGCAGGTCGTGCAACTTCTTGCGGTTGGCATCGATAGCCTCCTTGTTGTCCGCCTTGCCGCGCAGCGAAAGATAGTAAGTATAGGTACGGGTAGCCTTGTCGAAGACAGCACTGTCCGTACGGCTATCGTTGACGTAGGGCGTAGGGCACACCTTCACGGTATATTCCTTAGCCTCACGCGCCGCTTTATCCTCCAGGCTCTCCGTACAGCCAGCCAAGAATACACTACCCGCCAGCAACATGACACAAAATATATTTTTCATCGTTCCTTGTTTTTCTATGTTCATCTGCATGCAAAAGTAAGTCTTTATTTCGAAACTGCCAAGCAAAAGCCCCATTTTGTTCATGCAAGAAATGGTCTTCGTCTCCACAAAACGGGCATACGGCAACATCTGCCATGTAGAGCAACAGGGAACTTCGCATTTCGGCACGTTTAGTAAAAAAATCGACTTTTTTTTGGTATTCTCCTAAAAATAAGGTAAATTTGCACATTCAAGTATACAAGATTACAAATGGAGAATATAAGCAAGATAAGAAATTTTTGCATCATAGCACATATAGATCACGGCAAGAGTACACTTGCCGACCGCCTGCTGGAGAAGACACAGACCATCAAGATTACCGAAGGGCAGATGCTCGACGACATGGATCTGGAACGCGAACGCGGCATTACCATCAAGAGCCATGCCATACAGATGGAGTACAAGGCGAAAGACGGAGAGACATACATCCTCAACCTCATAGATACTCCGGGACATGTTGACTTTTCATACGAGGTATCACGCTCCATAGCCGCCTGCGAGGGTGCCCTCCTGGTAGTGGATGCCACACAGGGCGTGCAGGCACAGACTATATCCAACTTGTATATGGCGATAGAGCATGACCTGGAGATTATCCCCGTCATCAACAAGATAGACATGCCGTCCGCCATGCCCGAGGAGGTGGAGGACGAGATAGTAGACCTCATAGGCTGCAAGCACGAAGACATACTGCGTGCATCCGGCAAGACGGGCGAAGGCGTGGAAGACGTCCTTGAGGCAGTGGTACAGCGCATCCCCCACCCCGTAGGTGACGCATCAGCACCCCTTCAGGCTCTCATCTTCGACTCGGTGTTCAACTCCTTCCGCGGCATCATCGCCTACTTCAAGATAGAGAACGGAACCATCCGCAAGGGTGACAAGGTAAAGTTTTTCAATACCGGAATGGAATATGTTGCCGACGAGGTGGGCGTGCTGAAGATGGACATGATACCACGCCAGCAGCTTTCCACAGGCGAGGTAGGCTACATCATTTCGGGCATCAAGAACGCCACGGAAGTAAAGGTGGGCGACACCATTACCCACATAGCTGCCCCCTGCGACAAGGCAATAGCCGGTTTCCAAGAGGTCAAGCCGATGGTTTTTGCCGGTGTCTACCCCATAGACCCCAGCGACTACGAGAACCTGCGCGCCTCATTGGAGAAGTTGCAGCTCAACGACGCTTCACTCACCTTCCAGCCTGAGAGTTCGGTGGCACTCGGTTTCGGATTCCGCTGCGGATTCCTGGGACTGCTCCACATGGAAATCGTACAGGAGCGACTGGACCGTGAATTCAACATGGATGTCATCACTACCGTGCCCAACGTATCGTACATGGTTTACGACAAGCAGGGCGGAGAAAAAGAGGTACACAACCCCTCTGGTCTGCCCGACCCCACCATGATAGACCACATAGAGGAACCGTACATACGTGCCACCATCATCACCGCCACCGACTATATCGGCCCCATCATGAAGCTGTGTCTGGACAAACGCGGCGAACTGGTAAAGCAGGAATATGTAAGCGGTAACCGCGTGGAACTGCACTTTATGCTGCCATTGGGCGAGATAGTCATCGACTTCTATGACAAGTTGAAGAGTATATCCAAGGGATACGCTTCCTTCGACTACCATATAGACTGCTTCCGCCACTCCGACCTGGTAAAGCTCGACATCCTGCTCAACGGTGAGCCTGTCGATGCACTGAGTACCCTCACCCATCGCGACAACGCCGTAACATTCGGACGCCGCATGTGCGAGAAACTGAAAGACCTCATACCCCGTCAGCAGTTCGACATCGCCATACAGGCAGCCATCGGAGCCAAGATTGTAGCACGCGAAACCATCAAGCAGGTACGTAAGGACGTAACTGCCAAATGTTATGGTGGCGACGTGAGCCGTAAGCGGAAACTGCTCGAGAAACAGAAGAAGGGCAAGAAGCGCATGAAGCAGATAGGCAACGTGGAGGTACCACAGAAGGCATTCCTCGCAGTGCTGAAACTCGACTAAGGATAAAATCCATTGTCTAAATACACAAACCCCTAAACCTAAGGAGGAAACTACAATGAACGATCTGAGAACTATAGTACCTCGACGAGACATAGCAAGGGAGCTTGCGCGCCGATACAGTACGATGACACACAATGAGCTGGACATTCTGGAAGACATTCTCCAGCCTGTAAAGTACGCCAAGGGCGAAAAGATACTGCAGGAAGGCGAAATCTGTTCAGGCATCTCGTACATTGAGAAAGGACTGGTACGCCAGTTCTACCACAAGAACGGGAAAGAGGTAACCGAGCATATCGGGGTGGACCACACCATCTTCATGTGCATCGAAAGCCTCTTCAAGGAAGAGCCGACACGCCTACAGGTGGAAGCGCTGGAAAGTACATTGGTCTACATCCTGCCCAAGCACGAACTCGAAGCCGCCGCCATACGCAACGTTAACATACAGATGCTTTACCGCAAGATACTGGAAGAAAGCCTCATCCAGTCGCAGGTACATGCCGACCTGATGCGCTTTGAGACTGCGCCCAACAAGTACAAACGGCTCTGCGAGATGAACCCGCAGGTGGTACTGCGCGCGCCTCTCACCTATATAGCCAACTATCTGCAGATGACTCCCGAAACGCTCTCGCGCATACGCTCGGGCGTGCTGCTGTAAAAGATAACAAAAGACGTAAATACATAAAAAGAGGAGGGTGTTATCACCCTCCTCTTTTTTTATTATATACTTCTTTATTCTTAATATGCGAACAAAGGATAATCCTTCATCGTAGCATTCACCTTTTCGCGCACACTGGCTATCACCTTTTCGTCCTCGGGAGCGTTCAGCACCTCCTCTATGAGTTCGGCGATAAGATGCATCATGTCCTCCTTGGCACCGCGTGTAGTCATGGCAGCAGTACCGAGACGGATACCCGAAGTCTGGAATGCAGAACGTGAATCGAACGGCACCATGTTCTTGTTGACGGTGATGTCTGCTGCCACGAGGGCGTTCTCTGCCACCTTACCCGTCAGGTCAGGGTACTTGGAACGGAGGTCTACCAGCATGGAGTGGTTGTCCGTACCGCCACTTACGATACCGAAGCCACGGTCTATAAGGTCTTCTGCAAGGACAGCGGCATTCTTCTTCACCTGCAAGGCATAGTCTTTCCATGATGGTTGCAGGTTCTCGTTGAAGCCAACGGCTTTGGCGGCAATGACATGCTCCAGCGGACCGCCCTGCTGTCCTGGGAACACAGCCGAATTGAGCAACATGCTCATCTTCTTCAGTTCACCCTTCTTGGTGGTGAGGCCCCACGGGTTGTCGAAGTCCTTACCCATAAGGATAATACCGCCACGCGGACCACGCAGAGTCTTGTGCGTTGTAGAGGTAACGATGTGGGCATACTTTACAGGATTCTCAAGCAAACCGGCAGCTATCAGACCGGCAGGGTGCGCCATGTCTATCATGAGCAGTGCCCCTACCTCATCAGCTATCTTGCGCATTCTGGCATAGTCCCATTCACGGCTATAGGCA
Source organism: bacterium (assembly GCA_963601815.1). Taxonomy (GTDB): domain Bacteria; phylum Bacteroidota; class Bacteroidia; order Bacteroidales; family Bacteroidaceae; genus Prevotella. The sequence continues at coordinate 4,245 of CAVCGV010000054.1, forward strand.
CTACCACCACCGATAATCAGTTTAGGTTTGTGCTCAAGAGCCAACTTCTCCATCTCGTCATAATCGACACGGCCAGTCTCCTTGTCAAGGTTGTAGCCTATAGGGTTATAGAGTATACCTGAGGTATTGACGTGGCTACCGTGAGACAGATGCCCTCCGTGGTCGAGGTTCAGTCCCATAAATGTGTCACCAGGCTTCAGCACGGCGAGGAGCACGGCAGCATTTGCCTGTGCGCCTGAGTGGGGCTGCACATTGGCATATTCGGCTCCGAAGAGTTTCTTGACACGTTCTATGGCGAGGTTCTCCACGATGTCCACCACCTGGCATCCGCCATAATAGCGTTTGCCGGGCAGACCTTCTGCATACTTGTTGGTAAGGTACGACCCCATGGCGTTCATCACCTCTTCGCTGACAAAGTTCTCGGAAGCAATCAGCTCCATTCCTTTCAACTGACGCTGATGTTCTCTTTCTATCAGCTCAAAAATTTCTTGGTCTTTTTCCATTGGCTCTTATTTTTTATGTCAATATGGTTTTATTTGCAAAGTTCCACCTTGCCCAGTTGCTGTTCCTTATCGCAGTAATGGCAGCGCACGATACCGAGTGCAGCATCGACGGTGTGGAAGAGCGTTGCCATCGGTTCGTTGTTGGTGATACACTTCGGGTTGTTGCACTTCACGATTCCCTTCAGCGTATCGGGAGTCTTGACCGTTTTCTTCTCCACGATTTCATAGTCGCGGATAATACTCAGACCAATGTTGGGTGCCACGACAGAGAGACGGTTTATCTCTTCGTCGGTAAAATACTTGTTGGCAACTTTTATGATGCCTTTCTTGCCAATTTTCTTGGAAGGCAGATTATAGCCGATGGTAACAGGAGTGGACATTTTCTCCAATTGGAGAAGGTTGACCACCTGGTAAGTCTTGTCGGCAGGTATGTGGTCGATTACGGTACCGTTCTCAAGTGCCGCAACTACCAGTTCGCTTTTATTGTTTCCCATTATAATTCAACATAAATTGTGTACAGGCGTGTTCTAAAAGAAAATCACGCATAATAAAACCTTTTCTTCAGGCAGACTGCCCATTGATGTATTCCCTGGGAATCCGCCTACATTGCCATTACCCGATTATCGTCGTGTCGTTCTTGACATCGTCGAGCGTGATACCGAGACAATGGCAGAAGATAGCCTCGCGGGCATATAGTCCGTTCTGCGCCTGCTGTATGTAGTAGGCATGCGGATCGTCGTCCACATCGTAAGCTATTTCGTTGACACGTGGCAGCGGGTGCATGATTTTCATGTTTTCCTTTGCCTTGGCAAGCATGTCGCGCTTCAGGATATAGACATTCTTCACGCGCTCATACTCCATCAAGTCGCTGAACCGCTCCTTCTGCACACGTGTCATGTACAGGATGTCGGCACCGGCTATCACATCCTCGTTGAAGTCTTCATGCTCCACATAATTTATATTGTGGTGCTGGCAGTAGAGTTTGTACTCCTGCGGCATTGCCAGTTCCTTAGGTGCGATGAAGTGGAACGTAGGGTTAAAGTGGCGCATCGCCGTAATGAGCGAGTGTACGGTACGCCCGTACTTCAGGTCGCCAACAAGATAGATGTTGAGGTTTTCCAGCGTTCCCTGTGTCTTGTAGATGGAATAAAGGTCCAGAAGGCACTGCGAAGGGTGCATATGCGCACCGTCTCCGGCATTGACTATAGGCACGGGTGCCACCTCGCATGCATACTGTGCCGCACCCTCTATAAAATGGCGCATCGCTATGACATCAGCATAGTTGCTTACCATAAGGATGGTGTCCTTGAGCGTCTCGCCTTTCGTCGTACTGGATGTTTTGGCGTCAGAAAATCCGATGACACGTGCACCGAGGCGGTTGGCGGCTGTTTGGAAACTTAGTTGGGTACGGGTAGAAGGTTCGAAGAAAAGGGTTGCCACTACCTTTCCCTTCAGCAGTTCCCTGTTGGGATGCTTTTCAAACTCTTGCGCCATCTCCAGCAAGTACATGAGTTTCTCCTTGGAGAGGTCGGCAATCGTCACAAAGTTATGTCTTTCCATAGTTTGGTTTTGATAGTATGTTTCAAATTCCGCCCCCAAAGGTAATGATATTTTTTCGCTTGCAAACCATTTACGGCAAATATTTATGAATGTTTAATGCGAGCAACGATAAAAAAGTATGTGTGGAGTTTTTAGAACACGCCTTTTACAAGTTTCACGCCCTTTTCCTTTGCACTACGATATTTTTTGCGTACTTTTGCACGACTCAACAGAAATACAGCAAATGAGAAAACGTTTCGTATATACATTGTGGGCTATTTTTGCAGGCGGTGTACTGATGACCGTTGCCGCATTCTTCGCCATCTGGTATGGCATGATAGGATACATGCCCGACATCGAAGACCTGCAGAACCCCATCAACCGCTTTGCCACACAGGTATATTCCGCCGACGGAAAGGTGCTCGGCACATGGAACCTGAACAAAGAGAACCGTATCGTTATCCCCTACAGCAAGATGTCGCCATACCTGGTGAAGGCTCTTGTCGCCACAGAGGACGAACGCTTCTACGAGCATTCGGGCATTGACTTCCGTGCACTCGGACGTGCTGTCATCAAGCGCGGTATTCTCGGGCAGGCGAACGCTGGAGGCGGTTCAACCATCACGCAGCAGCTTGCCAAGCAGCTGTACAGCGAGAAGGCGGAGAGCACCTTAGAACGCCTCTTCCAGAAACCCATAGAATGGGTTATCGCCATCAAGCTGGAACGCAACTATACCAAGGAGGAAATTTTGGCTCTCTATCTCAACTACTTCGACTTCCTCCACAATGCCGTGGGCATCAAGACTGCCGCCAACACCTATTTTAATAAAGAGCCGAAGGATCTGACCGTATGCGAGGCGGCCACGCTCATCGGCCTATGCAAGAACCCCTCGCTGTTCAATCCGGTACGCTACCCCGAACGTGCCCGCGAACGACGCAATGTGGTATTGCAACAGATGCTGAAGGTGGGATACTTGACGCAGAGCGAATATGCGCAGTATGCCGGCGAACCCCTCACGCTCAACTTCCACCGCACGGACCACAAGGACGGTTCGGCAACCTACCTGCGCGAGTTCCTGAGACAGTACATGATGGCAAAACGGCCGGAACGTTCCGACTACCCGTCATGGAACCACGTACAGTATGTCATCGACTCCATCGCCTGGAACAGCGACCCGCTCTACGGATGGTGCAACAAGAACTTCAAGAAGGACGGCTCCAACTATAATGTCTATTCCGACGGCCTGAAAGTGTTTACCACCATCGACAGTCGCATGCAGCGATACGCAGAGGAGGCGGTATATCAGCATGTTGCAGGCTATCTACAACCCGCCTTCAACAAGGAGAACCGTCCCAAGCCGAGCGCACCCTACAGCGACAAGCTGACACCCAAACAGATACGTGCCATCCTGAACCGCAGCATAATGCAGAGCGAACGCTACCGCAACATGAAGGCGGCAGGATACACGGACGAGGATATCAAGCTTGCCTTCAGGCAGAAGACCGAGATGACCGTATTCACTTACCACGGTGACATCGACACACTGATGAGCCCGCTCGACTCCATACGCTACTACAAGGGATTCCTGCGCAGCGGATTCATGAGCATGGACCCCAAGACTGGAGCCGTCAAGGCGTACGTCGGCGGACTGGACTATCCGCACTTCATGTACGACATGGTAAGTCTGGGACGCAGGCAGGTGGGTTCCACCATCAAGCCTTTCCTCTACAGCCTTGCCATGGAGAATGGGTTTACGCCATGCGACATGGCGCCCAACCGCCAGCAGACTTACATCGTGGCGGGCAAACCATGGACACCACGCAATGCCAACCACGCCCGTTACGGACAGATGGTGCCGCTGAAGTGGGGACTGGCGCAGAGCAACAACTGGATAAGTGCCTACCTGATGAGCAAGCTCAACCCGCAGCAGTTCGTACAGTTGCTGCGCGACTATGGCATCAACAATCCGGACATCCACGCCTCCATGAGCCTGTGTCTCGGTCCATGCGAGGTGAGCGTGGCAGAGATGGTGAGCGCCTACACCGCCTTTGCCAACCACGGCATACGCACGGCTCCGGTGTTTGTGAGCCGCATAGAGGACAACGAGGGTAACACCATCGCTACCTTCCAGCCCCGTATGAACGAAGTTATCAGTTCCGACAATGCCCTGAAGATGCTGACAATGCTCATGGGCGTGGTAGACCAAGGTACGGCGGGAAGACTGCGCTACAGATACAACATAGAGGGGCAGATAGGTGCCAAGACGGGTACCACCAACAACAATAGCGACGGTTGGTTTATCGGCTTTACGCCACAACTGGTAAGTGGATGCTGGGTAGGCGGCGAAGACCGCGACATACACTTCGACTCCATGAACATGGGACAGGGTGCCACCATGGCGCTCCCCATATGGGCTATCTTTATGAAAAAGGTGTACGCTGACCCATCTCTCGGCTACGATACTACCGTCCAGTTTGACATACCCGAGGGATACAACCCTTGTCAACAGGCGCAGCAAGACGAATTCGATAGCGGTGGAATAGAAGAAGTTTATGAATAGACAGGCATCCCGCAATGGTGGCAACATAGACACACACCAGTTGCGGGATGTTCAGTTGTATGCCCTCTACACTTGCCCCGGGCCATGAAGTAATGGTCTGCAAAGCTATCCGTGTAAGTTCGGCAGTACCACCCAACAGCGACATCGTGGCTTCGCATCCGCCAGCCAGCACCATGTGGACAACAGGCATACCCTGCATGAACGAAGCAGACACACCTAACACCACGAGCAACAGACTGGCATAGAGAATGACTGTAACAGCCGGTATTGCCACAAACGAACTGACCAGCGAATAACATGCCACCGTACCAAACCAATAGGCTATAAGGGGCATCGTACCCACCTGGGCTGCCAGCGACACACATACCATGCCCCACCCCCATTTCACTAAGCCATACTTGCACCATGCACCAGGAAGCAGACGGTACAAGTGGCGGTAAAGCAGCAGGATGGACAGCACTGCGGCAAAAGACAACTGGAAGCTCACATCGAAAAGATAGGAAGGATTGACCAGCAACATGACAACACCTGCGAACGCCAAACTGTTCAGCGGAGGAGAATGGCGCAACGACAACAGCGAGAAGCAATAGACACTTACCATGAATGCCGAACGCACCGCACTGGCAGGTAGCCCGATAAAGAAGACATAGCCCCAGATAGAGAGCATGGATATGGTTATGGCAAGTGATGAAGACCGCTTGCCACCCAACAGAAAGAACAGCATCTGAAAGATGATGCCGATATGCAACCCGCTGACTGCAAGAACATGACTTGCACCAGAAGAAGAGAAGGTATGTCGGGTGTCTTTGTCGAGTGCAGTCTTGTCGCCCAAGGTCATGGCGCACACCACAGCATAGTCTTGTCCTGCGGCCTGCGATTCGCCATACTGACTCATCAGTTGCTGTCTCAGGTCGAGCACACGCAACTTTGCCCTGTCGAGCGTGCCAAGACTGTTGTAGGTATACGTCTGCGCCGATGTGCCTGCACCACTTGCCTGGCCCAGCATCTCCTGGCGGCTATCAAGGAATCCGCCCGCAGCCAAGACTGCCAAGCCAAGCATCAACGACTTGACAGTTGGGTTTCTGGGGATTACAGACACGCCAGTGGCAAACAAGACAAGCGTCAACCACTGGAATGGCAGCAGACACACCCATCGGCAATGAGCACACACAATGCCTGCCATCAGCAAGAAACAGACGCCCAATACCGGGCATGCGCCCCAGCCATGCACCAGACTGTAACCTTCATGTAGTTTGTTCGGTCTACCCGTAATTGCCATTATTCATTTAATTTCTGCAAATATAAGACTATTTTTTCGTTTAACTTTTATTTTTTTTGTAATTTTGCAAAGTTTTAAGCTGCATGGTTCCTTCATCTTGCCAAGGATGAAAGCAGAGGAAGCCTCATGGATCAAGTCCCCCCATGCATCTACAAAGGAAAACAAAATAAAAGCATTATATAATGAACGTTTCTTACAAATGGCTTAAAGAATACGTCGACTTCAACCTCACCCCACAGGAGACAGCGGACGCGCTCACCTCTTGCGGACTTGAAGTAGGCGCTTTAGAGGAAGTACAGTCCATCAAAGGTGGACTGAAAGGTCTATACGTTGGCAAGGTACTTACCTGCGACATTCACCCCAACAGTGACCACCTGCATGTCACCACTGTCGACCTGGGCAAAGGCGAGCCTCAGCAGATTGTCTGCGGCGCACCGAATGTAGCGGCCGGACAGAAGGTCATCGTTGCCGACCTGGGATGTGTACTCTACGACGGCGACCAGAGTTTTACCATCAAGAAGAGCAAACTGCGCGGTGTAGAGAGCCTCGGCATGATATGCGCTGAGGACGAGATCGGCATCGGTACCGACCATGCCGGCATCATCGTGCTGCCGGAAGATGCGCCTGTAGGACAGCCTGCCGCAGAATACTATCACCTCGAAAGCGACTGGCTCATCGAGATAGACATCACCGCCAACCGTGCCGACGCATTGGGCCACTACGGTGTGGCACGCGACCTTTACGCATGGCTCAAGCAGAACGGTTACGAAACCAGCCTGCACCGTCCGTCATGTGACGAGTTCGCTGTAGACAACGAAGAATTGCCCATCGAGGTAGAGATACAGAACACGGATGCGTGCAAGCGCTATGCCTGCGTCAGCATTACCGGTTGCGAGGTAAAGGAAAGTCCGAAGTGGTTGCAGGACAAACTGAACATCATCGGTCTGCGCCCCATCAACAACATCGTGGACATCACCAACTACATCATGATGGCGTATGGTCAGCCTCTCCATTGCTTCGATGCAGACATGGTTACAGGCCACAAGATTGTAGTGCGCACACAGCCAGAAGGCACCAAGTTCGTCACACTCGACGGACAGGAGCACACCCTTGGCGAGCACGATCTCAGCATCTGTAATACAGAGGAGCCGATGTGCATCGCCGGTATATTCGGCGGCAAGGGTTCCGGTACATACGAAACTACCAAGAACGTGGTGCTGGAGAGTGCCTACTTCCATCCTACATGGATTCGCAAGAGCGCACGCCGCCACGGCTTGAGCACCGATGCCAGCTACCGTTTCGAACGCGGCATCGATCCCAACGGCCAGATTTACGCTCTGAAACAGGCTGCCATCCTCTGCAAACAGTTGGCGGGCGGTAAGGTGAGCATGCAGATGAAGGATGTTTACCCTGAGCCCATACAGGATTTCCCTGTACGCCTCAACTACGAATATGCCCACCGCCTCATCGGTAAGGAGATAGGTGCCGACACCATCAAGAGCATAGCCACTTCTCTGGAGATGAAAATCGTTGGTGAGGACGCTGAAGGTATCGACTTGCTCGTGCCTCCCTACCGCGTAGACGTACAGCGTCCCTGCGACGTAGTGGAAGATATTCTCCGCATATACGGATACAACAACGTGGAGATTCCTACCCAGCTGAAGAGCTCGCTCACCGTACAGGGCGACGAGGACAGAGCTTACCATACGCAGAACATCGTAGGCGAGCAGTTGGTTGGCGAAGGCTTCATGGAGATACTCAACAATTCGCTCACCAAGGCAAGCTACTACACCGACTTCGATCTGAACGCTTACCCCGACGAGCATACGGTAAAGGTGATGAACCCCCTGAGTGCCGACCTCGGCGTGATGCGCCAGACGATGCTTTTCGGTGGACTGGAGAGCGTTTCGCGCAACATCAACCACAAGAGTCCTAACCTCAAGTTCTTCGAGGTGGGCAACACCTATATATACAATAAGGAGAAATGGGTAGCTGAGAACCCCATCAAGGGCTACACACAAGAAGGCCATCTGTCCCTCTTCATTACCGGCAAACGTGTAGAAGGCAACTGGGCTCATGCCGATGAGCAGTCATCTGTATACGAACTGAAAGCTGTCGTAGAGAACATCCTGCGCCGCGTGGGTATGCCTTTCAACAATGTTGTGGTAAAACACTCCGACAACAATATCTTCTCCAAGGGTGTGCAGTACGAGACACGTGCCGGTAAGGTTCTGGTAGAGTTGGGTATACTGAGCCGCAAGCTAAGAAAAGCCTTTGACATAGAACAGGACGTATTCTATGCCGATGTACACTGGGACAACCTGATGAAGGCTGTCAAGAAGGTAAATCTTACCTATCAGGACATCAGCAAATACCCGTCTGTAAGCCGCGACCTGGCATTGCTGGTAGACAAGAGCGTAGAGTTTGAACAGATAGAACAGATAGCCCGCCAGAGCGAGAAGAAGCTGCTCAAGAGCGTTGTCCTCTTCGATGTCTACGAAGGCAAGAACCTCCCTGCTGGCAAGAAGAGCTATGCCGTGAACTTTATTCTCCAGGACGAGGAGCGTACTTTGAACGACAAGCAGATAGAGGCTATCATGAAAAAACTCATTGCCAACCTGACTGGCAAACTCAATGCAGAGTTGAGATAGTCTGACGGCATTAACAAAGAAGTATAACAACAAAAAATAAAAATTTATTCCAATGGGAAGAGCATTTGAATACCGTAAAGCTACCAAGCTGAAAAGATGGGGCCACATGGCCAAGACTTTCACCAAGTTGGGCAAACAGATTGCCATCGCCGTAAAGGCTGGCGGTCCAGAACCCGAGAACAACCCTACATTGCGTGCCATCATCGCCAACTGCAAGCGTGAGAACATGCCTAAGGACAATATCGCACGTGCCATCAAGAATGCCTGCGGCAAGGATACGAGCGACTACAAGGAGGTTACATACGAGGGTTATGGTCCTCACGGTGTGGCTGTCTTTGTTGACACATTGACCGACAACACCACCCGTACTGTAGGTGACGTACGCTCAGTCTTCAACAAGTTCAACGGTAACCTCGGAACATCAGGTTCACTCTCCTTCCTCTTCGACCACAAGTCGGTATTTACCTTCAAGAAGAAAGAGGGGCTGGATATGGACGAAATGATACTCGACCTCATCGACTATGGTGTAGAGGACGAGTTTGACGAGGACGAGGAGACAAACGAAATCACCATCTACGGTGCTCCCACAAGCTTCGGCGAGATTCAGAAGCATTTGGAAGCAGAAGGTTTCGAGGTGACAGGTGCTGAATTCACCTACATCCCCAACGACCTGAAAGACGTAACTGCCGAGGAGCGTGAAACTATCGACAAGATGGTAGAGCGCCTTGAGGAGTTTGACGACGTACAGACGGTCTACACCAACATGAAGCCGGAAGTTCCTGCCGAATAAATCTGTACGACACCATACTTTATTCCCATCGACACATGGGAAACGGAGGTTGCCTGTCTGGGCAACCTTCTTCTTTTTTAGGCGGATACCAAGACACGCCTATACATTCCATACTTTATACAACAAGACTTATGATAACAAACGACAACCAGAATCAGTTAAAGAAGGTAACCTATAAGACGCACGGCACATGCTCTAAGTTTATCTGCATCAGCATGGACGACAACGGCGAAGTAAAAGAGGTGCAGTTTATTGGCGGATGCGATGGCAATACCAAGGGTATCTGCTCGCTGGTGCGCGGCATGAAAGCCAAGGAAGTCATCGCACGTCTGAAGGGCATCACTTGCGGCAACAAGCCCACCAGTTGCCCCGACCAGTTGGCCACCGCCCTGGAGCAAATGGGTTACTAAGTACAGGTAAAAAAACAATCAGGTACTTTCTAAAGTCAAGAATTAGAGAATTAGAGAATTAGAGAATTTTCCTTTTCCCGGAATTCTAAATTTTCAAGATAGTTGTGAAATTCTTTAATTCTCTAATTCTTGACTTATATGTTGAAACCGAAGTTCTTCGTTACTATCCAAGATTTTAGTAAAGTTCAAAAAAAACTTGCCCAAGTTATTCTTCACACATCACTTTACTACACAATCTTGAAACGGATACGCAGAGAGTGTGTAGGCTCGTCCCAATTGGTTCCGAGCATCACAAACTTGCCTATCTGGGCCGTAGAGCGCACGTGCTTACCTATGCACGGACACACATCATAGTCGCCGATACGAACCAGACGAAGCGTCTCGCTGGCATCCTCCGGCAAACGGTCGAGTTTGACATCAGCCGGGATGTGGTCGCGGTCTACAAACTCGTAGGTCACAGGCATGTCGTCAGCTATCAGACGGTTCATCTCCACCTCGATAGCCTTCTCCTCCTGGCGCGAAGGCTTATGGTCGATGACAAAGGTCATCTTGCTCTTCTTGCGTTCTATGTGCGCATTCTTGCTGCGCTCGCAGCCAAACATACGTACCATCAACTGGTTGAGCAGGTGCTCAGCCGTATGGGCAGGAGGGAACTCCTCCTTGTGATGCTCGTTGAGCATGAATTCACTCTCTTCCATCTTGACATTGAATTTATAGATTCTTACTCCGTAGGCATCTACCGACACAGGGAAGACGCCGTCTTTCTTGAGTTCCACCTTCTTCTTCTCGCCAGATACCAACTCGTTCACTACTACTTCCTCCTCGGGCAGATGCATATAGTCGAAAGCATGCCCTGGAATGCAGACACCCAGTTCGCGTACTTCCTGCGAGAAGTTGAGCACGATGAGCATCGCATCATTGCCCTTCTTGCGGAGGAAGGCGAAATGTCGATGCGGGTCAAAGTTCTGGCTTCCCGGATTCACATACATCAGGTCGAAGGTGTCACCCTCACGGAGTGCTTTCTCCTCATTGGCGAGACGAAGCAGATGGCGGTATCTCAACGCCAACGACTTGCTCTCTTCCGTCTGATGGCACATTTTGGGAGAGACGGGTTCCTCGTAAGCATATGTAAGCGTTTCAGGACTCCAATAGTCGAAAAGCGTAGTGCGTCCGTCCCTTCCGCTGAAACCTTCCTTGTCCATACCGCGCTCTCCAAACTCCTGTCCGCTATAGAGCATGAACGGGTTTTTCTGGAAGAAGAGGCTCATGGCGACAGCAGGTATCGCCTTCTCGGCATTGCCGCAGAAGAAGTCGCTGGCGATGCGCTGCTCGTCGTGGTTCTCCAGGAAGTAGAGCATGTGGTCGCGGATATCATCCACCACCTGCCACTCATGGGTAATGCTGGCGGCAGGACGCTCACCACGGATTACACCGCGCAGGCAGTCGTACATGCCCACCTTATCATACAGGTAGTCGAACCCCGCCTTCACATAGTTGCGATACTGGCTGGGGTCATACACCTCACCGATAATGACCACATGGGGATATTTTGCCTTCAGTATCTGTGTGGCGTAAGACCAGAAAGCCGTGGGTACCATCTCTGCCATGTCGCAGCGGAAGCCATCCACGCCCTTGCCTGCCCAGAAGAGCAGGATATCGGTCATCTTGCCCCAGGTATCGGGCACCGGCTCGTAGTGATAGCTCCTGCCTCCGGCATCGCAGTAGTCCACGCCATAGTTGAGCTTCACCGTCTCATACCAGTCGTTGCAGCCAGGGCAGTTGTCGAAGCGGTCGTTTCCCGTAGCCTTCGCTGGGCTCTCCCCATAAGGCTCGTATATCTTGGCATCCTGCTCGGAGAAAGTCTTGAGCTCGGGCTTGGAACGGAGCACATCATTCAAGTCGAGGTCGCCCCAGGAATAGTAGAAATTGTTTTTTGTGGAGAAGTGCATGTTGGGGTCATCGTCCTGTCCGAGGTCACGCACACCTGCGGGCTTGCAGACAGAATGATACTCACGTGCTACATGGTTGGGCACAAAGTCCATGATTACCTTCATGCCCGCCTTGTGGGTACGCTCTATGAGACTCTCCCACTCCCCCATTCTAAGGCTTACGTTCTCAGCCAGGTCGGGGTCGACATCATAATAGTCTGCGATGGCGTAAGGCGATCCCGCCTTGCCCTTTACCACCTCGGCATGCTGGGTAGGAATGCCGTAAGACGAGTAGTTTGTTTGCGTGGCATGACGAATCACGCCTGTATACCATATATGCGTAAAGCCCATATCGTGGATATGGGCTAATACTGTCTCTGTAAAATAATTCAGTTTTCCGCAACCGTTCTCCTCTTTCGTACCATTCTCCTTGCGGGTGGTGTTGTGATTGCCGAAGAGTCGTGGAAGAACTTGATAGATTACGACTTTTTCTTTCATACGTGTTTATTCGATTCCGTGAGCAGCCACAGTCTTGTCGATACGACCAATCATACCCTGCAATGCCTTGCCAGGACCACACTCTGTGAAATCGTCAGCACCGTCGGCTACCATAGCCTGTACAGAAGCTGTCCAACGTACAGAACTTGTGAGCTGTGCGATGAGGTTCTGCTGAATCTCAGCCGGGTCTGTATGAGGCTTACCGTCTACGTTCTGGTAAACCGGGCACTTGGGAGCGGAGAAGGTTGTCTTCTCGATAGCTGCCTGAAGCTCGTCCTTGGCAGGCTGCATCAATGGAGAGTGGAAAGCACCGCCCACCTTCAAAGGCAGAGCACGCTTGGCACCGGCTTCCTTCAATTTCTCGCAAGCGGCATTGATAGCGTCTACGTTACCCGAGATAACGAGCTGGCCAGGGCAGTTGTAGTTGGCGGCAACCACTACGTTGCCCTCAGAGCTAACCTCAGCGCAGATTTCCTCCACCTTCTCGTCAGGCAAACCGATGATGGCAGCCATTGTGCCAGGGTTCGCCTCGCACGCCTTCTGCATAGCGTTGGCACGGGCAGCAACCAGCTTCAGACCATCCTCGAAAGCCATAGCGCCGGCAGCAACCAATGCTGAGAACTCGCCCAAAGAGTGACCTGCCACCATAGCGGGCTGGAAGTTGTCACCCAAACAGAGAGCAGAGATAACAGAGTGGAGGAATACGGCAGGCTGTGTAACCTTGGTTTCCTTCAACTGCTCGTCGGTACCGGCGAACATGATATCGGTAATCTTGAAACCGAGGATTTCGTCTGCCTTGTCGAAAAGTTCTTTTGCCAATGCGTTGGTGTCGTAGAGGTCCTTGCCCATTCCTACAAACTGTGAGCCCTGTCCGGGGAAAACAAATGCTTTCATTTTTATCTTGTATTATTAGTTTTTAATATGGCTTTTCCATCATGGCACTACAGCCACCCAAAAGGGGGCAAACCTATGGAAAACTGCCCATTACATTCTTTGCGGTTGCAAAGTTACAACAAAAAAACGACATTTTGTCAAAAAAGGGGAAAAAGTAACATATCCCGTCATCTTCTCCATTGGATGTTTTTTTCTGAAAGGAGCGTTACTCTCAGTTTTTTTACTTACCTTTGCCTTGTAGCAGATATTTCTTGTCTTGCATGCAGCACTAAGGCAAGTGATTTTTCTGTCCACAACAAGTAAGAATGTATCTATGAGAAAAGTCTTTATACTATTTGCCATGGTCTCATGCAGTATGGACACCATGGCGCAGAATACTGTTAGCCTGCCGGAGCCATACCGTTGGAAGGTAGAGGCCGAGGCGGGTGTGAGTTGTAGCGTACTTGATACTGACGTGTCGGGATTGGCAGGCGTATCATACAAGGTGCGCCCGGGAGTGACGGCAGGTGTCTCAGCGGAGTACAATGTGGTAGACAATCTTGCCGTCGGTTTGGGTGTCCGCTTCGTGCAGCGCGACTACCTCTACCTGAACAGGAGTAGTGATGCCTGGAAGACACGCTACAACAACAATTTCATAAGCATCCCTCTCACCGTGGGTTACTACCTCCTCCACAATCCCTACCAAGAGAAGGGCCTCTGGCTGAAGCCTCAGGTGGGAGTGTTTTACGAGTACTTTGTCTCCATGCACACCAAGGGAACCTATCCCGTAGACCTCTTGGACGACTACAAAGGCGGAGGGGCTTATTTCGACTACAAATCCACCTACGACTTCAGTACCAACGAGAACCACCTGCGCCGCAGTCTCTTCGGGGGTGAGGTCGGCATACAGGCGGGCTACTCTTTCGGCCGCATCGATGCCTTCGCCAGTTACCGGTTCCAGTATGGCTTCTCGCATATTTACCAGGAGAAGTCGCGTGGCAGCAAGACGGCGCGCCGCAATTCCAGCATCATCACCGTGGGAGTATCCTACAAGTTCTGATGCCCCTTTGTTATGAACATTACCATTTGCTGACTTAATTTAGACATGATGACTAAAAAATATATTTATAGCCTCATCTTTATGGCTGTCCTGCCGATGACGTTTACCGGCTGTGTGGCAGATGTAGACGCCAACAGCAAGTCTATCTCCGACTACAGCGACAGTGACGTGCAGTCGTATGGCGACCTGTTTGAGGTGTTCTGGAATGTGATGAACCAGCGCTATTGCGACCTGTATGAGCAGGCGGGAACCTCCTCGGCCGACTGGAATCAGGTGTATAGCGAATACAAGCCAAAGTTTGATGCCCTGAAGAGTTTCCTGCACACCTATGATTTTACCCAGGCAGAGATTTTGGCCGACAACGCCTGTGCCAAGCAGTACTTTCAGGAGATAGTGGGCAAAATCATAGACCAGCATTTCTATGTGGATGTCACCCTACCCGTTTCGCATGCCTCCACGGAGACGGTAACGTTCGCAAGCACCTTGCGTAAAAGGGACGAAGCATGCCCTCTGTTTTACCGCTATGCATATGTCAAGAACCAACTGCTGCAGGATGGAACATCTTTTGACAATGGCGCACTCAATTTATTCAGTATGATAGGCGGATACCTGAAGAGCCATCCCGATATTTACTATTTGGGGTTCAGCTTTTTTGACATACGCGACAATTGCACTTATACGTACGAGCAAGAATACCTTCCCGTCAATACAGCGAACCCTTACCATCTGGACCAGCAGAAAATAACGGATAAGGTGAACGAGTTGGTTGCCTCGGAAGAGGAACGCGCAAAAATTACTCAGGAGGCTGTCACCCTGCTTGCCGCTATCGACCAATACTTTGCCTCGGATGAGGCGAAGACAGTCTGCAAGAAGATGGTGGGCTACAGCTACGACGGCGACTACTACGGGTTGGCTGACGATGCCCAGAAGGCGCACAATGCCGCACCAAACATTATCAAGAAACTGTCGAAGACCGACAATGTGGATGACGTGGCGAATCAACTCGTAGCAGGACTAAGGGACGATGACGCTTGTCATTCCATTTACGCTGATGCAAGTTTCATGGAATGGTATGTTGCGTCTTTGGCGCAGTACCTGTGTCATGAGCGTGAGTTCAATGCCTATTGGACAGACTTAACCTTCACGTGCGCGAATCCGCTCGTGGAAAAATACCGCCGCTATTTCCTGGAGCCGCTGGTCCAGGGAAAAATCAACAAACTCATTCTTGACGTGCGCAGCAATGGTGGCGGAGACGTGGCAGACACCCGTTATCTTACAGACT
Source organism: bacterium (assembly GCA_963601815.1). Classification (GTDB taxonomy): domain Bacteria; phylum Bacteroidota; class Bacteroidia; order Bacteroidales; family Bacteroidaceae; genus Prevotella. The sequence continues at coordinate 19,618 of CAVCGV010000054.1, forward strand.
ACCTGGTGAGCCATGCTGCCACTTATCGCTATGTAAGGAAGAAGGAAGACAACAATCCTTACGCTTACAGTCCATGGGTGCCGCAGCAAACCATCGTGACATCCAAGAGCCTGCATCGTGACATCCCCACAGCCATTCTCATAGACAACCACAGTGCCAGCATGTCGGAAGCGACAACGCTTATGCTGAAAAGCCAAGGCGACCACGTGAAGACGATTGGCAGAAACAGTTATGGTGCACAATGTGCCATTGCCGATGACAATTCCTCAATCAACGGGGGATGGCAAGGCTACGTAACCAGCTACCTGCGTTTCTATATGCCTTTCATGATGACCAAGGACGTGAATGGCAACATACTGGAGGTGGTGGGCATCACGCCCGACTATATAGTTGACCCGATGACGCAGGAGGAACTCCAAAAGATGATAAACGACCCTGCTTCCGCAAGGGACAGGGATATGGAAAAAGCTATTGAGCTGCTGCAATAAAGAGCGCACAACAAAAAGAGTACTCCGACGCCCCTTGCGTAGAAGCACTGCGCCAAGGCACGAAGCTACACCGCATCATCATGCAGTTCAAGGGCTGGGAAGTGGCAAGAATGGAGGAAGTGTAGAAAGCACTTACTGCAAAGCGGTATAACGAGAACAATCAAAAGAGAGAGTGTGTCACAAGCCCATGACACACCCTCTCTTTTATTTTCTTACCACCTCCAGCACTTGCCCCAAGT
>CAVCGV010000055.1:0-19608 GCA_963601815.1 bacterium
CCCGTCTGGCGGTCGCCGATAATCAACTCGCGCTGGCCACGACCGATAGGGATCATGGAGTCGACGGCCTTCAGACCGGTCTGGAGGGGTTCCTTTACGGGCTGACGGTAGATTACACCGGGAGCCTTACGGTCGAGGGGCATCTCGAAAGACTCGGACAAGTCGATGTCGCCCAAACCGTCTATTGCCTGACCCAGAGGATTGACGACGCGGCCGAGGAAGTTGTCGTTCACACGGATGGAAGCAATACGGTGCGTACGCTTCACGCTCTGTCCTTCCTTGATGCCAGCTGTAGGACCGAGCAACACGCAGCCTACATTGTCCTCTTCCAAGTTCATGACAATGGCCATCGTGCCGTTCTCGAACTCAAGAAGTTCGTTGGCCTCTGCGTTACGAAGTCCGTAGATACGGGCTACACCGTCGCTGACGGTAAGCACGGTACCTACCTCGTCGAACTGCTCAGAGCTGTTAACCTCCTGGAGTTGCTTCAGAAGCACTTCTGACACCTCACTTGGTTTTATTTTATCTGACATTGTTTTTTACTTTAATTGTTCATTACGAGGAGAAAAGGAGCTGAACTCTCTTACGCTAACCGTACACGCCTGCCACCTTTTCCCCTGTGGGAAGGAAGCTGTGGCGGTGCTGACAGGGGCTCTATTGCTTGACTCCTTGTCTCCCTAACAAAAAAACTACTTTTTGAGCTGTGCAAGGATGTTGCTGAGTTTCTTCTTGACACTCGCATCCATCCTGTAAGTATCATACTCGAGGATAAAACCGCCTATGAGGTCGGGATTTACCTCTGTCTTGAACTCTACAGTACCTTGCGTTCGAGCTTCTACCATCTTGCGCATCTTGTCCTCTGTCTCGGGACTCACGGCTGTGGCAGTAGTAAGTTTACCGCGGATGATGTTCTTCTGTTTCCTGTAAAGTGTGATATACGAAGCAGCCATGAATTGCAGGGTGCTTTCCCTACCTTCTCGCAGAACAAGGCTGACAAACTTTTTACTCAACGCTGAAGGGCTTTTGCCCAACGCAGTAACGAGGAGTGTCTGTTTCTTGTCTTTGGGGAGCATAGGATTGTCTATCGTAAATCTCAGCTCAGGCACGTCGAGATAACTCTTGTAGAGCGACTGCATCTCCTGATAAACCTGATCTTCGAGCTTCATGCCCAAAGCACTCTTGATGAGCGCCCTCGCATAACGCACCGATATTACACCTATATCCATAAGCTTTACTGTTTGTTGTCAGAAGCTACTTCATCCAGCAGTCGATTTATCATGTCCATCTGTGCCTTTTCGCCGGAAAGCTTTTCGCGGAGAATCTTCTCTGCTACGGTTACCGAGAGCTCGGCCACCTGGGTACGGATGTCGCGAATGGCGTTCTGCTTTTCTGTCTCTATCTGCGCCTTGGCATCTGAGAGCAGACGGGCGCCTTCTTCGCGGGCCTTGTCCTGGGCTTTCTCGATGATTGCATCGCGGGTCTCGGCGGCCTCCCTAAGGATGGCGGCCTGCTTCTCGCGTGCTTCCTGCAAGATGGATTCACCTTCTTTTTGGATATTGGCAAGCTTTTCGTTGGCCTCGTGCGCTTTCTTCAGACTCTCGTCGATGAAAGCCTTGCGCTCCGTTACCATACTGATGATGGCCGGGAAGCCAAACTTCCAAAGGATGAGGAAGACGATGATGAAAACCAGGGTCATCCAGAAAAGCAAACCGCTATCAGGAATCAATAAATCCATATATACTGGTTAAAGTGTTACTTAAAATGTTATAACTATCTTGCTCTGCATCAACCTGCCCCTACAGGGGAGCAGGCGACACAGCGGGCCTCGTCTTACATGACGATGGCAAGGATAGCAATGATGACCGCGAAGAAGGCAACACCCTCGACCAATGCGGCGGCAATGATCATGGAAGAACGAAGGTCACCCATCTTCTCTGGCTGGCGAGCCATAGCGTCCATTGCCTGACCACCGATACGACCAATACCTATACCTGCGCCTATTGCGGCAAGACCTGCGCCTACTGCGGCACCTAACTTTGCAACTTCTGCTGCCAATAAAAGTGATAACATAATCTTAAAGTTTAAGTTGTTAATATTTTCTTGTTAATTGTTTTATGTTTTAAGTCGCGTGGACTGTTTTCTTTTTTTTATTTGACTACTTCCGGCTCTGCCTCGTGAACATGGGCGAGGGAGATGAACACGGCACTCAGCATAGTGAATACCAATGCCTGGATGTAGCTTACCAATACCTCGAGGAGCATCATAAACGCACTCATCGCCACACTGACCACCGTCATGCCCGAACCGGCAAGATAATTGGCCAGGGCATTCTCGCTGATGTTGAACATGATGAAGATAATCGCCGCAAAGCTCAGGGCTATGGCGTGACCTGCCATCATGTTGGCAAAGAGACGGATGATGAGCGCAAGGGGCTTGGTGAAGATTCCGAACAGTTCGATGAAAGGCATCAATGGTACTGGTACCTTCAGCCATGTGGGAACCTCCGGCCAGAATATCTCTTTCCAATACTCCTTGGTGCCTGTAAGGTTGGTGATGAGGAATGTAGTAACACCGAAGAAACAGGTGCAGGCTATATTGCCTGTCAGGTTACCACCACCGGGAGGGAAAGGTACGATACCCATAATGTTGGCTACGAAGATGAAGAAGAAACAGGTAAGTAGCCAGGGGGCGTACTTAGGTGCTTCCTTGCCCAAGGTAGCCTTTATGACATCGTCGTATACGGACATGATGAACATGTGCATCAGACCGACGAACCCTTTGGGGGCCGGATCGTCTACCTTGTGCTTGCGACACCAGCGGGCCGGTATCAGCACACACAATAGCAGGATGATGGCATCTATGAAGAGCACACAGACCGTCTTCGTGATGGAGAGGTCAAGTGGACGAACTTCCTCGTTGCCTACCTTCTCGACTATCTTGTTGGGATTGCTGGCTGCATCGCCATTCTTGATAACGAGGTTATAGGGACCGGGACGGTCGCCGTTGGCGTCTCTTTCTTCCGAGAATTCACTGCTGGAAAAAACATGCCATCCGTCAGTGGTCTTCACGATGACTGGCAGATTGATCACGACCGGATGGTTGCCCACCGTGGTGACGTGCCATTCATAAGAATCCTTGATATGACCCCACAATATCTCTTTTACGTCGATGTTCTCCTTGGCGGACACCTGCATGGGTGCCGACACGAAAAGCAGCATCGCCATCAAGAGGAATTGCTTGAGATATTTCATATTCTGAAGTTTTATTATTAATACTGAGCCTGAGTCTCGCTTACGTCAGACGGCTCTTTTTCTCTACCCGAACAAAGTAAATACAGTCGAAGATGAGCATAACCACGTAGAAAAGCATGAAGATGGCGGTAAAGCCGAGCAAATTAGACCTGTCGCCCAACAGCACATAAACAAGGAACACCAATGCGGCTGCCATCATCTTCAGGACAGACGCTGCCAGGTAGAACTTGGCAAGATTGGCAGGGGATGACTTTGCGACAGATTGCCAACACGCTCCGTATGCCGTATTGCAGACAAGGGAGAATATTGCGCTCACGCACAAAGGATTTACCACCCGGACTATCATACTGTCGCACTGTGCCGATACCCTGCACGCAAAAAGGATGGCAAGCACCATTCCTGCTGTTAGCCATAGAGATATCTTGCGATATTTGCGGGCTATCTGGGCTGGCTGGTTATCGGGGCACGACGATGAAGTCTGCCGTTGTTCTTCTTTATGCATTGCCTTTTTCTGTCTATGCTTTTATTCCATGCGGAAACTTACACTTCTACACAAAGGTTTACTTCGTTTTTCTTAACTTCCACGAATCCGCCCTTGATGTCCATCTTCTGCTTACCCTCGGCGGTAGCGTATTCCACCTTACCCACCTCAAGGGAGGATATGATGGGCGCATGGTCTGTCAGTATCTCGAACGAACCGAGGGTACCGGGTACCAAAACGCTCTCTACGTTACCTTCGAAGACAACCTTCTCGGGAGAAACTATCTTTAGCTTTAACATAATCCTTTAATTTAATATTTACGTATTATGTATTGGATATTAAAGGATTATCCCTGTGCAGCAGCAAGCAGTTTCTTGGCCTTCTCCTTGGCGTCTTCTATGGTTCCGACATTGAGGAAAGCCTGCTCGGGCAGGTCGTCCACCTCACCGTCAAGAATGGCATTGAAGCCCTTGATGGTGTCTTCGATGGGCACCATTACGCCCTTCAGACCGGTAAACTGCTCGGCTACCGTAAACGGCTGACTCAGGAAGCGCTGTACGCGGCGGGCACGGTTCACGGTCAACTTGTCCTCGTCTGAAAGTTCGTCCATACCGAGGATGGCGATGATGTCCTGCAACTCGTTGTAACGCTGCAGCAACTGCTTTACGCGCTGGGCGCAGTCGTAGTGGGCCTTTCCTACAATCAGCGGGTCAAGGATACGGGAGGTAGAACCCAATGGGTCTACTGCCGGATAGATACCAAGAGAGGCTATCTTACGGGAAAGCTCGGTAGTGGCGTCCAGGTGGGTAAACGTGGTGGCTGGGGCAGGGTCGGTCAAGTCGTCGGCAGGCACATATACTGCCTGTACTGACGTAATGGAACCGTTCTTGGTAGAAGTGATTCGCTCCTGCATGGCTCCCATCTCAGAAGCCAACGTGGGCTGATAACCTACTGCTGACGGCATACGGCCAAGGAGTGCGGATACCTCGGAACCGGCCTGCGTGAAACGGAAGATGTTGTCGATAAAGAACATGATATCGGCTGCTTCGCCGTCTTTACCGCCATGGTCGCGGAACTCCTCGGCTACCGTCAGTCCTGACAACGCCACGGAGGCACGTGCCCCTGGAGGCTCGTTCATCTGTCCATAGACAAGGGTTGCCTGACTCTTGGCAAGTTCTTTCTCGTCGACAAGCGAGAGGTCCCATTTGCCTTCTTCCATGGCTTTCTTGAACTTCTCGCCATACTTGATAACGCCAGACTCGAGCATATCGCGAATCAGGTCGTTACCCTCGCGGGTACGCTCGCCTACTCCGGCAAATACCGAGTATCCGTTGTGTCCCTTGGCGATGTTGTTGATAAGCTCCATGATAAGTACCGTCTTACCTACACCGGCACCGCCGAAAAGACCTATCTTACCACCTTTCATGTAAGGCTCGAGCAGGTCGATAACCTTGATACCGGTGGCAAGCATCTCTTTGTGGGTGGACAACTCGTCAAACTTAGGAGCTTCACGGTGGATAGGATATGAACCAGCCATATCCAACTCCTTCATACCATCAATGGGCTGGCCGATGACATTCATCATACGACCCTTAATCTGCTCTCCGGCTGGCATGGTGATTGGGTTGCCCGTAGAGACAACTTCCAGACCACGCTGCAAACCGTCGGTATTGTCCATAGCCACACAGCGAACTGTATCTTCACCGATGTGCTGCTGTACCTCCAAGACCAAGTCGCGTCCGTCAGGGCGCTTCACTTTAAGAGCATCGTAAATCTTTGGAAGCACCTTCTCAGGGTTTTCGCCCTTGACATCGAAGTAAACGTCGATTACAGGTCCGATAATCTGGGAAATGCGACCGTTAATTTGTGACATAAGCTATTCGTTTTTATTGTTGTTGTTAGCGGTCCGATTTCAAGACCGCCATTTGTTGTTTCAGTAAATTTGCCAAGCAGTCGTCTTGTGCCTGTGCGATTGCAAAAGTAACAAACATTATCGGAAACTCCAAATTCAAAAAGAGTTTTGTTCGTTTTTTACCCATTTTTAGCGTGAATTAGACAAAGCTGTATACACTTGTTACACGCCTAAAACTTTAAGTCGCACGATGGCTCTATCCCGATTTAGATGCTCAACTCGTCGAGTACTTTTATCAGTTTTCTGTCAAACGGCTTGTCTGAGCGGATGGCTTCTGAGAGCGGCACATAAACCACCTCGTTGTTGCGAACGCCTATCATCACGTTACGCTGACCCTGCATAATGGCCTCTATTGCTCCGCAGCCTGTACGAGAAGCAAGAATACGGTCGCGGGCGGAAGGACGACCGCCACGCTGCAGGTGTCCGAGGATGGATACGCGTACATCAAACTCGGGGAACTCCTTGCGGACACGGTCTGCATAGTAGAGCGCACCGCATTTGGGACTCTCGGACACGATGACGATACAGCTCTTCTTCGACTTGCGGATGCCGCGCTCCATAAACTGAGCCAACTGGTCGACATCGGTACTGTCTTCGGGTATGATGGCGGCCTCTGCACCACTGGCAATGGCACTGTTCTGCGCCAGGAAACCGGCGTCACGGCCCATTACCTCGACAAAGAAAATGCGCTCGTGGCTCTGTGCCGTGTCGCGTATACGGTCCACGCTCTCTACTATCGTGTTCATTGTAGTATCGTAGCCGATAGTGTTGTCCGTGCCGTAAAGGTCGTTGTCTATGGTTCCGGGCAGACCGATACAGCAGATGTCGTACTCCTGTGCAAAATTCATGGCACCGGTCAGCGAACCATTACCTCCGATAACGACAAGGGCATCGATTTCCTCTTTCTGGATGTTCTCGTATGCCTTCTGTCTTCCCTCCTCGGTCATGAACTCCTTGGAACGGGCAGTCTTCAGGATGGTACCGCCGGTGCCGATGATTCCACTGACATTCTCGGTAGTAAAATCCTTAATCTCGCCGTTGATCAGACCATCATATCCACGGAAGATGCCCTTCACCTTGAAACCATTGTAAATAGCTGAGCGGGTTACCGCACGGATAGCTGCATTCATTCCGGGGGCATCACCACCCGATGTCATGATTCCTATTGTCTTAATCTTTGCCATAACTATACCTTTTTTAATATATATATATACCTTTAATTATTTATTTCTGCCAATAATTATATGTACTATTTTTTATCTGCTAATGATTTTATCTGCTAATTCCGAGACTTGAAAGCCAAGGTTCAACGAAGCTTACTGCTGCCGTCAAAGGCAGGAATGTATCAGCCACATAAGCGCAAGACCAAGGCAGCCGCCTATCAGGGCCATCCAGCCTACATTACGGAAGAACCACCCTACCCTCATGTGCTCCATCTTCATCAGCGCAAGTCCGCTGGCTGTACCGACGCTCAAGATGTTGCCGCCAGCCATTACACAATAAACTACCACTTTCCAATACATACCGTTGCTACCAAAGGGGCCTGCCATTTCCGGCGCAACACCACTATAGGTAGACACCTCTGGCAATGAGAAGAAAGCCATGGCTGTGGCAAAGTTGTCGAGTACCATACTGAATATACCTGACAAGATGCCGGCTATCCATACATTCGTTGTACTGCCGAACAGATAGTCTGAAAACACGTCTAAAGCGCCTGTCTCTTTCACCACGCCCATGGCAAGCATAATACCCATGACAAACAATATCATCTGTACCGACCCGTACTGAAGCACCTTGGGGGTACGACGCTCTGCCATAGCGTCCATGTTCATGAGCTTGCGGTTGAATATCTCATTCACTATCCACAAGATGCTCAGCACACAGAGTGCCCCAAGAAAAGGACTCAACTTCGTGATGTTGTGGAATGTAGGGATAAACCAAAGTCCGCCTATGCCGACAAAAAGCATAACGAGTCTTTGCCAGACATTAAGCCGGGTGTCGTCGCCGCGATAAGGCATCACTATCCATTCGGTCTCCACCCTTTCCGGAAGTCTTCTTGCAAGAAAACACGTGGGAACCAACCAAGCTACCATGCAAGGCAGCAACATCGCCACAGAAAAGCGTGTGGCTGTCACCATTCCGCCGTTCCACAGCACGATGCCCTCAGGATTTCCTATCACGGTAAAAGCGCCTCCACAGTTGGCGGCCAAGAGGATGGCACTACCATAGAAGAGTCGCTGCCTGCGGCTTGTCACCACTCCATGCATGATGGTGAGCATCATGACGGTGGTGGTAAGGTTGTCAAGATTGGCCGAAATAAGGAACGTTACTACCGAGAGCGTCCATAACATCTTGCGGCTTTTGCGTGTACGCAACAGTTGGCGGATAAAGTCGAAACAACCGTTATTGTCAAGTATCTCCACAATAGTCATCGTAGCCAACAGGAAGAGCACAATCTCTGCCGCTCTTCCCACATAAGGCAAGAATATATGACGGGCTATGAAGTTTTTGACCGTTACACTGTTTTCCGGAATAACGTTCCAAGCATCTGCATGCAGATAATGGGAAAAGTCATAAGCGTGCTGGCTCGTAACGAAATCCATACCGAAACAAATATAGAGAACCCACCCTACCGTACCTGCGAAAATCGCCACGGCAGCTCGGTTCACCTTGGTAATGTTTTCCGTTGCTATCAGAAGACACCCCATAAGCATTATGGTCACAATGACTATCGTCATACACGCTTTCTTAACGTTTCAGCGGCAAAGATAACAAATATTCTGAAATTATGAACAAAGTGAACGTTTTTTTATATCCGTTTAACGATAATGCAACATTTTTGCATCTTATATTTAGCAATAGTAATAAAAATAACTTAGAAATGTATGGTTAACACCATCGGCTTGACTTGTCAAGCACGCCCTGTAATTCTAATTTTTCAAGACATTAGGGAAATTCTTGACCTATAATATTGAACCTAAGTTATCCAACAATTTTATCGTTACTATGTGCTGTATTTTCAGAACCGGCTTTGATGCTCTTTCGAACAAGACACATGCTATAGGCGACACTCGCCAAAAGCACCAAACCGCCCAAAAGCCAATATAAGAAACGATGGTAGTCGATGGTAGCTACACCCAAGACCAAGAGCACTGCTACGAGATGCACCAAGATAGCGTACCGCCCCCTCGAAGACAGGCTAAAACGGTAATACAACCGGCTGAACACAAGTACAGCAAGGGTCTCGACGCCATAAGCCACAACGATTCCTGCGCCTAACCCTGTCAAGCCGCCAAGCACGTAGCCAGCCATTTCACAAAGCACCAACAGTACAACGCAGAAACACTCCTGCGCCAAGAATATCTTAGACTCTCCTCTCGACAACGGCAAATACTCTATCGGCAGGTAGACTGCCTTGAAGAGCATACTGGCAGACGCTACCTGAGTCATGGCAAGCATGCCAAGAAACTTGGAGTCGTACAACAGGGGAATGCCTATAGGCAATGCTAAAATCACCACGACGGCAATTGGACCCATTAAGAGTACATTAACTTCCAACTGCCTGTTGACTATAACATTCCTGCGTTCTATGACCTGAGCGTCCAGGCGGGTGCCTGATACTGCCGACAAACGGGGATAATAGTCTGACTCCATGACCGAGAACACTACGCCCGCATAAACGATAACGATTGTGACGCCCGCATTGAATAGTCCCACCATTTCCAAATCGCCCTGAGTGTTAAGAAAGGCTCTCACCAGCAGTTCAGCACCAGAGTTGACCATGCCCGCCAGCACAAAAGACACGCCCAACCGTACAAGTGGCGCACCCGTTAGCAGTTCCTTTTTTGAAAACTCCAGACGAAACCCTACAGCACGGCGTGAGTACCTGAAATTGAGAAGCCATTGAGAAAAAGCGATGAAAAACAAGACGGCCAAGATTCCCTTCTCGCCTAATTTCCAATAGACAGGAACTGAAAAAAACAAGGATAACAAAGCAAGGGCCGAAGCCTGCATGGCCAATGCTTTAAGTTTGCCCAAAGCTTTCAGTACCGAGATTTCACCTCCCGCCAAAATGGTAAAGAAGACTGTAGGTGCCAAGAGTACGAAATGCAGGGTATGATTACCCCACGAAAAAGCAAAAACATTGAACAAGGGCCCTAACAGGGCACAAAGTAATGCTCCAAGTGTGGCAGCTAAAGCACTAAACGAACGAACCAGACAAACCGACTCTTCCACAGCCTGACTGACTGTTACTTCGGCAACACCACCAACTCCTTTCTCTCCGGATAATGATTCGTCTACGCCACCACTACCGATAGTCTCTTCAGAAGCACCTGGCTCTGAACAGTCTTCCGAGTCGTTCGCGTCCTCTAATCTATCGGCAATGACCTTTACTCCGCTGGTGGGGATTCCGAGATTGCAAGCCGAACTAAGAAAGGTAGAAGCGGAGTTGAAGAGAGACAGCAGTCCCATACCGGACGGACCGAGAAAGAGAGCAGTAAACTTGTTACGTACTACTCCCGCCAAGATATTAAGCCCTTGCACACTGCCAAAGATACCTGTGTATTTCAGGATATGGGCATAACTGTTGTCTTTCTTCATCTACTATATGACCTTATTCAGAGAATACCCCTTGTTACCGGATATTCAATGCACAAAAAAAGGCCAATTCCCATATGGGAGTCGACCTTTATACTTTCTCAATTCAAAAAGAAGATTAAGCCTCTGCAGGAGCCTCCTCTGTTGCAGCCTCAGCCTCAGCTTCAGCCTTTGCAGTTGCCTCAGCAGCCTTCTTGTCAGCCACCTTCTTAGCGATAGCCTCGTTGATCTTCTTCTCTGCCTCAAGTTCCTTGGCAGCAGCCTCTTTCTTAGCCTTTGCCACACCGTCAGCTACGGCAGTGTTCTTCTGGTCCTTGCCAGCCTTCCATGCATCGAAACGCTTCTGAGCCTCAGCCTCGTCGAAAGCGCCCTTCTTTACACCACCCTTGAGGTGCTTCATCAGGTAAACGCCCTCGCCCTTGAGGATGTTACGTACGGTGTCAGTAGGCTGTGCGCCAGTCTCTACCCAATAAAGGGCACGCTCGAAATTCAAATCTACGGTAGCAGGATTGGTGTTAGGATTGAAAGAACCAATCTTCTCAGTAAACTTACCATCACGTGGTGCTCTTACGTCAGCGATAACGATGCGGTAGAAAGCATAGTTCTTGCGACCGCCGCGCTGCAATCTGATTTTTGTTGCCATTTTTTGTTTTTTGTTTTATAAAGGTTTGAATTTTATGCTGTCATCTCGTAACAGCCGTGCAAAGTTACATCTTTTCTTGATTATGAGCAAATTCACGATGCTCTTTTCTTGTTTTTTAACGTATGCGGTCTGCCGCCTTTACCAACTTCTCGTCATCGTTTACCCCCTTACGTGCCATTGCCACAAGGATTATTCCAATAACAGGAAGGCAAGCACCGAACTCCAGAGCGAATGTCCCCTCCACTTCGGGCATCTGCACAAGGCCCAAAAAGAGCAGTGCATAATCTACACACCACAAACAAGAAAACAGAACGGTGACAGCACAAAGCGACAACTGAAGAGGCCTCTTCTGATACATGAATATCGTGACCAAAGAGAGCAATGCTGCCAAAGCATCCAATATAAATAAAGGTACGCACGTACCTATTATATTTATAGAGCCGTTATTTCCGCCCACCGTTCCAAGATTGTAAACAACCGTATCCAGAGCCATGCCCTTTGCCGTAATATGTCCAATGGGCAAGAAAAGGCAGAGCACGTAAGCCACTACGGCCAACAGGAGGAAAAAGGTTTGCTTGCGTTGTATCATACTCGTCGCGACGGATTAAAAATCAAACGCATCGTTCTGCAACTGGGCCTCCTTAGAAGGATCGCGCCAATAGATATTGTTCTCGACAAACTCCTCGGTTGCCAGAAGTGTAGGCTTTGGCAACTTCTCGTAATAGCGAGAGATTTCTATCTGTTCACGGTTTTCAAACACCTCCTCCAACGAATCGTTATACGAAGCGAACTCCTGCAGCTTCTTGCTCAGGTCCTGCTTGATTTCCATAGAAATCTGGTTGCTCCGCTTGGCTATAATGGCCACACTCTCGTAAATATTGCCAGTCTCGTCACAAAGATCCATGATGTTGCGTGTAACGGTATTGACCGGTGCGTTTGACTTCTTGTAATCCATAGTTTTATTATATTATTTGTCTTTTTATACTATTGTTAATGGTTTTCCTGTCTGCAGTTTAGTTGTTTTCCAGCCTACTGTAGCTATCGTCGGGATGATTCTTCTCGAAATCCTTGCATTTCTCGATGTATTTTTCTGCAGTTGCCCGTTCTTTAGAGTCTGGATATTCGTTGATGAATCCATAACATTCGTCTTCTGCATCCTGGTAGCGTTCCAACTGTCTGCTCTCGACACTCATCTTGGCAAGTTCAAACTTACCCTTCATAATGAGGATAGAGAAATCTTCACGCTTATTGCTGTAGGGATAGTCCTTCAGGGCATTCTGCGCAGTAATGATGCAGGCCTCATAATTGTTGCCTCCATTGGTGCAATTTCCGAAATACGTACCCATATCAAAATACAACTTGGCATTCTTGTACTCCTTCTCCACCAACAAGTCCTGCAGTTCGAAGAGTCTGCCAGTAGCCTGTTTCTTGAGCTTTGCGTCGGGATAGAGGTCAAGGTATTCCTGGAACGCAGAAATGGCAGAAACCGTCGTCGTCTGATCGAGTCGAGGCTCGGGCGCATTCATATAAAGGCTCTCGCCTACGAAATATTTCGCATTCTCTGCATAGACGCCCTTCGGATAACTCTGGTAGTACTTCTTGAAGTATTCCGCTGCAGTCTCATAGTCGCGCATTCCGTACTCGGCCATCGCCAGCATATAGAGGCACTCTTCTGCCTCGACGCTGCCTTTCTTGAGCGTCACGAGTTCCTGCAATAAGGTTACTGCCCGGGAATATTTACCCATGGCAAAACATTCCTTGGCATATTCGTATTTGAAGTTATAATTGTCAGATTTGTAAACCTGATTAAACTGGTTGGTGCAGCTCGAGAAGAGCAACACCGCACAAGCTATGCTAAAAACAGTTTTTCTCATTGTCATAATTTGAGTTGCAAAGTTACTCATATTTTACCTATCTGCAAAAGAAAAAAATATTTTTTCGCAATTAATTTAGTCTTTATAACGATTATAGAGCCGTTTTTTGTACTTTTGCGGCCATGAATTTCAAACTGACATCAAAATACAAGCCTACCGGTGACCAACCGCAAGCCATCGCCCACCTCACAGAAGGCATCAAGAACGGGGACGAAGCGCAAGTTCTGCTGGGTGTCACGGGGTCGGGAAAGACCTTTACCATGGCAAACGTCATAGCCAATACGGGGAAACCTACCCTTGTACTTAGCCATAACAAGACGCTTGCCGCGCAACTCTACCAAGAGATGAAGGGCTTCTTTCCCGAAAACGCAGTAGAATACTACGTCTCGTATTATGACTACTACCAGCCCGAGGCTTACCTGCCCACTACTGACACCTACATCGAGAAGGACCTCGCCATCAACGAGGAGATAGACAAGCTACGTCTGGGTGCCGTTTCTGCCCTACTCTCCGGTCGCAGGGACGTCGTGGTGGTATCCTCCGTATCGTGTATTTACGGCATGGGCGGACCTGTAGCACTTCAGGAAAACATCATAAAGATAAGACAAGGGCAGACGCTGGACCGCAACGAGTTTCTGCGCCGCCTGGTAGATGCGCTCTACGTGCGCAACGACATAGAACTGAAACGAGGCTGTTTCCGTGTCAAGGGCGAGACAGTGGACATCTTCATGGCTTACAGCGACAACGTGCTGCGGGTAAACTGGTGGGACGACGAGATTGACACCATCGAGGAGGTGGATGCCGTAACGTTCCACAGGCTGTCTTCGTTTACCGAATACGAGTTGTACCCTGCCAATCTTTTTGTCACAACCAAAGAACAGACGGAACACGCCATACGCATGATACAGGACGACCTGGTGGAGCGGGAGCAGTTCTTCAAAGACCTGGGCGACCCCATCAGGGCACAACGCATCAAGGAGCGTGTGGAATACGACATGGAGATGATCAAAGAACTGGGTCATTGCTCCGGCATTGAGAACTATTCCAGATACTTCGACGGGAGAAAGGCAGGCGAACGCCCTTATTGCCTGCTCGACTTCTTCCCGAAAGATTTCCTCCTGATGGTTGACGAAAGTCATGTTAGTATCCCCCAAATAGGTGCCATGTACGGCGGCGACAGGGCGCGCAAGCAAAACTTGGTGGAATACGGGTTCCGCCTTCCCGCAGCCTTCGACAACCGTCCGCTCACTTTCGACGAGTTTCATTCGCTGCTCCACCAGACGATTTATGTCTCTGCCACCCCTGCCGACTACGAACTGAAAGAGGCAGAAGGCGTTGTGGTGGAACAGGTGATTCGGCCTACCGGTCTTCTGGACCCTGAGATAGAGGTGCGACCGAGCGAAAACCAGATAGATGACTTGATGGACGAGATTCTGACCCGAATCAACAAGGACGAGCGTATTCTCATCACGACACTTACCAAACGCATGGCCGAGGAAATGACGGAATACCTGCTCAACCACAACGTACGGGCTGCCTATATACACAGCGACGTAGCCACTCTCGACAGGGTAAAGATTATGAACGACTTGCGTGCCGGCGTATACGACGTACTGGTGGGTGTAAACCTGTTGCGCGAAGGTCTCGACCTTCCCGAGGTTTCGCTTGTCGCCATTCTCGATGCCGACAAGGAGGGATTCCTGCGCAGTCACCGCTCGCTGACCCAGACGGCAGGACGTGCAGCACGTAACGTAAATGGCAAGGTCATCATGTACGCCGACACCATAACCGAAAGCATGCAGCGCACCATAGATGAGACGGCGCGAAGGCGCACCATCCAACTGAAATACAACGAAGATCACAACATAACGCCTCAGCAGATAAGGAAGGCCATCACTTCGGCACTGCCAACTGGCAAAGACACCGAAGATACCCACACTACCCCATCGACGACTACCGGACGCTATGTCTATACGGAGCCGGAAACTGCCGCAATGGCTGCCGACCCGATTATCCGTTCCATGTCAAAGGAAGAATTGCAGAAGAGCATCGACAACACTACAGCCCTCATGCAGCAGGCAGCGAAGGATCTCGACTTCATGCAGGCTGCCCAATACCGCGACGAAATCATCAGACTGCAAAAGGAACTGGAAGAAAAGAACTGAAAGGGCAAAAGTTACCTAAGCGGACCGAAAGCCCCAACCGCACATAGCCCAAGGTAAGCCTGGGTTTGTCCTTCAGTCCGCTTACTATACTATTCGAATAATATTCGCATTTTTTTTGATTCGCGAAATGTACCAACGACGGGCTGAAAGGGCGTGCAGGACAAATCTGCTCAAGTTATTTATTACACATTACTAATTCCGAGAAAAAGAAAATTCTTCAATTCTCTAATTCTTGACATTAGAAAAGTACCTTGTCTAAATTTTGCTCCAGTCTAAGGAGCGGATAAAGGCAAGCGTCTTTACCCAATCACAGTCTATACAAAACTGTATGGGGTAATCGTCACGCCGGTAATAGGCCAGTGTCAGTTCGGTGTCCGTATCCCCGAAAAGCTTATGGTTAATCGTGGCTTCCTTGAACAGGCTTTGCACCAGACTCTTGTTGCGCTTCTTGGCTTCACCGAGTCGTTTGAGAAAGAGGGAGACATACTGGTTCATGGCATACGCCTGCTCATTGAGGAATTTGATATTGGCATTAAACTTGGCGATGTCCACACTGTCCGAAAGCATTTCGGCAGGCTGCAACACCTTCGACCGCAAGTAAGTGGCCGCATCATACTTGAACACTGCCACCTTGCGAACTTCCATACTGAGTGTGGTGTCGTTAGTGGTTGCCTGCGACACGCGCACTATCTCGTTGAGAACATCCTGTGCATGGGCAGACACTGCACACACACAGCAGACAAAAAGCAACAAAACAAGTTTCTTCATATGGTTTTCTTTAATAAACGATTCGAAATCTTTAAACGGGACTAAACAGGTGCTTTGCTAAATTTAAGACGCTCTTTAATTGTGTCTCACCAGATACAGACTGTGATCTATGCAAGGAGGCAATTCCTCTTGATAATGGGTCACCATGATGAGCGTCTTCCCGCGACGACGGCAAAAAGCCTCGATGACATCCTTTACCAATTGCCTGTTGCTGCAGTCCAAGCCATGTAGTGGTTCGTCCAGGATAAGCAGTTCCGGGTCTTTGACGAAAGCACGTGCCAGAAGCACAAGTCGCTGTTCGCCACTGGAAAGATGGAGAAACCCGCGGTTTTCCATTCCCTCAAGCCCGAAGATGGAGAGCCAGAAACGGCACTTCTCATAGTCTGCCTCGTCTGGACGGACATAGAGTCCTACTGAATCTTTCAAGCCACTTGCCACAATACGTATCGCTGGAAGATCGCGCTGGTAAGACCTGTGCAACTCGGGAGAAACATAGCCTATATGTTTCTTGATGTCCCAGATACTCTCTCCGCTACCACGCTTGTTGCCAAAGAGGGAGATGTCGCATGCATAGCTCTGCGGATTGTCCGCACATACCAGGCTGAGCAGCGTCGACTTACCTGCTCCGTTCTGTCCGCTCAAGGCCCACCGTTCGCCATTGAGGACAGTCCAGTCGAGACGGTCCAGGATGGTACGCTCGCCATACCGAATGCTTACCTTGTCCATACGTATCACCTCCTGCGACGCATATTCGCTCTCACTGTAGGGCAACGCCACGATGGCTTGCGCCTTTTCTTGTGCCAACATGTGGGCAGGTACTGGCTGGCAGTTATCGAGATACTGCTGTACCGGAACTTTAGGCAACACCTTCATGTCGCGTACCTCTACCACATGGGTGATAAAATCAGGAATATCGTCCGTCTTGCTCAGCACCAGCATCACCTGTAGGGCGCGCTCACGAGACAATGCCCCAAGGAGTTCCTTCAACTGGTCGCGCGTACCGGCATCCAGACCGATGAACGGATTATCCATGATAAGCACACGCGGCTCGGAGAAGAGCGTGGCAGCGAGCTTGAACTTGCGCAGCTCTCCACTGGAAAGCAGGATGACATACTTGTCGAGCAAAGGTTCCATATGGAACAGCTGATAGATATGGCGTTGCAATTCCCTGCGCCCCGGCGTGTCTTCTCCAGCCATACGAAAAGCCTCCTCCAGCTTGTCACCGACAAGCGGGGTACTCTCATCTATCTCCAGTTGGTTCCAGCGCTGCTGCAGGAAATATGTGCGGTCGTTGTCTCCACCATAGGTATCCCTAAAGGTAATATACTTTATATTATCACTTACCAGCGACTTGACACTCGGTGTGAAGTCATAATGCGGCATGTCGCCTGTAAGCGGATGCCTGCCCACTATCATGTCTACAAACATCGACTTGCCGCTGCCGTTGCCGCCCACAATGGCTATGTGTTCGCCTTCACACGCCGTGAAGTCCACAGGTTCTGCCATACGCCATTCTGGCATGCGCGTAACGCCTTTCTCTATTTCTATAATGTTCTGCTGCATGTTTTTTCTGTATCTTATGTATAGGTCTCGTTATTTTCCGGCTACACGCGACTGATTCTTGAGGGCAAAGTCCTTCCAACTGCTGTAGTGTCTGCCCACGGTTTCCGGTCGTCCCATCTGCAGGAAGTGGCAGTAAGCCGCCCCCAACGCATCGGTAGCATCCATAAACTTAGGCATGTCTTTTTCGTCTATCTTTAGCATCCGCTGCAGCATAGCCGCCACCTGTTCCTTGGAGGCCTGTCCCTGACCGGTGATGGCCATTTTTATCTTCATCGGCGCATATTCGTGGATAGGGACATCATGCTGTATCGCCGCAGCGATGGCAACCCCCTGTGCCCTACCCAACTTGAGCATGGACTGCACGTTCTTGCCGAAGAAGGGAGCCTCGATAGCCATTTCGTCCGGCAGGTATTCGTCGATGACACCTGTCACGCGTTCGAAAATCTTACCTAAGCGCAAGTAAGGGTCGCCCTCCTTGCGCATGTCTATCACCCCCATCACGACAAGCTGGGCCTTGTTGCCCGTGACACGTATTACCCCATACCCCATCACGTTCGTGCCGGGATCTATTCCGAGTATTACCTTTTCTGTTTTCATGCGGACCTGGTTTTCCGTCTTCATCTGTCCATATAGGGATTATGGGCCAGTTCCTCTCCGATAGTGGTAGAGTCGCCATGCCCCGGCAGTATGCGTGTCTTGTCCGGCAACTGCGCCAGGAGTCGCAGACTGTTTATTATCTGAAACATGGAACCACCCGGAAAATCGGTACGCCCTATGCTGCTGCTGAACAGCGTATCGCCAGTAAAGGCAACCCCTTCCTGTTCACAATAGAAAGTGACCGATCCCCGCGAATGCCCCGGTGTAGGCATAACAAGAAAAGAATGGTTACCAAAGGTTATCCGCTCATCGTCCTCAAAGAAGTGGCCGATGGGAGGGAACGTGTCCTCTATCTTAAGTTGGTAGAAAGACTCCGCCTGTCCTGTCAGATTCTTCATCAGTTTCTCGTCACCAGCGCTCACCTCTGGTTTCAGTCCAAAGCTCTGGTAAATGGTATCATTGCCAAAGTTATGGTCCAAATGCCCATGGGTAACGAGCAGATGCATGGGTTTAAGTCCATTCGTGCGTATATGGTCTACTATAGCCTTCCGCTCTTCAGGAAAGTATGCGCCACAGTCTATGATAACACACTCGTCCGTTTCGTCACTCACAACATAGCAGTTCTCACTGAGCATGTTGCACTGAAATCTCACAATATTTATCATTTCTATTCCTAATTATCTGAACTTAACAAGTTGTCTCTCTGCGAGCCCGTCAGAAGTTTTTGTTGTCGTCTGCCTTTAGTGTTACTTTTCCGAGTCAAACACAAGATTATGCAGGAACATAGACCAGTTGCTTGTCCTGCGCAAACCACTCCTCGTCAAAGTATGTGCTTAGGGGCGTTATCTCCGCCACACGAGCATAAGACTTCAGTTCTTCCTGCAGGTTTCCGCCTTTCAGACACAGCAAGCCGTTGGGCAAGGCATTCTGCTGCTCCTTCTTGAAGTTCTTGCGGATAATCTTCATCAGGTCAGGCAAGAGCATAACTGCACGACTGACAACAAAGTCGTACTTGCCGGTTTCGTCTTCTCCCCTCAAGTGTTCTGCCTTTACATTTTGCAGTCCAAGGGCTGCCGCCACTTCGTTGCACACCTTTATCTTTTTCCCGGTACCGTCTATGAGCTTAAACTGACAGTCGGGGAAGAGAATGGCAAGTGGAATGCCGGGAAATCCTCCGCCACACCCGAAGTCGAGTATCTCGGTTCCGGGCGTAAAACGTACAGCCTTGGCTATAGCCATAGAGTGCAGTACATGGTGCTCGTACAGATTGTCTATATCCTTACGGCTGATGACGTTGATTTTGGCATTCCAGTCCCTGTAAAGGGCATCCAACTGAGCCACCTGTTCCTTCTGTCGTTCGGTAAGTTCGGGGAAATACTTCTCGATGAAATTCATTTTTTATTTTCTTTATTAGAATATGTATCTGCAAAGTTACGCTATTTTTTCGGAAAAGCCCCCTCTTTGGCTGAAAAGTTTGAAATGCAAGGGACTTTCTGTTATGGGAAATTGATTGTTCTTCATGCTTTTTTTACAGAAAAAATCTCCTTGTGTCCTTTTTATCAAACTTTGGCACATTGAAAGTTGGCTGTTGTGCTCAGCTTTTGCAAATTGGGTGCAAAGTTAGCAAAATCGAAGGCGATAACACCGCCCCACCCGTAAAAAAAATACTAAACCTCAATTTCTATAAAAGAGTTATTCATGACACATTACTTAACCCATAAAATCACGAGGTTCGAACCTTACGTGCTCGAGGTT
>CAVCGV010000055.1:19705-19786 GCA_963601815.1 bacterium
GGTATTAACCTTGCGGGCTTGAGGTCTTAACCTTGCGGGCTTGAGGTATTAACCTTGCGGGCTTGAGGTCTTAACCTCGAG
>CAVCGV010000056.1:0-19104 GCA_963601815.1 bacterium
AAGTTCAGCTTTGTGTATTCTAAATTATAGAAGACTTGTACCCCTATGCGAGATTATAGATGGTACTCTTAGAAAATTGGATTTTCAAGGGGGTGCTGAGTAGTTACGCTACCTGTCGCCAATACTAAAAAAACGTAAAAACTTTCGGTATATGAAAAGTTTAGGCTAATTTTGCATTTTAAGGCAGTTTTGCGGCCATGCTGTACCGGAAGTGCGGCTATCCGCAAATATGAATGTGCCTTGTCTAAAAAGAAGAAAATGAGTCTGACATCGATAGTGAGCCATGTGTTCAAGCCACGCCAGAAGGCCTTGGACAGATACGCCAACGAGGCTGAGGAAATACAGCATAAAGTGCTGATGGGCCTCATAGGCAAAGGCAAGAACACGGAATATGGCGTGAAACATCTGCTCAACACCACCGACAGCTACGGGAAGTTTGCGCAGAACGTGCCGGTAAACACCTACGAGGAGTTGAAGGGTGACATAGACCGGATGAGGCACGGCGAACAGGACATACTGTGGCCGGGCTTGGTAAAATGGTATGCTAAGTCGTCGGGGACCACCAACGACAAGAGCAAGTTTATACCCGTTTCCAGCGACGGTCTGCAAGGCATCCACTATGCCGGAGGATTCGATGCGGTAGCGTATTACCTGCGTAATAATCCGAAGAGCCGCATATTCGACGGCAAGAGTCTTATTCTCGGCGGTAGCCATTCGCCCAACTATAACGTGTCGGGCAGCCTGGTGGGCGACCTCAGTGCCATTCTTATAGAGAACATCAATCCTCTTGCCAACCTGGTACGCGTTCCGTGCAAGCAGACTGCACTGCTGAGCGACTTCGAGGTGAAGCGCGACCGCATAGCCCGCGAGACGATGAACAAGAATATCACCAACATTTCGGGTGTGCCGAGCTGGATGCTCAGCGTGCTGGTGAGGGTGATGGAACTTACCGGCAAGCAACACCTGGAAGAGGTATGGCCCAATCTGGAGATGTTCTTCCATGGAGGCATCGCCTTTACGCCGTACCGCAAACAGTACGAGCAGCTCATCACGTCGCCCCGCATGCACTATATGGAGACCTATAATGCCAGCGAGGGATTCTTCGGCCTGCAGGACGACCCGGCAGACAGCGCCATGTCGCTCATGATAGACTACGACGTGTTCTATGAGTTTATACCGATGGATGAGTTCGGGAACGACCACCCCACGGTAGTACCCCTATGGGGAGTGGAGACCGGCAAGAACTACGCCATGGTTATTACCACCTCGTGCGGACTGTGGCGATACTTGATAGGCGACACCGTGATGTTTACCAGCAAGAACCCGTACAAGTTTGTCATTACCGGCCGTACGAAGTACTTCATCAATGCCTTTGGCGAAGAACTCATCATGGATAACGCCGAGAAAGGACTACAATATGCGTGTGAGAAGACCGGAGCACAGGTAGCAGAATACACAGCCGCCCCCGTATACATGGACAGCAACGCCAAATGTCGCCACCAGTGGCTCATAGAATTCTCTAAAGAACCGCAGAGCATCGCCGAGTTTGCCACCCTCCTCGACAGTCGTCTGCAGGAGATAAACAGCGATTATGAGGCAAAGCGTTTCCACGACATCACGCTCCAGCATCTGGAGATAGTGAAGGCGAGACCCAACCTCTTCAACGAGTGGCTGAAGAACAAGGGAAAATTGGGTGGGCAGCACAAGGTGCCGCGGCTCAGCAACAGCCGCAAGAATATAGACGAGATGCTGGCTCTTAACGGGAATACTGAGACCCGAATGAAGTAAGAGCAGACAATCACCCCATAAAAGACAGGTATGAAAAAGGAAATATGGACAAAGGCCCGTTTAGGTGGTAAGGTAAGTACGCTGTATTTGCCTCTATACGTGCTGGCTTTCTTGCTGTTGGCTTCCTGTGCAAGAATGGGGCAACCCGACGGCGGATGGTTTGACGAGACACCTCCCGAAGTGATAGGTGCCATCCCTGCCGACAAGGGTACCAATGTGGACAGAAAGAAGATAACCATCTACTTCAACGAGTTTATAAAGGTTGACAACCCGACAGAGAAAATCGTGGTGTCTCCGCCCCAGTTGGAAACTCCGGAGATAAAGACCACAGGAAAGAGAATACAGGTATCGCTGGTAGACTCGCTCCAGCCCAACACCACCTATACCATAGACTTCTCGGACGCCATCTCGGACAACAACGAGAGCAACCCTATGGGCAACTATACCTACAGTTTCTCTACAGGCGACGTTATAGACACACTCGAAGTATCGGGATACGTGCTGGAATCGGAGAACCTGGAACCCATCAAGGGCATACTCGTGGGCCTGTACAGCGACCATGCCGACTCGGCATTCCGTACCAAGCCCATGCTGCGCGTGAGCCGTACCGACAGCCGCGGACGCTTTGTGATAAAAGGCATTGCACCGGGAAGCTACCGTATCTATGCGCTACAGGATATGGACGGCAACTACCTGTACAACCAGAAGAGCGAGAAGCTGGCATTTACGCACGAAATCATAGTTCCTACATGCAAGCCTGACACCCGGCAGGATACCATCTGGACCGACTCGCTGCACATCAAGTCGATTACCCCTACGTCGTACACCCACTTCCTGCCCGACGACATCGTACTGAGAGCCTTTACCGAACCGCTTACCGACCGCTATTTTCTGAAATCAGAACGTAAGGAAGCCAATAATTTCTCGCTGTTCTTCAGTTATGGCGACAGCATTCTGCCAAAAGTGCGCGGACTCAACTTTGACGAGAAAGAGGCATTCCTGCTCGAGGCTTCGCAGAAGAAAGATACCCTCACCTACTGGTTGAGAGACACGGCTCTGGTAAACCAGGACACCCTGCGTATAGAATTGGCTTACCGCACCACAGACAGTACGGGGGTACTGAGAGAGCAGACCGACACGCTGGACGTGCTGTCGAAGACAACCTATGCCAAGCGCAAAAAGCAGTTGGACAAGGAAATGGAAGACTGGACCAAGAAACAGGAGAAACTGAAGAAGAAAGGCGAGCCATACGACTCTGTGTACCCTGTAAAACCGCTGGAGGTAAAGACCAGCATACAGTCAAGCCTTGACCCGGACAGAAACATCTCCTTCTCCTTCCCTACCCCCTTGGCTAAGGCCGACACGTCAGCCATACACCTCTATGCCAAGCATGATACGCTGTGGTACATAGCCCCATTCGAGTTTGAGCAGACGGCAATGCGCGAATACAGACTGAAGGGCGAGTGGCGTCCCGACATAGAATACAGTCTGGAGATAGACTCGGCAGCCTTTGTAGACATCTACGGCCTTGCATCGAAGCCGCTGAAGCAGGGATTCAAAGTGTCGGCACTCGACACCTACAGCACGCTCCTGCTGAACATTACCCGTTTTGCAGACCAGCCTCTCATCGTGCAACTTCTCAATGCGCAGGACAAGGTAGTGAAGGAAACGCATGCCGTAAATGGTGTGGCAGAGTTCTATTACCTCAAGCCCGACAAGTATTATGTAAGGCTTATCGTAGACCGCAACGGCAATGGCGTATGGGACACCGGCAATTACGACAAAGACCTGCAGGCCGAGGAAGTGTATTATTACCCCGAGGCGATAGAGTGTAAAGCCAAATGGGACGTGACGGAGACATGGAACCCACAGCAGAAACCCCTTCAGCAGCAGAAGCCTGGAGCAATAACCAAGCAAAAGCCGGACAAGGAAAAGAAAGTAAAGAACCAGAACGCAGAGCGTGCCAAGAACCTTGGCATACAGTACGTTCCAAAACCATAAGAAAATAATGATGATGAATTACCTTAAGAAATCGATGCTGACCGTATGCCTGCTGTTGTTGGCAAGCATACCCGTGTCTGCACAGTGTTCTTTTCGCAACACTGCTTTCAAGTCGGGTGAGTTTCTGACGTACAACCTCTACTACAACTGGAAGTTTGTATGGGTGAAGGCGGGAAATGCCAGCATGTCGGTAGTACAGACCACATACAAGGGCACTCCAGCTTACCGTGGTTCGCTGGTAACGAGAGGCAACAAGCGGGTAGACGACTTCTTTGTGCTGCGTGACACGCTCCTTTGCTACAGCAGTACCGAACTGGCCCCTCTCTACTTCCGCAAGGGTGCGCGCGAAGGAAAGCGCTACACCGTAGACGAGGTATTCTACAACTATCCCGACGGCAAGTGCCATGCACGTCTGCACTACAAGAACAACGACGGTAAGCACAACTGGAAGAACTATACCTTCGACGACTGTGTGTACGACATGATGAACATCTTCCTGCGTGCCCGCAGTTTCGATCCCGCCAACTGGACCAAGGGTTATGTGGTCAAGTTCCCCATTGTGGACGGTAGCGAGCGCACACCAGCCCAGTTGCGTTTCGGCGGAAGGGAAACCATCAAGGCCGACAACGGCGTAAAATACCGCTGTCTGAAGTTGGCTTATATGGAACTGGACGACGGTAAGTACAAGAAGATAGTAGACTTCTATGTAACCGATGACGACAACCACATTCCCATTCGTCTTGACATGTTCCTGAAGTTTGGCAGCGCCAAGGCGTTCCTTGTCAACATGAAGGGCAACAGAAGCCCTCTCTCTTCTATCGTGAAATAAGCCAATAATATATAGACAATGAGGCGGTATTCCTACAAATGGAATATCGCCTCATTGCCTTCATTGAAAAGGAGGTCGAGAATGCTCATATTGGGCAGGAAACCGTGTTTCTGCTCATATACCTGATAATATCTATGTGGGATGAATTCGGCATCGCTGAGCGGCTTTTTAGGCCGAATCACATCACGAAAATCCATTAGTTCTTCACTTTTCTCTCTTCTCTCTTCCCTCTCCTCTCTCCAATCTTCACTCTTCACTCTCCCCTCTTCACTTTTTATATACCCGCCGGTAAACGAAATGTTGGGGCGGATGTCAAGCAGTTCGGTCATTTTCTCCATAATCTCTACATTGAAGTCGAAGAGGAAGTCGTATTTCTTCTCGTAAAAAGGCCGTATGTCGTCTTCATAAAACTCGAAGAACGGACTCTCGCCGTATGCAGAGAGCAACGCATTCCAGTGCGTGTGCCGCCAGTTGGCGTGGTCGGTTATGCGAATGTCCTTGATGCCCATTCCCAAATCGTGGTTTACTGGTATGGTAAGGGCCAGCGGCCCGTTGGTAGTGGCTATAACCATACGGTTGCGGTAAGTCTGCTTGATAAAACTTTCGTGTTGTTCTATCAGGCATTCATCATAACGGTGCAGTTTCTGATACCACTGTACCGGTCCGAAATAGGTTGTAGAAAGAAGTGCTTTCATCTTTAAAAAAGCTTGTACGCCTTGCCAATTATCTGGTGCTTGTGTACGAGCTGCTGTCCGTAGGCTGTTTTTACGAGATAATAGCGGCAGTCTTTACATCCGCAGCGTTTGCAGCAGATGGTAGGAATGACGTAGCGAGCCGAGTCGATAACGATGGTGTCGCCCGGTAGTTTCTCTATTTTTCCTATGAAAAAGACCTCCGAAGAGGTATTTGCCATTTGTGGAACCTTGCCTTTCTGCGGTGTACATACTACCGAGTCGGCAAAGACAACCGTCTCTCCCTGTCTGAAAATATCGCAGTCAATCCTATTCACTATCACTCTGTTGCCAGCTTTCAGTTGGGGAGGAAGACCTCCCGCCGGCACAGAGAAGACAGTGAAAGCGTATGTGCGGACTACCCAGACGAGGAGCAGCGCCAGCGCCAACGCCACAATAAACTTGACTGCTACTTTCAAATAGTTTACTTTATGTTGTCCACCAACTTGAAGAGTCTGTTCCATCGGATGCCCGAGAAGCCGGGATGGTCAGGACTGTGGCTCCACCAGATGAAGATAGGCTTGCCCACGATGTGGTCTTCGGGTACGAATCCCCAGTAACGCGAGTCGGCCGAGTTGTGGCGGTTATCGCCCATCATCCAGTAATAATCCAGCTTGAATGTGTAGTTCTTGGCTATCTTGCCGTTGATGTAGATATTTCCCTTGTCGTCCACCTTCAGGTCATTGCCTTCATACACCTTGATGCAACGCTCGTACATGGGCAGGTTCTTCAGGTCGATGGCTATCGACTTGCCCTTCTTCGGAATCCATATAGGCCCGTAATTATCCCGAGTCCATCCCGTATAAGCATTCAGCGGATAGAGGTCGCCATAGGTTGCCTCCGTATTGATGCTGATGCTTTCCACGAGGTTCTTGCTGGCTTTCAGTACGCTGTAGGCATGCTTGGTAAGTGGAATGTTGCCGCTCTGGTTGTACATCAGCAGGTCCTCGTTGGTAATGCCCAACTGGTCTGCCAAATCTATAGGGAATTCTCCCTTCAGTTTCATCTTGTAGGTATACTGTACATTGTCCGGCTCTTTATTGGGCTTGCCGTCCAGGTAAACGATGCGGTCCTTTATCTGAAGCGTCTGTCCGGGCAGTCCTACACAGCGCTTTACGTAGTTTTCGCGGCGGTCGGTGGGGCGGCTTATGATGTCGCCATACTCTCCCGGATTGTTCACGATATAGTTGCGGCCTTCGCTGTATGCCTTGTTAAAGAAATAGCGCTGGTCCAGGGGTGACATTTTACGAATGTCGCGCATCAGTCCGTTCTGCTGCAACAGTTGTTCGCCGAAGCCATACACCATCTGGTAATAGTCGTTGGCCTGGTAGCGTTCCTCGTTGACGAGAGTGTCGCCGGCAGGATAGTTGAACACCACGATGTCATTCAGCTTTACGTCGCCGAAGCCCTTTACACGGCGGTAGTCCCAATGGGGCCACTCTATGTAGCTCTTCGTGTTGATGAGCGGCATGGTGTGCTGCGTAAGCGGCATGGAAAGCGGAGTCTGCGGAATGCGCGGACCATAGCTCATCTTGCTAACGAAGAGGTAGTCGCCCGTAAGGAGCGATTTCTCGAGCGAGGAAGACGGAATGACGTAGTTCTGGAAGAAGAAGAGGTTGACGAAGTAGACAGCCACCAGTGCAAACACCAGTGCGTCTACCCAACTCATGATGAAACGCACAGGACCTTCTGTGTCTTTCCACCACTGCCAGCGTATCTTCTTGCTGATGTACACGTCGTAGATAAACGGTACTACGATGAGTCCAAGCCAGCTTTTCAGCCAGAAGAGGAATATAAGGTACATGATGAGGACGATGGCGAATTTCGTCCATTGCACCTTCATGTTGAGATTTTGTTTCTGTTTGTCAATCATTGTGTTATGTCTTGAGGAGCTTTTGTAACCCATAGGCAAAAATCTAAAGCGTATAGGTGTCGCCACCACTCCTTTAGAAATGTACCATGTTATTTTTTCTTGCCCGTTACTTAACTCCGAAAAAATGTCTGTTAGAACTTAAACAAGTCTGAAGTGGTGAGCAGTCCTGAGTGGTTGGCTGTAAACTCAGCGGCGAGAACAGCTCCGAGAGCGAACCCCTTGCGTGAGTGGGCACTATGCTCGATGGTTATCATGTCAGCCTCCGAGTCGTACATTACAGCATGAATGCCCGGCACCTCACCGTCGCGTACGCAGTTGATAACCAAGTCGTCGTCTGTCACGTTCTGGTCGCCCTCGTCAGCGTGTCCGTTCTCTGTCCAGTAGGTAACGCCACGCTTCCAGTCTTTCTTGCGGTCCATGTTGTCGATGATTTCCTCGGCCAGCGTAATAGCTGTTCCGCTGGGAGCGTCAAGCTTGTGTACATGGTGGGTTTCCTGCATGCACACGCTGTACTGGGGGAAACCGTTCATGATTTTTGCAAGGTAGCGGTTGACAGCCGAGAAGATGGCCACACCGATACTGAAGTTGGATGCCCAGAAGAGCGTCTGCTTGCCGTCGGCACAGAGCTTCTCCACGTCTTCCTTATGGTCTTTCATCCATCCTGTAGAACCGCTCACCACCTTCACGTTGTGGGCAAAAGCCTTGAGATAGTTGCCGTAGGCGGCAGTAGGGTTGGTAAACTCGATGGCGACATCGGCCGAGCAGAACTCGGGACTGTCTATATCTTCGGGGTTGTTCACGTCAATCTTACATACGATTTCGTGGCCACGCTGAAGGGCTATTTCCTCTATCATGTGCCCCATCTTGCCATAGCCAATCAATGCTATTTTCATCTTTATATAGTATTTATTTTATCCAAAGATTTGATACTCATTGCCCTTGAACGGCAACGTTGCGGCAAAAATACGCATTTTTATTGAAAAAACCGCTTTATTGTGACAATAAATAGGATTTTTTGCCTATTTTTGCAGAGAAATAAGGCTGTGCAGGTCCGTCTGTGCCTGTTTTGCCTGCCCAAAACATACGCTATATGGAATATATTTTCGAGACAACAATGGAGGTGCGCGACTATGAATGTGACATAGAAGGCATCGTCAACAATGCCAATTACCTGCACTATATGGAGCACACACGCCACCTCTTTCTGCAGCAGTGCGGACTCAGTTTCGCAGAGATGCACCGCCGGGGTGTAGACGCTGTGGTGGCACGCATGA
Source organism: bacterium (assembly GCA_963601815.1). GTDB lineage: Bacteria > Bacteroidota > Bacteroidia > Bacteroidales > Bacteroidaceae > Prevotella. The sequence goes on from CAVCGV010000056.1 coordinate 8,497, forward strand.
ATCTGCAGTACAAGACCCCGTTACAGTGTGACGACAAGTTTGTCTCGCGCCTGTGGCTCGAGAAACAGAATGTACGGTATGTGTTCCATCAGGACATATTCCGCGCCTCAGACGAAAAGCTTTGCCTCAGGGCTACGGTAGAACTCGTATGTCTTGTCAACGGCAAGTTGGCTGTTAGTGAAGACTACGACAGGGCTTTCGCCAAATACATAGGATAAGAAATCCTGTATTCCCGAAGCAGCGAATACAAAAAACCAAAGACCTTAATACATAAGACTTTTGCCATGGAACAGTTACTGCATTATGTATGGAAACACAAACTCTTCCCCATCGGGCAACTCGCCACAACAAGTAGCCAGCGTGTGGAGGTGATAGACCCGGGACTGCACAACCGTAACGCAGGCCCCGACTTCTTCAATGCCAAGATAAAGATAGACGGTACATTGTGGGTGGGCAATGTGGAGATACACGACAAGGCTTCCGACTGGTTTCTGCACGGACACGACAAGGACCCTCATTATGACAACGTCATTCTGCATGTGTGTGGGGAGATAGACGGCGAGACGACAAACTCGAGGGGTGAGAAACTCGTGCAGATGCAACTCGATGTCCCCGAGGAGGTAAGCCGCCATTATAGCGAACTGCTCTCCATAGACCAGTATCCGCCTTGTTTCCGCATCATACCTTCGCTCTCCAAACTTACCGTACACTCATGGATGAGTGCGCTGCAGACCGAACGCCTCTCTGCCAAGACGGAAGCCATCGTAGGGCGGCTTGGCAGATGCAACGGCGACTGGGAAAATGCCTATTTTGTTACGCTTGCCCGCAACTTCGGGTTCGGTATTAATGGCGATGCTTTCGAGCAATGGGCACAGAGCATCCCCTTGCATGCTGTAGACCACCACCGCGACAACATCTTCCAGATAGAGGCTTTATTCCTGGGGCAGGCGGGTCTCCTGAACATGGAGTCCATACCAGAATATTGCAGGAAGGACGCCGTTGCCGACGGCTATTTCGGCAAGTTGCAAAGGGAATACCAGTATCTGGCCCATAAGTTTTCCATTTCCCCCATAGACTACAGCCTGTGGCGGTTTCTGCGCTTGCGTCCCCAAAACTTCCCCCATATCCGCATCTCACAGTTGGCCATGCTTTACTATCAGCAGCATGCCGGTTTGAGCAGGATACTCGAGGCTGCAACGGTGAAGGATGCCATGCGTATCCTCTCTACTACGGTAACGCCCTATTGGGAGACACACTATACCTTCGGGAGTACAAGTGTGCGTAACGAGAAACACATCTCTGCAGCTTCTCTCAACCTGCTCGTCATCAACACGGTGGTCCCCATACTCTTTGCTTACGGCAGGCATCGTGGCGAGGAGAAATACTGCGACCGTGCCTTCGAGTTTCTCGAGGCTCTGCGCCCAGAGAACAACTATATAATACGCATGTGGAAATTGTGCGGACTGGGTGTTGACAATGCGGGGGACAGCCAGGCTCTCATCCAGCTCAAGAAGGAATATTGCGACAGGAAGGAGTGTCTGCGCTGCCGGTTCGGATACGAATACCTCAAGGCAAAGTAAAGAGAGAGGAAACTTATAAATGTTTACATAATAAAAGAAGAATGGTCGACCAACAAGAAATTCTGAATACCATCGTCCTTACCCGTCTCAACTATTTTAGTCTTGCCGGAATGCTGGAACTGTACCGAAGGGCCGGGTCGGCCACTACGGTCATGGAGTACCGCCAAGACATTCGCCAACTGCTGCCCGACGCTTCCCCCAAGTTGGTAGAAGTGTTGAGGACAATCGACGAAGCCTTCAAGCGGGCCGAGGTGGAACTGGAATACGACTTGAAGTATGGCATCCGTCCCCTCTGCATGATAGACGACGACTATCCTGCAAGGCTACGTGAGTGTGACGATGCACCTTTGATGCTATTTTATAAAGGTAAAGGCAACCTCAATCAACAACGCGTCATTAACATCGTGGGTACACGCCACTGTACACCCTATGGCGAAGACCTCATACGCAGATTTGTAAGAGAACTGAAAACGCAGTGCCCCCAGGTGCTCGTGGTGAGCGGACTGGCTTATGGTGTGGACGTGTGCGCCCATCGCCAGGCACTCGACAACGGGTATGATACAGTAGGGGTGCTGGCTCACGGGCTGGACATGATTTATCCTACGCGCCACCGCAATATTGCCATCGAGATGCTGGAACACGGTGGCTTGCTCACAGAGTTTCTTACCCAGACCAATGCAGACAAGATCAATTTCGTACGCCGTAACCGCATTGTGGCAGGAATGTCTGATGCTTGTGTGCTCATAGAAAGTGCCGCTAAGGGAGGTGGACTTATTACGACCGAGATTTCGCAGTCGTACGGACGTGACGTCTTTGCCTTCCCGGGTAGGGTAAACGACCCGTATAGTGAGGGCTGTAATAATCTTATACGCAATAATGGTGCAACATTGATCTTGAGTGCCGAGGATTTTGCCAAGGACATGGGGTGGACATCTGATGCCAAACTGATGACTGCAAAGCGTGAGGGCATAGAGCGCAGTATGTTTCCCGAACTGTCTGCCGAGGAACAGGCTGTTGTCGATGTGCTGGCCAAAACCAATGACCTTCAAATCAATATCTTGTCCGTCAAGGCAGATATAAGTATCGGCAAATTGACAGCCCTTCTCTTTACGTTGGAGATGAAAGGGGTTATCAAGACGCTTGCCGGCGGCATGTACCACCTCATACGGTAGGTGACATCATCTCGGCCGATAGATAGTAGGAAAAAGACTTCTTTAGCGCACGATTCAGTAAATAAGAGGTTGTTAACCTGTTTTTTTACCTTGAATCAGTAGCAAAACCTAACTTTTCGTGGTAGAAAAACAGTTTTTTACCCCTTAAAAGTGAAAAAAATCACCCTGAAAAAGTCAATTATTACTACCTTTGCACCAGTTAGAAACGCAGGCGTTGGGAAACGCTTTTATCATCTTTTACTTATACAATGGATTTTTTTGAAATAACGAGAATCTCTTAGAGTAGAGGTTCTCGTTGTTTTTTTATTATGTGCGTGTTGCAATACAGTAGGCTTAAATCTTCGTTCCAAAGTTTTGAACGTTCGTTCCAAACCTTTGAACGTACATTCTAAGTTTTTGAACGACTATTCCGTAGTACGGAACGGAGATTTCATAGTAGGTGCGACGTCCTCGCTGCACGTTTTTGAAATGGTAGAGAAGCGTCCTTGCTGTACCTCCTATGATTACCACGGCAGGCCGAACCAACTGTCACTGGCGCGTAGCGGAAAGTTAAATCCCAACGAGCGCATAGCTCTGGGCGTGCTGTAACAATCATCATGCTCAGACATATTTATTATTTTACGCGTATGTATATAGTAATGAGGAAGTGTTAACTGAATGTTAAACACGAAAAATAATTGGCTAAAAGTTTGGAGCGTATTACATTAAACACTACCTTTGCAGTGTTCTATTGAAGTAGTACACTAAAACATTACAGATTATGATACAGATTAAAGACATCGATTTCAGGTACCCGGGCAGCAAGCACCTCGTGTTCAGAAATTTCTCTTTAGAACTCAAAGAGAACAAAATATATGGCTTGCTCGGCAAGAACGGAACAGGCAAGAGTACCCTACTCTACCTCGTCGGCGGACTGCTCCGCCAGCGCAAAGGTACTATCCTTGTAGACGAAGTCTCGGCACAAGAGCGAAGAGCCAACGTGCTTCAGGATATTTTCATGGTGCCCGAGGAGTTTGAATTGCCCAACGTTTCGCTCTCTTCGTATGTGAAGAGTAACAAAGGGTTCTATCCCAACTTCTCGCAAGAAGTGCTGGAGAACTGCCTCAAAGATTTTGAATTACCAATCTCTCTCAAATTGAACGAACTCTCGATGGGACAGAAGAAGAAGGTATTTATGAGTTTCGCACTCGCTACCGGTACCCGATTCCTTCTGATGGACGAGCCCACCAACGGCCTCGACATCCCATCGAAGAGCCAGTTCCGCAAGGTGATAGCCAACAATATGACAGAAGACCGCACCCTCATCATCTCCACCCACCAGGTGCACGACGTGGAGTCGCTCCTCGACCATATCATCGTCATGAACCAGAGCCAACTCCTGCTCGATGCATCAGTCTCTGACATCTGCGAGAAATACAGCTTCGAGTATCGCTCATCACAAGATATGGACGACACTGTGCTCTATGCCGAACCTACGCTACAGGGCAACGCCGCCATCTGCAAGCGACAGGAAGGCGACAATGAGACACAAATGAATCTCGAACTGCTCTTCAATGCAGTAATTGACGGCAAGTTGGAGAAATAAAGATCGTTTTCTCCTTATTTACATATTATAATCGTAGGGTGAAATCTCGAACAAAAAATAGAAGATTATGAACAAGAATTTTAATTTACATAGACTGTTAATGGTGTTACGTTGGGATATTCTCACTAACTGGAAAGGCTATTTCAACCGCACGATAGGTTTGGCAATAGGTCTCCTCGTCATTTGCCTCCTTTTTCTCCATAAATTGGGTGCTTCCATAGCCTCTGGCGGATTACCGGCAGACCTTGACACAGCGGGCTTTTTCCAGGACGAAATAAGTGCTTGTGTCATGACTGTCGCCGTTATGCTGTTCTTTATTACCGCAAGTAACATCTTCGGCAACATGAGGACCAAACTGCAGCGAGAGAGTTTTCTCATGCTCCCTGCCAATAATCTGGAGAAATATATAGCACGCTTTTTAATGATGACTGTAGGCGGATTCGTCATGTTTGTCATAGCTGTCTTGCTTGCCGATTTCGTACAGTTCATCTTTAGCTTCTTATTGTGCCCCGGTCATCATGCCAGCATCGCTTGGGTAACCCTGAAGGAACTGTTTGAAAGCCATCAGGTAATAGCAAATGCCATTACCGGGCAAACGGAACTTGAGTTGTCTATGATCGTATGGAGTTTCGTTATCCTCTTACATTCGTTCTGCATCTTCGGAGGAGCGCTTTTCCGTAAACACCCTATTCTGTTTACTGCAGGTTTGGGCATACTCCTGTTTCTTATTGTTGGTTATGCAGGAGAAGGAACGCATGACCTTAATCTCTTCGAAACAGTCGATTTTAGTGAAGGAACAGTAGCACACCATGTTGCTTGTATCTCTACTATCACGTTCTTCCTCGCCTTGTCGGCAGCCTTGTACTGGGCATCTTACAAGATTTTCACTCGTATGCAGGTTGTCTGCAACAAGTGGATAAACCTCTAAGCGGAACTTTAGCAATTCGTGTTTTTACAAACTCTAAAGATTTGAAGACTTATGAATTTCAGTAACGACAAAGCCATCTACATCCAGATAGCCGAGCGTCTCTCAGACGAGATTCTTGCCGGCAAATACAAGGAAGACGAGCGAATACCGAGTGTCCGCGAGTATGCCGTGCTCCTTGAGGTGAACGCCAACACGGCTGTAAAGGCATACGACCTGCTGGCTCATGAGGAGGTTATCTACAACAAGCGAGGCTTGGGCTATTTCGTTTCGGCTGGCGCCAAGAAGCAAATAAAGAAGGCCCGCAAGAAGGAGTTTATGAAAGAACGCCTCCCGGAGCTCGCCCGCCAGATGACGCTCCTCGACATCACTATCGACGAAGTGAAAGAAGAACTGGAGAAAAACATCCGGGATGTCACAATATAACATTGGGCAATGCTCACATTCTAAAAAACGTACCAAGTTATGTTTTTATCGTCACAATATATAATAAGGTGCATTTTATAACGTTTAATGTAATATAAGAGAGTTCGCTTGCAATCTTCCAAAGGGGTTGCAAGCGTCTACGGTTTATAGTTCTAATCTGTAAGAATATGTCATTGATACATCTAAAAGACGTCAACAAGACCTATCAGGGTGCACAGCCGCTCCACGTACTGAAAGGCATCGACCTCGACATAGAGCGGGGCGAGTTTGTCAGCATCATGGGCGCATCAGGATCGGGCAAGTCCACCTTATTAAATATATTGGGTATTCTCGACAACTATGATACGGGCGAGTACCGGCTTAACGATGTCTTGATAAAAGACCTCTCCGAGACTCGTGCCGCAGAATACCGCAACAAGATGATAGGTTTCATCTTCCAGTCGTTCAACCTCATATCCTTCAAGACGGCCGTGGAGAATGTGGAGCTGCCCCTGTTCTATCAGGGCGTGAGCCGCAAGAAACGCCACGAATTAGCCATGCAATATCTCGACAAGTTGGGACTCACCCAGTGGGCGGACCACTACCCCAACGAAATGTCGGGCGGACAGAAGCAGCGTGTAGCCATAGCCCGTGCCCTCATTACCAAACCGCAAATTATCCTTGCAGACGAGCCTACGGGCGCCCTCGACTCCAAGACGAGTGTGGAAGTGATGAGCCTGTTGAAGGAACTGCACGAGAAAGACGGCATGACCATCGTGGTGGTAACCCACGAGAGCGGTGTCGCCAACGAGACCGACAAGGTGATACACATCAAGGACGGACTTATCGGAAGCATCGAGGAGAACTACGACCACCATCTGGTATCGAAGGACTACGTGAAATAAGTGAAGAACGAAGAGGGAAGATACCAAATGTCTTTCTCTTATATTCTCTTCGGCTTTACGAAAATTATAATATATTGTGCAAATGAATTCTTCACGCTTCACTCTACACTCTTCACTTCTCTCCGAAATCTGGAGTACATCGAAACGCAACAAGTTGCGCACATCGCTGACTGGATTCGCCGTGGCATGGGGCATTTTCATGCTCATATTCTTGTTGGGGGCAGGCAACGGACTCATCAATGCCCAACTGCAACAACACGAAAAGTTCCTCGCCAACTCCATGCTGGTGTTCGGCGGACGAACCTCCAAAGCATACAACGGACTGAAGGAAGGACGTACCATCGACCTCAACGACAAGGACATGGCCATTACCGGCCACACCTACGCCAATTATGTAGATGACGTAGGAGGCCAACTGGTGCAGTCGGGTGTCAACATAACATATGGTGACAACTACGTTGCCGCACAGACCCTTACCGGCGTATACCCCTCGCATGTCAAGATAGACAAGACCGAGATGACGGCAGGACGCTTCATCAACGAAATAGACCTGAAGGAGCGCCGCAAATCCATCGTGCTCAGCAAAAGTCAGGCCAAGGAACTCGCCAAAGACTACAGGTCGCTCGTAGGCAAGACCGTCAAGATAAGCGATATGGCATTCAAGGTAGTGGGTATCTACAAAGGAGACGAATCCCGACAGAATACCGAAGCCTTTACAGCCTTCACCACCGTGAAGACCATCTATGGCAAGGGCGACGAAGCAGGAAACATCGAGTTTACCCTGAAGAACCTGAAGACCAAGGAAGACAATGAGAGTTTCGAGAACAACTATCGTGCCAGTCTCAACAAAAACCACCAGGCTGCTCCCGATGACGAGCGGAGTGTATGGCTCTGGAACAGGTATATGGACAACATACAGATGAACCAGGGTATCGCCATCATACAGACCGCCCTGTGGATAGTGGGCCTGTTTACCCTGCTGAGCGGCATCGTGGGGGTAAGCAACATCATGCTCATCACCGTAAAGGAGCGCACCCGCGAGTTTGGCGTACGCAAGGCGATAGGTGCCAAGCCCTGGTCGATACTGAAGCTCATCATTACCGAGAGCATTATCATGACGTCCTTCTTCGGGTACATCGGCATGGTGCTTGGCGTGGTCGCCAACGAGGTAATGGATGCCACCATCGGCCACACAGTGGTAGATACCGGACTCTTCCAGGCTGCCATGTTTGTGAACCCTACAGTAGGTATCGGCACTTGCATCGGAGCCACCATCACCATCGTCATCGCAGGCACCATAGCCGGACTCATCCCAGCCGTCAAGGCAGCAAGGATAAGGCCCATAGAGGCACTGAGGGCAGAATAGGATCTTGATGTACAATCAAAAAAGTATAATTGAAAAATGCGTTTCGACTTAGACACATACAAAGAGATACTCGATACCATCACGAGGAACAAGAGCCGCAGTCTGCTGACAGGCTTCGGTGTGTTCTGGGGCGTGTTCATGCTCATCGCCCTGATGGGAGGCGGACAAGGACTGAAGGAGATACTGCAGAACAACTTTGCCGGATTTGCCACCAATACTGCCATCATGTGGGCACAGAGCACCACCAAGCCCTACAAGGGATTCAACAAGGGACGCTCATGGAACATGGAACTGAGCGACATGGAAAGGCTGCGCCAGCGCGTTCCCGAACTGGATGTCGTCACTCCCCTGCTCTTCAGCGGTCGAAAGACCTTGGTGCGTGGCGACAAAACATTCAGCGGCAGTACGCAGGGTGTCAACCCCGACTATGCCAAGGTGTCCGTACCCAAATTGTTTTATGGCAGATACATCAACGAGATGGATGTCAAGGAACAACGCAAGGTTTGCGTCATAGGCAAGCAGATATACACCAATCTCTTCCCCGGAGGCGGAGACCCTTGCGGCAAGAGCATTAGGGTAGACTCTACCTACTATACCGTCGTGGGCGTAGACTACCGGTCGGGCAATGGTGTCAACTTTGGCGGACGTGCCGAGGAGACCATCACCCTACCCCAGTCTGTACTGCGCGCAGCCTATAACAGGGGCAACGCCGTAGACATCATCGCCACAACCGGCAAGCCAGGAATCGTGATGAGCAGCATCACCCAACGCATGAGGGAAGCTGTGGCAAGGGCACACGCCATCGACCCTACAGACGAGAAGGGACTGATGGTGTTCAACACCGAGGTACTCTTCCAAATGCTCGACAACCTGTTCAAGGGAGTCAACTTCCTTATCTGGCTCGTAGGTATCGGTACGCTCCTGGCAGGAGCCATAGGCGTGAGCAATATCATGATGGTTACCGTGAAGGAGCGCACTACCGAGATAGGCATACGCCGTGCCATCGGGGCGACACCTAAGATGATACTCTCGCAAATCATCTCCGAGAGTGTCATCCTTACCTTGGTGGCAGGCATGAGCGGTATCCTCTTCGGTGTCCTCATACTGCAAATGTTAGAGGTAGGCTACACCACAGACGGCATTGTCGCCGCCCATTTCCAAGTCGACTTCTGGACGGCTATATTCTCGGCAGTCCTGATAGGAATCCTTGGCGGATTGGCAGGACTTGCCCCAGCCTGGCGAGCCATGAGCATAAAGCCTGTAGATGCGATGAGAGACGAATAGGAGGGATGAACGAAGAGGGAATAATTCACTTGTACTTTGAACTCCTAACACATAAATTACTTCATAAGAATGGAAAACGAAAGTAAGACAGTAAAATGTTCACGCTTCGTTCTACACTCTTCACTTAAACTTAAGATATGAAAAAGTATTCCAAGTTGATTGTTGCGGCGATTGTCGCCTTGATTTTCATCGGAACCTTCGTGTTCCTCTACCAGAAGTCACAACCCAAGCCCGTAGAGTATCAGGAGCTTACCCCCAAGACGGCAGATGTATTGAAGACCACCGTCATTACGGGAAAGATAGAGCCTCGCAACGAGGTGAACGTGAAGCCACAGATTAGTGGTATCATTACCGAGATATGCAAGCAGGCTGGCGACTATGTACAGGCCGGCGAAGTAATAGCCAAGGTAAAGGTTATTCCGGACATGAGCCAACTCAGCAGTGCCCAGGCACGTGTGCGCCTGGCAGGCATCAACATGAAGCAGGCACAGGTAAACTACAACCGCGAGGAAATGCTCTACAAGAAACAGTTGGTCAGTGCCGACGAGTTTGACAAGATAAAGCAAGCCCTACAGCAGGCCAAGGAGGAAGTGGTAGCTGCAGAGGATGCCCTCGAAGTGGTACGCGACGGTGTGAGCAAGAGCAACGCCAGTGCCTCGTCTACCCTCATCCGCTCCACCATCTCGGGTGTTATTCTCGATATCCCTGTGAAGGTGGGTAACTCGGTAATTCTCGCCAACACCTTCAATGACGGTACCACTATCGCCAGTGTTGCCAACATGAACGACCTCATCTTCCGTGGCAACATCGACGAGACAGAGGTAGGCAACCTGGTAGTAGGCATGCCGATGAAGATAACCATCGGTGCGCTGCAAGACCTCAAGTTTGATGCTGACCTGGAGTATATCTCTCCGAAGGCTGTGGAAAACAACGGTGCCAACCAGTTTGAGGTAAAGGCCGCTGTTCGTTCTGTCAAGGGTGGCAAGATTCGTTCAGGCTACAGCGCCAATGCCGAGATAGTGCTCGCCAAGGCGACACACGTACTCACCGTACCGGAAAGTGCCATCGAGTTTAGCGGCGACTCCACCTTTGTATATGTTGTAAAAGGTACGGGAGAAGATAAGACCTATGAGCGCAAGCAAGTAACTACGGGCTTGAGCGATGGTGTGAACATCGAAATACAGAAGGGCATCAGTCTGAAGGATAAACTGAGAGGTCAGCAAGTGGTTGCTGACAATTAGAATATAGCGGGTTCTAAAAACCACATCAAAGAGCAATCCGTATAGTACTGGTCTAAAAATAACTTGAGCATTTTTTTGATTCGCGAAATGTGCCAACGACGGGCTGAAAGGGCAAATCTGCTCAAGTTATTTTTTACACATTACT
>CAVCGV010000057.1:0-19086 GCA_963601815.1 bacterium
AAAAAATAACTTGAGCAGATTTGTCCTGCACGCCCTTTCAGCCCGACACACAAAGAGAAGAGGGTGTGTCAAAACAGACACACCCTCTTTTCTTATCTTCAATGCAGTTTCCTGCGTCTTACTTCACCGTAACCTTGATGGTACGTGAACCGTTCTTAACGATGTTCACACCCTTCTGCGGCTGCTCGAGACGGCGACCGTTAAGGTCGTAAATCTCGGTCTTGCCGTCGACATTGTTAAGGGTGTCGATAACATTGTCAATGCCAGTACCGTCGTCAACCTTGATGTTGAGCGTGGATGCGTACTGCGCACCTTCCTCGCCCGGTGTAATATAAGCGCAGAACGGATTAACCTTCACACTTTCTCCGGCATCGGCAACCTTACAGAACTTACCTTCGTCGCTGAGGTAATAGCTCTCGCCGTCGGCAAGATAGGTAGTGTCGAAAGTACCTGTAAGGAGACTATCTTTAGGCGCAACAACAAATTTTGAACCCTTGACACTTGTCAAGTACATATATTCCTGTGTCATTGACCCTCTGGCGAAAATGATAGGAGTACCAGCCTCTATGTTACCAGTAGTCACTTCTTTGACAATGACGTTGTCGTTATCGATATGGTCGATGGTATAGAAGTAACAGGTTGCATTGTCCTCTACATTGAATGTGAACGGCAAGCAGAGTGTACCCCATTTCTCGAACAGGGAGCGTATGTAAGAAGCCGTGTGGTCGTCGGCAAGCTGGAATTCTGCGTCAGACTGGTAATTGTCCATGGCGTATTGATTAATGATAGATACATTCTGATAGCAATAAGGATGGGATTCACGAGGTTTCTGGTCGATATCATACATCCTGCCACCCACAATGAAATGCTGGCGCAAGGTAAAGTATCCATAGAAATCAGTGTACGAAGCATGTTCCTTGTCCTGTGTATAAGAACCATCGTAATAATTAAGCAATTTCTTACAATGAGAGAACATATCGGTACTCTGTGTAACCTTATCTACGGTGAAATTCTTGCTAACGTAGATATTCTGCATCACAGAACAGTCGGTAAACATATTTGACATGTCTGTCACTTCCCTGGTATCGAAGTGAGTAAGGTCGAGATACGTAAAGCCTCCGTTATCGAACATGTGGCTCATGTTGGTAACGCCTTCGGTGTTCAGATTCTCCATGCCGGTGAGTTCCTTTGCGCAGAACAGGCCACTCAACAGATAACTCATGTCTTTGGTCTTGTAATTGGCAAAGCTCTCGTCGATTACAGCCTTCGTTGCGTCCTTACAATCTCCGACCCAGCTAACTTTAGGATAGTAGAGATAAGCATTATTCCAGTCGCCGGTACGGTCATAATAGAATGTGGCTGTTTGGGCGGCAGAGTTGTAATAAGCCCATACAAACGGTACCGGCTGAGAGAAGTATCCACCGTCAAGGATGTATTTGGCCCTACAAATGCCATAATAGTTGTCCTTATTGCTGTAAGAATACTTCTTGAGATTGGCACAGCCGTAGAACAGACTGTCGCTGGCGGCAACATTTGTTGTAACGAAATCGTCGCTCACCACGATTTCCTTCAACCCGTTGCAGTTATAGAACATATACATCATGTCGGTAACCTTTGCTGTATTGAACGAAGTAAGGTCAAGTACCTTGAGCTGCCTGTTGTTACAGTTGTTGAACATGTACGCCATGTTGGTTACGTCCACAGTGTTCAGGTTGGTCATTCCTTCTATAGCCGTAAGGTTCTGCATATTTTCGAACCACTTGTAGCAGGTAGTAGGACGTGCACCCTGAAATTCTTCTAAGAAGATTACCTTCTTTATCTTGCCGGCAAGTTCACTCCAGTCTGGAGTAAGAGCGTCGTCATCGCCAGCGACAGGGAGATAATAGGTCTTTGTGTCTTCTATGATTCCGTTCCATTTGTCGTGGTGGAATGTCAGCGTTGAGTCGGCATCCTGGTATTCTACCCATGTGATAACGGGGATTACATCCCAGTTGTTGAGATAGCCGCCCAGAGACGTGTCGCAAGCCTGATCCTTGTCGTGTGCGTCGGAATTGTTGTAGTTCTTAAGCTTGACGCAACCGGCAAACATGATCTTGGAATTTTCTACATTATCTGTAGAGAAGCTATTGGTAACAAAGATGTTCTTCAAGCTACTGCAGCCGTTGAACATGCCCTGCATGTTCGTTACTTTCTCAGTATTGAATTTGCTGAGGTCGAGCGAGGTAAGGTTCTGGCAGTTGTTGAACATGCCCTGCATGGATACTACTGAGGAGGTGTTGAGATAATCGAGACCCTCGATGGAGGCAATCTGTTTCATGCCCGAGAACCAGCTTACGCAATACTCAGGATAGACAGAGGCAAATTCCTGGTTGAATTCTACCTTCTTCACATCAGCGGCCTTACCTATCCAGTCTGGGGTGGTATTGCCGGGGAGCACACACGCTATTTCTGACGTGGTGTAGTATTTCTGGTTGTCATTGTGGAACGTAAGTTTGCCGTCAGCATATTCCACCCAGGGCAGTGCTGCGGCTTCTACGATATTGAGGTAACCCTTCTGCTTTACATCCAGTGCTTTCTCCTTGCCCACGACAGACGCATCGTAGTTGGGCAGCTTAACACAGCCCTTGAACATGTCGGTAGCGTCGCATGTGCTTACAGGGAGGAACTTGTCGCTTACATTGATAGAGTCCAACGACGCGCATCCGTTGAACATGTCCTTCACAGACATTACCTGTGAATTGTCAAACTTAGAGAGGTCGAGGAATGTCAACGACTTACAGTCGCGGAACATCGACTCCATGTTGGTAACGGTGGCAGTTGTGAAGTAGTTTAGTCCCACCTCTTTCAGTGACTGGCAACCGGCAAACATCTCTGCCATGGAGGTCGCTTTCATGGTAACTAACTTTTCGAGCTGAAGCGAAGTAAGCTGTGAGCAGTTTCTGAACATGCTGCTCATATCCTCCACCTTTGCACTTTCTAAGAAGCCATTGATTTTAAGCGAGGTAAGACCAGTACATCCGTCGAACATACCCCTCATACTCTTTACATTGGCAAGCAAGAAATTGTCGTTGATGTCGAGCGAGGTGAGTGATGTACAACCGGCAAACATTTCTGTCACGTCGGTAGCCTTCGAGGTATTGATAGAATCCATACCTTCTATCGTTGTGAGGTTGCTCATTCCGCAGAACCAATAGGCGGTTGACGGAACTTCTGCTTGCTGAAATCCGCTACTGATAATTACCTTCTTGATGCGGGCGGCTCCGGTTTCGCTATTGTCCTCAGAACCTGTGGTGTCTGTAAGCCACTCTGGCTTTCCTGATGTCGGCACATCATACTTTGCGTCTGCCGTGACATAGGGTTTCCAGGCGTCATAACGGAACGTCAGACTGCTGTCGGAAGCATTATACAAAACCCATGGTTTCTTTTCCGCCTGGTCCATATTGGTGAACAAAGCGGAAGCCTGGGTCTTATCCCATACTTTATCATCTTTTTTATAACCTGGAAGCGAAGTACAATTATAGAACATATTCTTAGAGTTCTCTGTCGTCACATTATCCAGATTAAACTTGTTTGAGACAAGGATATAATTCAGATTTGAGCTGCCATCGAACATGCCTGCCGTTGTGGTAACGCTCTTCGTGTCGAAGCTGGTCAAATCAAGCGAAGTCAGCGACGTACCAGCAAACATATTGCTCATGTCGGTTACTTTGCTGGTATCGAAATGGCTTAAGTCGAGTGACTTCAGGTTAAAACCTTTAAACATTTCTTTCATGTCGGTAACCTCAGAGGTATTGAGATATTCCAAGCCCTCTATTGATTCCAAAGCATTCAACTCGAACCAGTAACCGCAGTATGTCGGACGCGCCGCAGCGAATTCCGGGAGGATGATAACCTTTTTGATGAGATTGCTCAACACATTTGACCATTCAGGCCAGCCTTTTTCTGGGAGGTCCCAGTAAGAATATACAGCCTTGTCATATTGGTCATCATAGTGAAATGTCAAGATAGTACCATCTACTGTCGTTTCCACCCACGGTTTAACCGGTTTAACCTCCTCCGCCAACAGGTAGGAAGGTACCACAAGCAGCAGCATCAGCAAGACCGCTCGTGCAATGAATGTAATCTTTTTTACCATAAATGAATTAATAAAAATATTTCTGTATAATATATATTTTAGTTCGGATATCATTACGGCCATTTACAGCCGTTGGGCGATAAAGTAGTAAGTTGCCTGCCCTTTTTTGAAGGGCGTTGTTTCCGCACAATACATTTCTAATGCATGTTTCTGTCTTTTACCTATAGCTGTTATTTCCGAAAACACAACAAGTTGTCCTGTCGTTAAACGTTGCAAAATTAATAATTCTTTTTCTTTAAAGCAAGCATGCCTATCATATTTTATTTTCTTTTTAACAATTCCCCCCGTATTTCGGTATTTTGTTGTACCTTTGCAATCCTAAAAAGAAAAGAATCATGATAGTTTGTATCGCAGAGAAACCCAGCGTTGCCAAAGACATAGCCCGCATCATAGGCGCCAACACGGCACGCAACGGATATATGGAAGGCAACGGGTACCAGGTAACATGGACGTTCGGTCACCTGTGTGAACTGAAAGAGCCTGACGACTACACCCCCATGTGGAAAAGGTGGAGCCTGTCGGCACTGCCCATGATACCGCAGCGCTTCGGTATCAAACTCATCAACGACGAAGGTATCAAGAAGCAGTTTGCCACCATCGAGAAACTGATGCAGGCTGCCGACAGCATCATCAACTGCGGTGACGCCGGACAGGAGGGTGAACTCATACAGCGATGGGTGATGCAGAAGGCACAGGCGAAGTGCCCCGTGAAGCGTCTATGGATTTCGTCCATGACAGACGAGGCTATAAAGCAGGGATTCCAGGAACTGAAAGACCAAAAGGATTACCAGTCTCTCTACCTTGCCGGCCTTTCGCGTGCCATAGGCGACTGGATTCTCGGCATGAACGCCACCCGCCTCTACACCCTGAAATACGGACAGAACAGACAGGTGCTGAGCATCGGCAGAGTGCAGACGCCTACCCTCGCGCTCATCGTAAACAGACAGAAGGAAATCGACAACTTTGTATCGGAGCCTTATTGGGTACTCGCCACCATCTACCGCGACACCCAGTTTACGGCAACCAGCGGCAAGTTTACAACCAAGGAGGAAGGCGAGAAAGCCTTCAGCACCATAGAGGGCAAGCCCTTCACCGTTACCGATGTGAGCAAGAAGAAAGGCACCGAGGCACCACCCCACCTCTACGACCTCACCTCGCTACAGGTAGACTGCAACAAGAAGTTCAGTTATTCGGCCGACATGACCCTCAAACTCATACAGAGCCTCTACGAGAAGAAAGTCACCACCTATCCGCGTGTGGACACCCAGTACCTGTCGGACGACATCTACCCCAAATGTCCGCAGATACTCAACGGCGTAAGCCAGGCACGCATCTTCGGCATGCAGAAGTTTCTGCCCTTGGTACAGAGGCTCGTGGAGACGTGCGGCAAGAAACTGCCCAAAAGCAAGAAAGTGTTCGATTCGTCCAAAGTGACCGACCACCACGCCATCATCCCTACCGGCGTAGTACCCACCGGGCTCACCGATATGGAGCAGAACGTGTACAATCTCGTGGCAACACGTTTCATCAGCGTGTTTTACCCAGACTGCAAGTTTTCCACCACCACCGTACTCGGACAGGTTATCAACACCGACGGGGAAAAGGAAGAGAAGATAGAGTTTAAGGTAAGCGGCAAAGAGATTCTCTCTGCCGGATGGCGTGAGGTGTACGCCAAGGAAAGCAAGTCGGCAGACGACGATACCGACAATACTGACACCGCCGCCAAGAAGGAAAATGTGGAGGAGCGCACACTGCCCTCGTTCGTAAAGGGCGAAACGGGACCACACACACCTACCCTTACCGAGAAATGGACCACACCGCCCAAGTACTATACCGAGGCAACGCTGTTGCGTGCCATGGAGACGGCAGGCAAGTTTGTGGACGACGAGGAACTGCGTGCCGCACTCAAGGAGAACGGCATCGGACGTCCGTCCTCCAGGTCGGGTATCATAGAGACCCTCTTCAAGCGCCACTACATACAGCGCCAGCGCAAGAACCTCATAGCCACACCCACGGGCATAGAACTGATAGACACCATCAAGGAAGACCTGCTGAAGAGTTGCGAACTGACCGGCATCTGGGAAAAACGCCTGCGCGACATAGAGCACAAGACATACGACCCAGCCGAGTTTATCAATGGTCTGAAGGAGCAGATAACACACATCGTCAACGATGTGCTTGCCGACAACAGCAACCGCCACGTTACCGTCACTACCGACGAGGATACCAAAAAGAAAAAGAAGGAACCCGCCAAGAAGAAAACCACCACAAGGAAGCCCACTGCCAAGAAGGCTGCCGACAGCACAACTGTACAGCAAGCCACAACTGCTGTACAGCAAGCCACAACAGCTGCACAGCAAGCTGCCACAACTGTACAGGCAGCAGAACCTACGGCACCGGCAAGCGACAGCATCGTAGGCCAAACATGCCCTCTCTGCGGCAAGGGAACCGTCATCAAGGGAAAAACGGCATACGGATGCAGCAACTGGAAGGCAGGATGCCAGTACAGACAACCATTCGCCGACATGTAATTTGCACGCCGTATATAATACAGGTCGTATATAATATATGTATCGCACGTACGTTATATATAAAACGTTACACGAAACACAGATGAACAGACACTACCGCTTCCTATATATCCTGATGTTATGCTGCATGCTCATGACGGCATGCGGCATAGACCGCAACATCAAGAAGGGCGAGAAATACCTCGCCCTGGGCGAATACTACGATGCTGCAGAACAGTTTAAGAGAGCATACACCCGCACACCAGCCAAGGAGCGCGACAACCGTGGCAAGAGAGCACTGAAGGCGGCACTGTGTTACGAGCGCATCAACGCCACCCCGAAAGCCATTGCAGCCTACCGCAACGCCATACGCTACGGACAGGCTACCAACCAGGACCGGCTCGCATACGCCCGACTGTTGCTGAAGAACGGCGACTACCGACAGGCTGAAAAGGAGTTTACTGCCATTCTCGACTCCATGCCCGACAACATTCTTGCCAAGAACGGACTGATATCATCCCGAAAGGCTCCCGAATGGAAGAAGCAGGGAAGCCGCTACTCCGTGAAGCGCATGGAGCAGTTCAACTCCAGACGGCACGACTACTCGCCCATGCTTTACGGCGACGACTACGACCGGCTTTATTTTACCTCCACACGCAACGAGGCACAAGGCGACGAACTGAGCGGAATCACCGGCACCAAGGCAGGCGACATCTTCTACTCGGAAAAGGACGACAAGGGCAAGTGGAGCAAACCAGAAGCCATAGGCTCCGGTCTGAACACCGACTATGACGAGGGGGCATGCTGCTTTTCGCCCGACGGCAGCACCATGTACCTTACACAGTGTACCACCGACCCTTCCTCGCCACGATACGCTACCATCGTTACCTCGCCACGCTCTGATGCTGCATGGGGAAAGGTCACCCCGCTCGAGATTACGCGCGACACGCTGAGCAGCTATGCACACCCTGCCGTATCGCCCGACGGCGAATGGCTCTACTTCGTTAGCGACATGCCGGGCGGAATGGGAGGACTCGACATCTGGCGCATAAGACTTACCGCAGCAGGACTGGGCGGTGTGGAAAACCTCGGCGAACCTATCAACACGCCGGGCGACGAGATGTTCCCCACCTTCCGCCCCAACGGAGACCTCTACTTTAGCAGCAACGGACACGTGGGCATGGGCGGTCTCGACATCTACGTGGCAAAAGTGGACGCCAAGACTGGGAAATACAAGGTGCTGCACCCGGGCTATCCGCTCAACTCGGAAGGCGATGACTTCGGCATGACGTTCGAAGGACTGCACAACCGGGGCTTCTTCTCCTCCAACCGCAGGGACGGAAGGGGCTACGACCATATCTATTCTTTCGATAACCCCGAGATAGTAACTACCGTAAAGGGGTGGGTTTACGAAATGGGAGGCTACGAACTGCCGGCGGCACAAGTCACCGTAGTGGGCAACGACGGCACCATGAAGAAGTTGTCCGTCAAGGGCGACGGGTCGTTCACCATGCCCATACGCGAAAAGGTGGACTACCTCATCATGGCGTCGTGCAAAGGA
Organism: bacterium; assembly: GCA_963601815.1. Taxonomy (GTDB): domain Bacteria; phylum Bacteroidota; class Bacteroidia; order Bacteroidales; family Bacteroidaceae; genus Prevotella. The sequence goes on from CAVCGV010000057.1 coordinate 8,207, forward strand.
TTCCTCAACCACAAGGAAGAACTGCGTATAGACTCTACCGCCACAGAGAGTAAGGAATACACGCTGCAGTTCCCCCTGGCATCCATCACGGCACCCGTACTGATAGACAACATCTTCTACGAGTTTGACAAGGCTACGCTTACACCCGCCAGTACAAAGGCTCTCGACGAACTTGTCAACTTGCTGAAGGAGAACCCCAATGTAACCATCGAACTGAGTGCCCACTGCGACTACAAGGGTAGTGCTGAATACAACAAACGCCTGTCGCAGAAACGTGCGGAGGCTGTAGTAGACTACCTCATCAAGCACGGAATAGAGAAGGAAAGGCTTACCCCCGTGGGCTATGGATGGGAACAGCCCAAGACCATACGCCGCAAGGCTACTGAGAAATACAAGTGGCTGAAAGAGGGAGACAAACTCACTACCGACTTCATTCTGAAGCAAACCAAGGAGCACCAGGAGATATGCAACCAGATGAACCGCCGTACCGAGTTTATCGTACTGCGCACCACCTACGGTCTCTTCGACAAGCAAGGCAACCTCAAGGTGCAACCCAAGCCCAAGAAGAAAGAAAACAAACAGGGAGAAGATACCTTCGACATCGACTTTTAGATAAAACATACACGCCAAGCATGACACGCAACCTACCCGAGGAGTTTACTACCTACACACGTCAACTGATGGGTGACAGCCTGTACGGGCAACTGACGGACGGTATCAACAGCGATAACGCCCCCACAAGCATCAGGCTCAACCCCTTCAAGATACCCCACGGCACATACGCCACCCAGCAAGAGGGAAACGTGCCATGGTGCCCTCTCTACGGCAGATACCTGACCGAGAGACCCAACTTTACCTTCGACCCACTCTTCCATGCCGGACTCTACTATGCACAGGAAGCAGCCTCGATGATGGTAGACCTCGTAGTGCGCCAACTCATACACCAACCCGTTACCATGCTGGACCTCTGTGCTGCACCGGGAGGAAAGTCGACCGCACTGAGGGCAGCCCTGCCAGAAGGGAGCCTGCTCGTCAGCAACGAACCGATGCGTACACGTGCACAGATACTGGCAGAGAACATACAGAAGTTCGGACACCAGGATGCCATCGTCACAAACAATTATCCGCGCGACTTCCAGAAGGCGGGAATCCTCTTCGATGCGATCCTTGCCGACGTCCCCTGCTCGGGCGAAGGCATGTTCCGCAAGGACGAGGGAGCCATCGCAGAATGGTCGGTGCAAAACGTCAGGCAATGCGCCCAACTGCAGCGTGACATCGTGCGCGACATCTGGCCGTGCCTTAAACCGGGCGGACTGCTCATATACAGCACCTGCACATTCAATGCGCACGAAGACGAGGAGAATGTGGCATGGATAGCACACGAGACAGGAGCCGAGCATATAGTTCTCGACACAGATACGGAATGGGGCATTACGGGCAACCTGACTGAAAAGGGAGAAGGTGCATTCCCCGTATACCGTTTCCTGCCAGGAAAGACAAAAGGCGAAGGGCTCTTCATGGCGGTACTGCGCAAGCGGGAAGACGATGACAACATCATTCCCGCCGCCAAGCATACAGCAAAGGACAGGAAAAACAACCGTAAGGCAAAGGGAAAACAAGACACCACTGCCAACACGTTGCCCAGCGAATGGCTGGATAACACCACGGAGCGGGAATCCGTCGAAATAGGCGGCACACTATGTGCCATCCCCATGCGCTGGTTGCCCCTATACCAGAATGCCGCCAACACACTGAAGATACTGCATGCCGGCATACAGACGGCAACAAGAAAGGGCAAAGACCTCATTCCCGCCCACGGCTTGGCACTCTCCGTACACCTACAGAGAAGCCACTTTCCCTGTGCCGAACTGAGCTACGCCGATGCCCTGAGCTTTCTGCGAAAGGAAGCTGTCAGTCTGCCAGAAGGCACACCATGCGGATATGTACTGGTAACCTACAGGGGCATACCTCTCGGATGGGAAAAAAACATAGGCAACCGTGCCAACAACCTTTATCCGCAAGAATGGAAGATAAAGAGCGCCCACGTGCCTCAAGAAGACAAACCCGTCATAGCATGGCAACAGAACTAACCCCCAAATGCACACCTATGCCCATCAGTATCATAGCCTGCATGGCGGAGAACGGAGCCATAGGAGCAGACAACGATTTGCTCTATTCACTGAAAGAAGACATGCAACGGTTTAAGCTACTTACCACGGGGCACACCGTCATCATGGGCAAGAACACCTACCTGTCACTGCCCCACGGTGCTCTACCCCACAGGCGCAACGTAGTACTGAGCACCTGTCTTGCTTCCCTACCCGACTGCGAGGTCTACCCAAACATCGAAAAGGCACTTGCACAGCAAGAGCCAGAGAGTGAACTGTTTGTCATAGGCGGAGAAGAAGTGTACCGAACCCTACTTCCCCTGGCATCACGTATCTACCTTACCGTCGTACACGACACCCCCAGTCACGCAGACACTTTCTTTCCGGCTACAATCCGTCAACTCTTATCGCAAGGGTGGAGTATCCTTCAGGAAAAAGAAATGCACGAAGGTACACTTAGTTACACCTTTATCGATCTGTACAAACCCTGAAAGTAATGAGGAAGACGGATAGACTATTTCAGGCGGAAAGTAATGAAAACCGTTGGAATAGGTTGTATAAAAGAATCAAAAGCGATTATTCCCCCTGAAAAAGCAAAATATACACCCCTGAAAAACGTATTATCCCTATCTTTGCGACAGTTAATAACTCAGGGCATTGGGAAATGCTTTATCATCTTTTACTTATACAATATTTTGGAATAAAAGCCAGTCTGCATGTCTGCAAACTGGCTTTTGTATTTTTTGTCATACCGTAACCGGTATAAAGGATTTTGAGATACTATACCCTTTGTGTCAATTGTCACCGATGTTTTCCGAATCCGGCATATCGAGCAAAGGCAACTGGCGGTTGATGGCAGCATTGAAAGAAATGATAGTTTCGCTGCGTGACAAACCGAGCGGTTGCAACTTGTCGTGTATAATCTGCAAGAGATGATGGTTGTTGACTGCATAAATCTTGATAAACATATCCATGCCGCCTGTAGTGTAATGACACTCCACCACCTCAGGTATTTTCTTCAGTTCTTCCACTACATGGTCAAACTGTTCTGGATTCTTGAGATAAAGTCCGACATATGCACATGTCTGGTAACCTATCTTCTCCGGGTCTATCAGGAACTGTGACCCTTTGATGATACCTAAATTAGTCAGTTTGGCCACACGCTGATGGATAGCCGCACCACTCACATTACACATTCTCGCAACCTCCAGGAAGGGGATGCGGGCATCTTGTGCGATAAGCTTCAGTATCTGCTTGTCTAAGTAGTCTAATTGTTCTTTTGCCATAATCTATATTAATCTGCGTGCAAAGGTAGCACTTTTATTTAAGATTAGCAACCTTTTATGCATAAATAATCACAAATTAATATTATCCAACGCTCATATGCACTATTTTGCCTTTTCTTCGGCCGCATAGTTTACTTTCGTAACGCGAGCTTGCCTCAGTGCCTGCTTTACATCCATCACCACGCCCATAGGGGTATTGCGGTCGGCGCGTATGGATACTGTCATGAGTTGCCTGTCCTCTGGCGACATGCGTCTTTTCTCCGTGGCCATGTAGTCTTGCACCTCCTCGGGAGTAGCCAATTTATCGTTGAGCTGCACATACACCCCTCCTTCTTGAGGCGCAGCACTATTAGCTGTGTTCTTAACACCCTTGGCGGGTTTACCTATATATACATACGATACTGCCGACTTGCGGGTAAGGCGGGTCAGTTGCTTGCCCTGCGGCACACGGTACTCCACCTTGAGCGTTACCTGCCGCATGTGCGTCACTATCATAAAGAAGAAGAGAACCGAAAAGATAAGGTCGGGCAATGATGACGTGTTCAGTCCCGGGACTTCATGGATACGGCGATGGAACATGCTCATGAATTGCCTCCTTTCTTACTGTTGGCGGAACTGTCTGGTCTCTGCTCTTCGGCATCGGCGCTCACACTACGATTGCTATAGGTATGCGCTTTGGCATACGACTCGGCTATACGCTGGGGCACAGCCTTGCGCACCTGTTCCTTGTCTGCCGCAGAAAGAAGGGAGAAAGCCTTGTGATAATGTTTACGGGCATAATCTTCACGCACCTGGCTATATGCCATGGCTATGATGTTCTGCATACGAAAATAGTCGTCGTAGCGTGCCTCACGGTCGCAGTCTATGGATATGAGATGTTTCGTTCCCAAACGATTGACGAACAGCACCACCTCCTGCTGCAGTTTTTCCACAGGAAGAGGCTTTTCGTTCACCAATAGTGTGCCGCCAGCCGTAAGGTGCAGTTGCATGAGGGTTTTGCTGTCTACCTGCGTCTGCTGACTCTGTTTCTCCGGTTCTGGTTCGGGAAGCACTCGTACCATTCCCTTGTCCACATCCATCGAGGTGGTGACAAGAAAGAAGATAAGCAGCATGAACGAAATGTCTGCCGTCGATGTTGTGTTGAGCCCCGGCACACCAAGCCGTTTGCGCATACTCCTTATCATCATATCAACTCTATTTTACAGGTGTGTTCTTATCCTTTCTTACATAGCGTGTCATGCCAAAAAGCACGGCTGCCACGGCTGCCAACAACAGGACGACAGCCGAGCATACGAACATGTCGCTCACCTTGAGCCACCACCAGTCTGTATAGTCACCGCCGTTCACAGTCATCTTGGCCGAAGAGCCTGCGGCAAAACATACCGCCAAGAGCACAAACGTCGAGAGCCAGGTAACACGCAATATTCTGCGTGCCGGCACCCCATTCTGCACGGCATCGTTCTGTTCGACGTGCAAACGTATACGCCGTACCACGCCACCAGCTACCATAGCTATGGCAAGAATGGGCATGAGCATCATCAGCACTATCAGCACATCCGTAAAAAGGGGCGCATTGAAATCGGGGTTCCCGTCGAAAGGCATGTCATACCCCACCAGGAAGAAAAGGGCAAAGACCACTACCGCTACGCCTACAAGAATATAGAGTATGCGTTGCGACAGTTTCTCTGTAGGCATCTTGCCTATGTTCAGTCCGGTCTTCTTCATGTCTGCGTATCACTTAGAAGCTGTACATTTCTTATGACGGGCTATGATATCCATCAGCGTAATGGCACTCTCCTCCATCTGGCTCACGATGTGTTCTATCTTCGAAAGGATATAGTTATAGAACACCTGCAGTACCAACGCTACAATAATACCGAAGATAGTGGTAATAAGCGCCACCTTCATACCCGATGCCACAATGGTAGGACTGATGTCGCCCGCCTGCTGTATCTGGTCGAAAGCCATCACCATACCAATCACCGTACCAAGGAATCCCAGCGACGGAGCCATAGCTATAAAGAGTGTAATCCACGAACAGCCCTTCTCGAGGTTGGCAGCCTGCACCGTACCATAACTGGCTACCGAACGTTCGATATCCTCCAGAGAGTCGTCAATGCGCATCAGTCCCTGGCAGCAGATGCTGGCTACAGGGCCACGCGTATTGCGACACAACGTCTTGGCACCTTCCACATCCCCCTGTTCCACACAGCGGTCTATGTCGGCAAGGAGCCGTTTGGCGTTAATCTCGGAAAGACTCAGGTAAAGAATGCGCTCTATACAGAATGCCAGACCTAAAACCAAGGCTATGGCAACAAGCGACATAAAACCGGCGTTGCCCTCTATGAACTTAGTCTTCAATGCTTGGTGGAATCCCATTGTTTCTTCTTGCGCCATCAGAGGCATGGAAGAAGCAACGAATGAAAATAGCAATATTGCCAAACGTGCAATAAATGTGTTATGCTTCATCATATATGCTGATATATAAATGCGATATATGCCGAGAAGGGAAGTGCCTCTCAATAACAAAAGCGGAAAGAGGGGGATTCGAACCCCCGAACCGGTTTTGCCGGTTACACGCTTTCCAGGCGTGCCTCTTCAGCCACTCGAGCACCTTTCCTTTGGCTGTAGCTACGCTGCATAATATGCCACACATACCGCAGCTGGTAGCTTTATCGGAATGCAAAAGTAAGGCTTTTATTTGGAATAGCCATACCTTACAGTTGGTTTTTAATGTATTTTAGCAAAAACGCGCTGCACGTTGTCATTCGTCGCAGCAGCAAGCTGTTCCTCACTCACTCCATATGCCGAAGCCAGGGTACGGAGCACCTCTACGACGAAGGCACTCTCGTTACGTTTGCCACGATAGGGAACGGGTGCCATATAGGGGCTGTCGGTCTCAAGCACCAGTCTGTCGAGTGGCACTGCGGCGGGCAAGTCTTCGCGCAGATGACTGCTCTTGAAGGTAGACACGCCTCCCACTCCCAGTACAAACCGGTCGAAAGTAAGCAGTTCCTCTGCCTCCCGCACATTGCCCGTAAAACAATGGAACACCCCGCCGGGCAAGTCTTTCTCATAATTGCGCAAGAGGTGTACCATCTCGTTCTGCGCCTTACGGCAGTGTATCATCAGTGGCAGACGGGTCTCCACCGACCATTTCACCTGTTCCTCGAAAGCCTCCAGTTGCTCATGCTCATACTCGCGGCTCCAGTAATAGTCCAGTCCCACTTCGCCTATGGCTATAAAATGCGGCGAACCGTCCAGTCCGGCATCCAGCATACTACGTATTTCGGCAAGTTGCTCGCGCCAGTCGGCCTTTACCTCCTCCGGATGCAGTCCCGCCATAGGATAGGCGTATCCGGGATACTGCCTACTCAGCGCCATGACAGCCTGCGTTGTCTTCACGTCGATGGCTGGCAGAAACACCTTTTCTACCCCAGCCTCCTTGGCACGGGCAAAGACGGCATCCCTATCCTCATCAAACTCTTCTGCATCCAAATGGGTGTGCGTATCTATTATCATCGCCATCGTCTTACTAATACTTTCTCTTCATCATCTGCTGGGCATACTTAGCCAGTTGTTCCTTGCGTTCGGCAGGCACGTTGACAGCATCAAGATACTTCTTACTCTGTTCGAAGTAATAAGCTATCTTTTCCTGTGCCATCTTGTCTATGCCTATTTCGTTATAGATACGCGTAACGGCTGCCACCTTCTCCTTACGGTCGAAATCCTTGGCATCTACCCATTTCTGCAACTCGGCACGCTGCTCTGCGTTGGCGTGGTTGAAGGCATTGATAAGCATGAAGGTCTTCTTGTTGGAGACGATGTCTCCACCTATCTCCTTGCCGAACACCTGGGGATTGCCATACACGTCGAGGTAATCGTCCTGCAACTGGAACGCCAATCCCATCTGTTCGCCAAACTTATAGAGACATTCCGCATCCTCTTCGGAAGCATCGGCCAGAACGGCACCTATCTTCAGGGAGCAGGCAAGGAGCACGCTTGTCTTGAGACGTATCATCTCCACATACTCGTCTTCCATCACGTCGTTACGGTTCTCAAACTCCATATCGTACTGCTGTCCCTCGCCTATTTCCAGTGCTGTGGTGGTAAAGAGGCGCATCACGCCAGCGAGGTGTGCGGCATCACACTGTGCCATGCGTTCGTAAGCAAGCACAAGCATCGAGTCTCCTGAAAGGATGGCCGTATTGGCATCCCATTTCTTGTGTACCGTGGGATGTCCTCGCCGCACGTCAGCATTGTCCATAAGGTCGTCGTGCAGCAAGGTATAGTTGTGATAAGTTTCTATAGCAAGTGCGTTCATCATGATGTCTTCGGGATGTTCCCTGTAAATATTGTAGGCAAGCAGCATCAGCGTGGGGCGGATACGCTTGCCGCCCAGTGACAGCACATAGCGTACAGGCTCATAGAGGGACTCCGGTTTGCGGTCGTAAGGCAGGTGAGCAAGCGCATCGTTCACCATGTCGAGAATCTGGTCTGAAGATAACATTGTCATTTTTATGTATAATGAAGATTGTATTTCTGGATACGTGATATTTTGTAAGAGCCCTTGGGGCATACATATATAAAAAGGTGTAAACGACACCTACAGTTTGAACACGATAGGCACGGCCACCATTGTGCGGCACACCTTGCCCTTGTCCTTTCCGGGTTTCCACCGCGGCATCATACGCATGACGCGCAGTGCCTCACGGTCGAGCAGAGGGTCGACCGATGTACTCACCTTTACGTCAGCCACAGTACCGTCCTTGTTTACGATAAACGAGACCACTACCATCCCCTGTATCTTTGCCTGCCGCGCCTGATAGGGATATTTCAAGTTCTTGGTAAGCCACTGCATGAAGGCCGACCAGCCGCCGGGGAATACGGGTATTTGCTGCACTACGGTAAAGTTGACAGGAGCCTCTGCCTGTGCTGTGGGGTTGGCGTTCTCCACCGGCGTTTCAGGCACAGCTTCCTTTACCTGTGCCCCGTCGACAGCTCCCTCACCGTCGCCAATAACCAGTTCGCTGGTGGTAGCCTTTATCTTCTGCACGTTCTCCACAGGTTTCTGCACCGCCTTCACCTCTTGGGTTATGGCTTTTGACGGCGGCTGGGACAAGGCATCTGCCGACACCATGTCTTTCTGGTCCTGCGGCAGCGAGAGGTCTATGTCCTGAACCAGTTCTTCCATGTCTGCCGTAAAGTCGTCCCCTCCCTCGCTGGCAGTATACTGCAAAGCCACGAATACGACAGAAAGGGTCAGAAGCAGACCAAGGAGAAAGAACGTCAAGCGTTTGTCTTCCAACTGTGCACTATGCGATTTCTTTGTTTCCACGCTTGCAAAAATATCCTTTTTTGGCCATATAGCCAAATTTTGCCGCTCTTTTTTGTCCCAAGCACGTCACATTGGCATAAAAAATGCCTCCCGATTATTTTGTTTTGTCTCCTTTTTGCCGTAACTTTGCACCCGTGTATAAGACAAGAAGCATAAAGAGACTCCTTTTGCCTTTGATGGCTACCCTGTGGGCAACATCCCTACAGGCACAGGAGAGCCAGACGGGGTACAACTTCCTTCGTCTGCCAGTCAGTGCGCATGCAGCAGCACTGGGCGGAGAGAACATCACCCTCATAGAGGACGACGAGGCCTTGATATTCCACAACCCTGCCCTTCTTTCATCGGTGAGCGACAAGACCATCGCCCTTAGTTACATGAACTACATGCAAGGGGTCAACGCCGCTACCGCTTCGTTCAACAGGATTGTACGCGAAAAGGCATCCTGGGCAGTCTCTGCCCAATATGTCGACTACGGCAAGATGAAGGAAACGGACGAGAACAATGTTCAGACCGGAGAGTTCTCCGCCAAGGACATTGCCATAGCCGGTTACTTCTCTTATATGCTGGGCAAGAATTTCGTGGGCGGCATCACCGCCAAGTTCGTAAACTCATACATCGGCAGCTACAACTCCATCGGTATGGCTGTAGACCTCGGCGTCAACTACTACAACCCCGACAGCGAATGGTCTGTATCGGCTGTGGCCAAGAACCTGGGCGGACAGCTCAAGGCATACAACGAGGAATACGAGCGCATGCCACTCGACGTGCAGTTGGGTGTAACCAAGCGTTTCTCCAACATGCCGTTCCGCCTGTCCGTCACCATGGTGGGCCTCAACGACTGGGACATTTCCTTCAAGGAGCACTTCGTCGGTGCCGTAGACATTCTCCTGTCCAACAGTATCTGGATAGGTGCAGGCTACAACTTCAGACGGGCTACGGAGATGAAGATAGACAACAGCGACAACAGTTCGAGCAGTCACGGTGCAGGGCTCTCCTTCGGTGCCGGACTTAATCTGGAACGTTTTCACCTCAACCTTGCTTACGGCAAATACCATGTAAGCAGCAACAGCCTGCTTGTCAACCTGGCATACAGTCTATAGAAACGCACTTCCTTACTCATTCAGAGAATCCCCCCTCGCCCCCACATCCATAGGGAGGCGAAAACAGCAACCCATAAAACATACCATATTCCAAAAAGACTATGAAGAAAATCACGATAGCCATAGACGGATACTCGTCGTGTGGCAAGAGCACTATGGCAAAAGACCTGGCCAAGGAAATAGGATACATCTATGTCGACACAGGCGCCATGTACCGTTCCGTAACGCTTTACGCCCTACGGCAAGGAATGTTCAGCAGCGATGGCAGTGTAGACTCAGAAAGTCTGGAAACAAAGATGGATGACATCCGCATCAGTTTCCGCCTCAATAGCGAGACTGGACGTCCCGACTGCTACCTGAACGACAACCTGGTAGAGCAGGAAATACGCACACTGGAGGTATCCAACCATGTAAGTATGATAGCAGCCCTGCCCTTCGTACGCAAGCGTCTGGTAGAACAGCAACAGCAGATGGGCACAGAGAAGGGTGTCGTAATGGACGGCCGCGACATTGGCACTACCGTCTTTCCCCATGCCGAGCTCAAGATCTTTGTTACAGCAGACGCAGCAGTAAGGGCAGAACGCCGTTACAAGGAACTGCAGGAGAAGAACATTCCCGCCAACTATGAGGACATTCTCAAGAACGTGGAAGAGCGCGACTACATAGACACCCACCGCGAAGTGTCGCCCCTGCGCAAGGCAGAAGACGCCGTCACACTCGACAACAGCCATATGTCTATCGCTGAACAGAAAGCATGGCTCTTGGCACAGTACGAGAAAGCTGTCAAGTGATATTCAAATAATCCTCAAATCCGCAACAATAAAATTGTAGGCTCAGGGATGCAACATTCTTTACCTCAGTCGGACAAAATTCTCCCCAAGGAGTGTATTTCGCAAGATAAAGACACAAATCCCCTTACCCCACAAAGCCAGAGAGGCATAGGCATTCAAGTCCACAAAGAGAAAAGGTTAGCCATAGTCAGCATATAGTTCGGTATTTCCATCACGGTTCTCGATGCCGGCAATGACTTCCGTTCCGTCCTTTATGT
>CAVCGV010000058.1:0-19034 GCA_963601815.1 bacterium
CATGTTAAGAAGTAACATTTTTGCCACCGAAAGAAACAAAACTACTATTTTATGGTATAGATTTGATACTTTGCCTTGCCCTTTATGGTTACTTTGTTATAGGGCTTGGCAGGAAAAACGAGGTTGGTCATTGCCATTTTGCCTTCTGCATCTATCGCCTCGATGCTGCTCTTGTCTATGAAGATGCGGAGCTGGTTCAGCTTGCCATAGGTCGGTGCCTTGGTAACGGCGGCAAACTCATTGCTGAAGTCGGTCTTGCCGCTCTGGGTTCTGTCCATGGAGAAAGTCTCTGTCTTGGCGTCATAGTTCATTACCACCTTCTCCCCCTTGTCGTTGCTGAGGGTAATGACTGCATCGCCCTTCAAGTCTACGACCATCTCGCAGACATCAGAGATGACCTTACTTGCCTTCTTGCTTCTGGCAGCAGTCATCTCCTTGGAAGGAATGACAGAACAGTAAGTCTCGCCCTTGTATTCGAAGAGACCCAAGTCGCGGGGTATGGAGTTGCCGGCACGGTACTGCATCGTTGGCACCTGGTTGGCATACTGCCAGTTGCTCATCCATGCCAATGCCACATGGCGTCCCTCTGGGGCATTGTCGAAGGTAACGGTGGCATAATGGTCCTTGCCGTAGTCCATCCATTTGGTTACTTCCGGCTTGCTCTCGCAAGTAAACTTATGGCCGTCGAAGTCGCCTATGAAGTACTGGGTGGCAGAACCGCCGAAGGGGCCGCCGGGGTTGATGTTGCAGATGAGCATCCACTTCTCTTTGTCAGTGCCGCGCACCTTCAGTTTCATCAGGTCGGGGCATTCCCACACGCCGCCATGATTGCCGTATTCAAGGCCGAAAGAACTTTCGAGTTTCCACTCCTTCAAGTTGTCAGAAGAATAGATGTTCATCTGCTGACCGGCAGCCAGAATCATGTTCCACTTCTTGATGTCCTCGTTCCAGAACATGTGCGGGTCACGGAAGTCGGGCACATTGCTGGTAACGACAGGGTTGCCCTCATACTTGCTGAAAGTTTTGCCGTTGTCGGTACTGTAGGCGATGCTTTGTGTCTGGTTTTCGCCAGCCGAAGTATAGAGCGCCACGATGGCACCCTTGCCAAAGCCTGCGGTATTGTCCTTGTCCACTACAGCCGAACCGCTGAATACCGTACCCAAGGCATCCGGTTCCACGGCGTCGCCTTGATACTCCCAGTGTACGAGGTCAGTAGACGTAGAATGTCCCCACGTCATGTTCTCCCACTGCGAGCCGTAGGGGTTGTGCTGGAAGTAGAGGTTCCACACACCGTCCTTGTAGAACATGCCATTGGGGTCGTTCATCCATCCGTAGGCAGGTGTGTGATGGTAAACAGGGCGATACTGCTCATGGTTCGTCATGTCGAAAGTATCGGCGAACTGCATGTTCTTCCAGCAGGAAAAGGCAGCTACTCCTCCGTCCGTACGGTAAGTACCGTTGACATGCACATCGAGCATCAGCCCCTTCTCGCCTGCAAACTCCTGCAGGCTGAGCGACACATAGTAGTCGATGTGGTTGTTGGCCAAGCGCACATTGAGCGTCTTCAACTGCTTGCTGTTGCCTATCACCTTGATATTGCTCACCTCGGCACTCTCCTGGACAGGAAGCAAGAGAAACTTCTTGCCTTGGTTGTCCTGACTGATGCGATAGAGGCAATGGTTGTTGCTCAAGAAAGATGTCTCCTGTGCATGGGTTGCAGCCATGCTGCCAAGGACAACGAGCGCAGAAAGGAATATTTTTTTCATCATTGATCTGTTCTATTCTATTTGTTGTTACACCTTATTATAATATGTTATCCTGAAACAACCTTCTTAGTCGTTGTCACTATCCAAAAAGATGAACTGCGGTTTGGCTCGGAATGTTCCGTCGTATCCGTCACTGCTGTTGTCCACGTCTATGGCTATGTCGCCCGCGTCAGATGCTGCCATGATGGTGTCTTCTTCCATTTGCATCACCTTGATGCCCGGTTTTATGTATGTTGTCTTTTTCATAAGTCCTGCGTTTTAGTGGTTATTTGATTACGATTTTTTGGTTGTTGATGATGTAGATGCCTTTCTTAAGGTGCAGGTCTTCTACCGATTCGGCAGCAGCCGTCAGGCAGCCTTGCAGGTTGTACACCTTCACACCGTTATGGGCGTTTGCAGCAGACGGGGCACTGATACCTGTCGGCGTGCCGTCGAGGGCAAAGAGGACAGACTTGGCCTCTTGTGTTTCCGGCAAGGTAAGGTAAGCCGAGAAAGCCGTAATGGTGGCATTGTCGCCGCCTTTCTGGAAGATGCCGTTGTTGTTCAACCCATATTTCCCAGTAGCGTTGCCCGGGGTGTATGTGCCTGTAAAGGGAGAGCCCATCTCTTGCGGTGTGTTGACAACACCCTTGTTGGAGAAGGAGAGGGGAGAGGAAGCGTCTTCGTCAAACTGGGCGATGAAGGGAACATTGGCATCCACCGACTCTTTCTTCGCGAAGTTGACGACCGTCTGGTTATCTCTTTCCTCCGTATTCGAATAGACGGCAAGGGTCTTTGCCTTCAGGTCATCTGCCGAAACCCAGAAAGGCAGGCACATGGTGTTGTTGCCAGCGTAGAGCGGGCGTGCTACCGATACACTTTTTGCAGTAAAGTCTTCGGGTGTGGCAAATGCTGCGTTGCATGAGAGTGACAGCGTGTTACAGATGTTCTTCTCTTCTTGGCTGTCATCATCCTTCTGCTTGCTTACCACATTGTCTGCACTGTATGCTTCGTCAGCAAAGATGAGCACGTTGGGCCTGTTGCCGCGCATACCGTTTACATCCACGTCTTTTGTGGCAGTGCCGCGCATATCTATAGAGGTAATGCCGTCTGTCAGTTTTGTTGCTAAAGTGCTGAAGTCGTCGTATTCCACTTTCTGCCAGTCGCCGTCAACATTCTGGCATTCGCCTTTTAGCCATGCACCCGTAAGCTGGATGTGCCCTGTCAGACTGCCGTCGGTTATGCCCGTAAGCAACGTTTCTCCTACCATGGGTGCATCCTCTATCTGTATGTTGTCTATGTACACGGTCTGCTCGCCACTTACCGCATCGGTTGTCGGGTAAATGGTAATCTCGGTAGGTGCTCCCTCTGTGTTGTTGGTAGAGAAGTCGAAGTAGAGCTTGCGCCATTCGCCGTTGCCGTCATACCAGGCTACCACCTTCTTCGTTACGTCGTTGCATTTAATCTCCACTCGTACATTGCTGTTCTCCTCTTTCTTTATCATCAGTGAGAGACGCTTGCTGGCAAAAGCTTCGCAGGTGATCCCTTTTGCTGCCGAACCGTTGTTCCACTCGTTGCCCGTAATGGTAAACTTCAGACACTTATCGGAAGTGTTGATGCCGTCCTTGGAAGGGTTCTCTACCACTTCTCTGCTGCATCGGTCCCAGAATCCGCCGTCGGTACCTGTGCTGTATTCTTCTCCGTTCCACAGTTGGGTTTGTGCAAACATAGTTGCTGATGCCGTCAAGGCCAGGCTTAAAGTTAGAATCTTTTTCATGTTGTCGTTGATTTAGGGTTTTGTGTATGTTGGGTTTGGTAAGTCAGAGCCTGTATCTGTTATTGACACAGGCTCTGTGACAGTAAGGGGTTAATATTGACTGATAGTGAGATCGCTGATGGTGACAGTTCCGCCATAGCTGTTGATACTCCATCCGTTTTTCTGAATGCCGTAGATGCGGTTGGTGTAGCAGACGTTGTCGTTGATGTACATCACGCAGATGCTGTTGTCTGTATAGATGGTGACATGGTAGACATTATCGTCCGGACGGGCGAAACTGTAACCGTCAATGCCTTCGATGAATCCCTTTCCACCATCGCCCTCTTCCTCGAAGTTGACCTTGCGGATGTTTTCGCTCTCAGGGTTAATGACCATCGTGTAGTATTTCTCGAAGGTGACAGCCGTACCGTCGCTTGTCTTTGTTCCGCGTGCCATAGAGATGCCAAACTTATCCCATGCACTGGAAGTGGTTACGGTAAAGGACAACTTGTTGTGGTATCCCAGACGGTCCATGAGCATGTAGGCATCGTCGCCCGTCAGCGTGTAGGATCCGTTAGAGACTGTCATGCCGTTCTGGAGCTTTACTTCCGTCTGGCACACCTTATTGTATTTATTACAGATGGCTTCCACCTCACCGAGGCTGAGCGTGCCGTCTTCGTGCTGTACCACCTTGTGTGCAACGAGATTGCCAGCCCATTCAGGTTCGGCAGGCGATGCGCCTACCTCTGTGTTGTCCTTGCCCTTGCGTGTGGGGCACCATCCCCAGATGTAGCGGTTGGTGCCGTCGCTTGCCGTCTTGCCAGCATAGAAGCCGCGACTGTCGAGGAAGCCTTCGTGGCCGTCGGGCCAGATGCCGGCATCATTGGCGGTACAGGCTTTCAGCTCGTCCAGTGTTCTGCCCTTGAAGTATTGTACCTTGCGCATGAATGAACTCTTGTCGCTGTATACGAGATACCACCAGTCGCCCATCTTGAAAACGTCGGGGCACTCATAGAAACGGTCCCACATCATGTTCATAAACGTGCCGTTGTCTTCCCAGTTTTTCAGGTCGGTAGAGATGAAGTCGGCTATGGTGCCCTTGCCGTTCTTGGTGGTGGCTATCAGCATGTGGTACTTGCCGTCGTCGTCTTTGAAGAGGAACGGGTCGCGGAAGTCATCCTTGCTGTACCCGTAGTCGTCGCCCTTCAGCATGAACGACTTACACTTGGTCCATGTCTTGAAGTCGGGGGATGTGGCGTACATTACTGCCTGACCATTGTCTGAAGCCGTAGGGTTGTACTTGTTGCCCGTGTAGAACGTATAGTAAAGGTGGCTGTTCTCGTCGTAGATGGTACCTCCCGTTCCGATGGCAGCATCCTGCTCGTTGATGTTGCCGCACGAAACCAGCTCGCCGAGCGACTCGTAGTGGGCTGCGTCCTTGGTGCTTACTGCCCAGATGGGGTGGTAAGTGCCGGCAGGGTTAGGACGGAAGTCCTGCAGGTACATAATCTTGAAGTCGCCTGCCACTGGGTCGTAGAATGGCATAGGGTCGCCCACGTATCCTACGGCAGGCTTGTAATAGGTGTCTTGCATGTTTGCGTCGGTAGAGTTGAAGTAAGTGGTGGCCGACCAGTCTTTCTGCTCCACAGTAGTGCCTTCGTCGTTGCACGATGCCAAAGGCAAGGCGAAACATGACATTAGTAAGATGGAACTTATCATTGTTTTCATATTTGTTTCTTTTTATGTTGGCTTTTGGGGGCGTGTCCTTATATCGGACACGCCTTTGATGCAGCCTGTTATTTGTTCATGAGATAATCGAAAGCGTTCTGTGTCATGATGGCGATGTTCTTGTGGAACTTCTCCGTATAGTTCTCGTTCACGCTGTACCAGTCGTAGCAGCCCGAACCTATGCAGAGTGTCTTGCCCGAGATGCTTTCTGCCGGGAACTCCCATACCACGATAGCTCCGTCGCCACCATAGCCGAGGTCTATGCCTCCCGTGGCTTCACGCCAGGCAGCATAGTCGGCATAGCCTCCCCAGTCTGTACCGATGTGCCATTGGGCTGTGGAGTTGGTTATGCGGTAGTTGGCGTCTGTCGTGTATACGCTGTTGCTGTCGTCACCCTTCACCAAGTTCTGGTAGAGGGCATGGCCGGTATGTCCCGTCATCTTGAAGTCCCATGCGCCGCCACATGTCTCTGCATCTGCTTCCACCTGTCCCCAGCAGTTGTTCGGTACGCCACCATTCTTGGCAATGCCAAGTTCGCCGGGCATATTGGTAGCATAACGTGTGAAGAGGAACGATCCACCGTTCTGGTAGAAGTCCTTCAGCTGGGGCAGAGCGTCTATAGCCTCAGGTGCCGCTTTCTCGAAGGCGCTCTTGCCATCTACACCGCCGTCTTTGTGGAAGTGCCACCATATAACCTTGCAGTCGCTGAGGTCGATGCTGCCGTTCTTGATGTCGGCAAATGACGCATAGAGCGAGTTGGGGATATTCTGCAGCATCCAGTTGCATGCTGTCTTCTCCTCAATGTTCAGTTCGTCCATACTTTGTGCCAAACCGATATATAGAGCCTGTGGCTTGTCTATCTGCTTGACGGTTACGGTATACGTACTGTTGGCGGTATTGTTGCTCACCGTATAGGTTACCGGATGGGTGAAGTCGGTGGCTATGCCTGAGGCCGGCGAGATGGTTGCATTAGTGCTGTATGTGATGACAGGTGTCAGACTGGTGATGTCCAGCGAGGCAGGTATGTAGACCATGATGGTCTTGTTGTCCTCGTTGATGGTACCGATGTAGGTATCATTGATTTTGAACGAGGTTATCTTTGCCTCGTCCTTTTGGGCCTTGACGGTCCAGTCGAGGTAGACGTCACCGTTGGTGACTCGCAGCGACTGGGGGGCGGAGAGGTTTAGTTCGTCGCCTAAGGCAACATTGCTTTTGGCTCCGTCGCTGAGGCTCAGTCTGGTAACCTTCATCTGTGTGATGTCGTAGGTTTCGGGTACCCGCACGGTAATGGTGCGGGTAGTCTTGTCTATCGTGCCGGAATAGCTGTCGAGTGTCAGTTCGGTAATGGAACAGCCACCATTCAGGTTGAGATCAGACACGTTATTGTCACTGCAGGCAGTGAAGGCCAGGACGGCCATGAGTAAATATAAGATTCGTTTCATATTACCATTCTCCTATGTTCTGAGTGTAATGTCCGTTGGATGCTGCTACCTGTGAGTAAGGTATGGGCAGGTATTCGTTCTTGTTCTTGGTGAAGTGGGCTGAACCGTAGATGGAGCAGTTGTCCGTTTCGCCGGCGAAATACTTATTGAGAACAGTCTCCGCCTCACCCCATCTTACGAGGTCGAAGAAGCGTTCGCTCTCCATGCCCATCTCCAGTCGGCGCTCCATCTTTACTATCTTCAGGGCTTCGTCTGCGCTGTATGTGGCGTTGTAGGTGGAGATGTTCATCTTTACGCCATAGTCGCTTGGGTAGTTGGCTATCATGCCTGTGCTCTGCTTGGCACGTTTGCGTATCTGGTTGACGATGGTGACAGCCTCGCTTGCCTCGCCCAACTGGGCGTACGCCTCGGCGCGCTCCAGCAGTACGTCGGCATAGCGGAAGACGATGCGGTTCATGGGGGTGCCCCACCAGGAGCCTTTGATAAGGTAGCCGCTCTCGGGGTCAACATTCTGTTTCAGTGTTACGTAGTAGCCGTACAGACCATTGGAACGGCTCCAGGTGGAAGTCTCGTCCATGATGTATTTCTTGTTGAATTCGTAAGGCAATCCCGGTATGCCTACCGTAAGGAAGAGACGCGGGTCGGCATAGTCTTCGCTCTTGTCATAGTCCTTGTCGTTGAAAGTGTCGGTGTAGGGGAGACCATCTGCATCGGTACGGAATGCGTTGACCAGGTTTTGGCTCGGCTTGTAGAAGTCGCATCCGCCGTCTGTAACACCCGGTATGTTGGGTACTATCAGACCGTAGCTCCAGTTGAGGTTGCCGTACTTGGTACCGTCGTTCATAGAGTACTGCATCGCCCAGATGCTTTCCTTGCCGTTCTCGTATTGTGTCTCGGGGCGGAAGTTGTTGTGGAAGTCGTCCTCCAGACCGAAACCGCCTGCGGTGTAGATGGCGGGGGCGCTGTATTCTATTACTTTATTGAGGTCTTCCTGGTTGATGCTTGTCACTTCGTTGCTCTGAGGATTGTCCTGACGGTAAGCCTTGTATAGGTAAAGCTTGGTAAGGAATGCGGCAGCGGCAGCCCGGGACGGACGTCCCTTGTCGCTCTGTGTTACGGGAAGCACGCTGTACGCATATTCCACATCGCTGATAATCTGCAGCCATCCCTCATCGTTGGTAAACTCTGTGTTGGACAGGTTGTTGTATTCTTCCTGGCTGAGGTTGGCGTTCATGATGAAAGGAATGTTCTTGTAGAGGCGCTTCAGGAGGAAGTGTGCATAACCGCGCAGAAACCTCATCTCGCCCAGACGCTGTGCCTTCAACTGGTAACTGTCGTCGGTCTGTTCGAGCATGGAGATGGCGGAGTTGACACGTGAG
Organism: bacterium; assembly: GCA_963601815.1. Classification (GTDB taxonomy): domain Bacteria; phylum Bacteroidota; class Bacteroidia; order Bacteroidales; family Bacteroidaceae; genus Prevotella. The sequence continues at coordinate 8,051 of CAVCGV010000058.1, forward strand.
ATGCAGTTGTAGAGACGCACCCACATGTCGTTGATGTTCCAGTTGGTGGTCAGCACGCCCTGTTCTATCTCCAGTTGGTGGAACACGTCGCCGTCGCTGGTGCCGTTGCCTCCCTTGTAGGCATCGTCGCTGCGAACGTCAAAGTTCCACATGGAGAACGAGGAGTTGATGTCTTCTGCAGTCGTAAAGATGGCATAGGCCGAAATGACGAGGTTGTCTACATTGCTTGGATCCTTTACCTGGTCGCTGTCCAGGATGCCTTGCGGTTTCTGCTCGTCGAGGAAGTCAGAGCAGCTGGTCGTGCCGGCCAGGGCAAGGAGGGTAAGGACTGAATATATGATTCTTTTCATAAGACGTTTCTGTTTAGAATGTTACATTGATACCGAATGTGATGTTGAGCGGGATGGGGTAGCCGTAGTTGGGGTTCTCCGGGTCAACACCCGTAAAACTGCTGCTCTTGATGGTGAACAGGTTTTGTGCACTTACATACATGCGCAACCGCTGCATGGCAAGTTTGGAAGCAAGGACCTGTGGGAAATTGTAACCCAACTGGATGGTGCGCAGTTTCAGGTAACTTCCGTTCTCTACCCAATAGGACGAGACGCGTTTCTCGTTGTTGTTGTCAGAAAGGGACAATGCAGGGATGTCGCTGTCGGGATTTGTCGTGCTCCAGGCATCGAGCAGTCGTTTGCCCTTGTTCAGGAAACCGATGTTGAGACCGGCCCAAATGTCAGTCTCCTTCTTCAGGTCAGAGATGACATCCACTCCCTGTACGCCCTGGAAGAAAGCAGTAAAGTCGAAGTTCTTGTACTCCAGATAGATATTGAAACCGTAAGTGAAGTCGGGTACCGGGTCATAAATCCAGTCTTGGTCAGCCTCCGTTATCTTGCCGTCACCGTTCAGGTCTTTCCAGCGTATGCGTCCCAGACCGGCGCCCTCCTGTGTGGCATGGTTGTCTATCTCCTCTTGACTCTTGAAGATGCCGTCGGCTACATATCCCACCTGTGCGCCCATAGGGTGGCCTACCACACTCTTCACACCATTTCCACCGAATGTGCCGTTGGCTTCGACGGTGGTAGGCAGAGCGGTAATCTTGTTACGGTAGGTGGAGATGTTTGCGGTGATGTCGTATTTCAGTCCGAAGTGCGTCTGGTTACGGTAACCGATGTTGAACTCGAAACCGCGGTTTTCCATCTCGCCGGCATTAATCCACTGTGAGCTGCCTTCGCCCATGACGGCGATACCTGGCATGTAGACCAGAATGTCCTTTGTCTTCTTGTAGTACCAGTCGAAGTTACCGTACAATGTGTTGCGGAAGAAGGCAAAGTCAAGGCCGAGGTCGGTCTGTGTCGTAGTCTCCCACTTGATGTTGTCATTGCCTATCTGGTTGCGCTTGAAACCAGAAGACAGGGTGCTTCCGCCGTTGGTGCCGGCGATGTCATAAGCGGTACCATAGCTCTGACCTCCATTTTCGTTTACGCCATAGTTGCTTACGAAGATGGTGTAACGTGCAAGGTTGTCTATTTCTTGGTTACCAGTCTGTCCCCAAGAGGCACGAATCTTCAGGTCGTCTATCCAAGAAGCCTTCTTCAGGAAATTCTCTTGGTTGATGCGCCAACCGGCAGATACAGAGGGGAAGGTAGCGTAGCGGTTGTTCTTGCCGAAACGCGAGCTGCCGTCACGGCGTATGGTGAACGAAGCCATGTACTTGTCTGCATAGTTGTAGTTGGCTTTGCCGAAGAAGGAAACGAGAGAGTATCCCGAACCGCCACCGTAAGCCTGCGGATTGGATGTTCCGGCATCAGGCCACATGTAGTTAGGGTTCAGTATGGCGTACCCCTCCTTGTATCCGGAAAAGTAAGTATCGTCTTGACGGTTTAACTCCATACCTGCCATCAGGTCGATACGATTCTTGCCAAGCTCCATGTTGTAGGTGGCAACAGCATTCCACATCCATTTGGTCCAGTGTTCCTGTTTCGCTTCTACGCCATTTGTACTGTTGGCCACGTTGCCTTCTGTTACAGGGTAGGTGAATATGCGTTGCTGTTTTTGCGAATAGTCGAGTCCGAAGGTGGTACGGATGTTGAAACCCTTGAACGGATTGAGGTTCAGGTAAGCATCACCGAATACGCGCCAGTAGGTATAGCGGTTGTCTTTGTTGCGTTCCAGTACTGCTACGGGGTTATAGCGGTCGGGGTATCCGCCTACCGGTCCGGCATAGTTGCCGTCTTCAGTATATACAGGTAAGGAAGGATTGAACTGCAGCACATTCTGCAGGAAGCCGCCCGGCGCCTGAACCTCAGATGTACGGTTCAGTGTAAAGTGTTCGCCTACAGTAAGCATTTTGTTCTTCAGCAGCTTGTACTCTGTGTTCATGCGCGCCGAGATGCGGTTGAAGTCGGTGGTCTTGATGATACCCAAGTTCTTGTAATAGCCTAAAGAGAAGAAACTGCTTCCTTTGTCCGAGCCGTTGCTCACGGAAACATTGTATTGCTGGATAACACCTGTACGGGTAGTCTCGTCAAACCAGTCGGTGTCGGCTGCAGGTGTAGTGCCGGCGTCGTCCAGATATTTTTTCATGGAGATGCTGTTGAGTACCGGTGTGCCCTGCTGGTTGTACCCCCAGTCGTAGCGGTACCCCAGGCCGTTGGTGTTGGGGTCCATGCCGTCGTTGACGTATGCCTGCCACATTACCTGGCCGTACTCTTTAGCATTTAGTACCTTCATCTTGTTAGCATAAGTGGAAACGGAGATGGAACCATCGAAGTCGACCTTTATCTTCCCGTCCTTGCCTTTCTTGGTGGTGATGATGATGACACCATTTGCTGCACGGCTACCATAGATGGAGGCTGAGGCTGCGTCCTTCAATACCTGTATGCTCTCTATATCGTTGCCGTTCAGTTCGTGCATGCCCGACTTGGTGGGTACTCCGTCTACGATGTAGAGCGGGTCGTTGTCGTTGAGTGTACCGATACCGCGGATACGTACGGTAGCAGAACCCGATGGTGAACCGTCGGCAGAGATGTTCATGCCGGGTACACGTCCCTGAAGGGCCTTGATGGGGTTGTTCTCGTTCTGCTTGGCTATTTCGTCCACGCTGACTACGGAGATGGCTCCGGTCAGGTCGGCCTTACGCTGGGTGGTGTATCCCGTCACCACCACGTCGTTCAGTTCGTTGGCAGCCTCCTTCAATGTTATTTTCATGTTGGGTGAGGCTTTTACTTCCTGGTTCTCAAAACCGATGTAGGAAACGACAAGTGTAGCTCCCGGGGCACAGTCTAAATGAAACTTGCCGTCGAAGTCGGTTACGGTTCCTGTCTTCGTGCCTTTCACCATGACAGATGCTCCGATGACAGTCTCGCCCGTGAGGTCTGTAACGATACCGTCCACCTTTGTACTTTGTGCGTTTGCCATAGTACAAATGGCGCAGCATAAAGAACTCGTCAGTAATTTCGAAAGATTGTTCATGTTACTTTGTTTTTAGTTGAAATGGTTCTTGTTTCTGCCGCAAAGTTAGATAAAGAAGAACCCGGAAAATAGAAAAAATCGTTCATGCAACATGAATCATGTTACATGAAACGATTTCTGAATGTTTCGCAAAGATTTTTTAGAAGTTATCTTCACCGGGCAACGAAGCTACCTTCATCGGGCAACGAAGTTATCTTCATCTATAAGCTTTTTGTGTCTCGTCCTAATTCCTCATTTCGGTAGGAAGCATCCCGAATTGCTTCTTGAAACAAGAGGAGAAATATCCAGGTGTAGCAAAGCCTACCTCTGCTGCTATCTCAGAGATGGTCTTGTCGGTCTGTTGCAGAAGAGTGTACGCCCTTTGGAGTCGCATCTCTTTGAGAAGTTCGGCAGGTGTCTTTCCTGTCATCGTTTTCACCTTGCGGTAGAGTTGTACCTTGCTCAGTTGCATCTCTGCCCCCAAGTCGTCCATATGCATGTCGGCATTGCCCATGTTCTCCATCATCTTCTTCCTGAACCGGTCCATGAAGTGACGTTCGCTTTCGTCTACATGGGTCAGCTCGGCTGGCCATCCCTCTTTGTCGCTCACGAAGACACGTGCCACCTCTTTCTGCTTCTTTAGTTTGTTCTTGTATACCTTATTAATATAATAGGTGAAGATGAGCAGCATAATGACGAAGGCGATAGTAACGGCAATTATCCATCTTTGCTGATGGGTTACCTTTGCATAAGAGTCGATGCTGTTCGAGATATGGTTCATGTCCTTCACCTTGGCTTCCAGTTCTTGATATTGTAAGGCGATGGCATCGCAGTTTTCCGATGTGGCGAGGAAAGACTTCATGTAGTTGTCTTTCCTGTAAGGTTCTCCGTTCAGTATCTTCATGGCCAATGCGACGATTTCCTCGCCTTTGGTGGGGTAGACGTAAGTGGCGGCAAACTGCCCTCTCTTTACTCTGTCTACTCCTTCCCATGCACCGGGAAGACCGTCTATTCCGACAAAGAGCATCTGTTTTTGCATGTTCCTTTTCTCGCATTCCAGGAATGCGCCGAGTGCACACAGGTCGTTGTGTCCATACACACCGTCTGCATGCCCACCCTTGTTCAGGTATTGTTTCATCACTTGCTGTGCCTGTTCCATGGTCCAGTCACTTTCCAAGACAACAATCTTAATGCCCGGATACTTGTCCATCACCTCGTGGAATCCGCGTTGGCGCTCTATGACAGGCGAACTGTTCTTCAGTCCGGTAATCTCGACAACCGTGCCTTTACCATGCAGTCTCTCTGCCATAAAGAGGGCTACTTCGCGACCGGCCTCTACATTGTTCCCTCCGATATAGGCTGTGTAATGGGGCGATTTTATCTTCCTGTCGAACAGAATGACCGGGATATTGGCACGGTAAGCCCGTTCGATAGCAGGGGTCACATCATTCACATTGTCCGGTGCTACCACTATCAAGTCCACCTTCTTGGCAATCATGCTGTCTATCTGCCGAGTCTGCCTTTTGCCGTCGTCTCCAGCATTGGCGAACACAAGGTCCACATTATTATATTTATATAGAGCCAACCGCATCTCGTTGTTCGCTTTCTCGCGCCAGATGCCACCGCTGCATTGGGATACACCAATCACCGTCCTCCGCTCTGCACAAGAGGCAAGGAGAAGGAGAATACCAACAAATAAAACTAAATGACCGAAAATTCTACTTAGGCTCTTCATCATAATCTTCTATATTCACGTATTGACGAGCTTTTGGCACATACTTATCACGTTTTGATGAGGTTTTGAAGGCTTATTTCTCTCGTTTTGGCGGTTTTTACCATTGCAAAGGTACAAAAAAAACATGAACACAAATGTTTTTCATCTCTTTTTATATAAGATTAATAGTCTCGTCCCTGCACAAACTTGGCATTTTGCATCTGCATGTCAAACTTTATGCGTACCTTTGCTCCCGAAGTTAACTTATAGTATGAACCCTAAAAACACATAACAATGAAAAGGAACATCATAGCATATCTTTTTGCCATTCTCGGCATCAGTACACTTTGGGCCAACGACGGCGTGTTTTTTACCAGCGGCAGCTTCCTCGTTCCTACTAAGGAAACAGACATCTCCGTGGCGAAGGAAATCCTCACCATCACTATCGGAAAGGACAGTATGGCGAGGGTGGACGTGTATTATGAGCTGATGAACAACGGCAAGCCCAAGACCGTGACCATGGCTTTCGAAGCACAGCCGCCCTACAACGTGGGAGACCCCATCAACAAGAAAGGTATTCACCCCTTCATCAAGAACTTTACTGTGGTGATGAACCACCAGAAACTCTCCAACCGGAATGCTCTGGTGGCCTGCCATTTCCCCTTCGAGAACAAGAATGGGGACAGTGACTTCACACCACTCGACATGACGAAATGGAAGGGAATGGGCGAGGCACCCGATTCTCTCGTTCCCTACGAGAACGCCCTCTACAATGCCGAACTGGACAGTGTGACCGGCTATGCCTACGCCTATTATTTCGATGCGCCCTTCAAGCAGGGGCTCAACATCGTACACCATACCTATGCCTATCGCATGAGCTACAGCGTCGGGAGAAGTTTCGAGATTCCCTACTGGCTGACTCCTGCTACCCGATGGGCAAACCATCAGATAGACGACTTCACGCTCAATATTACTGCCGACGACCTTACCGAGTTCTGTCTTGCCGACTCCCTCTTCGCTGCAACCCCCTTCAGGAAGACATCGCCGCAGAGAGGCTTGCTCTACAACATCAAGTCGGATTATGGCGAGCCGATGATCTTCGCCCAGATATTCGAGGGTGACACCGTGACGTGGCACAGCCATAACTTCCGCCCTACAGCCGACATCTACATAACATCGCCCGAGTGGGACAAGAACAATGCCTACTATACACACCGTAAACAGGCGAAGGTGGTGATAGACAAGCAGGGTAACGTGAGCCGTTACCTCGCCGACTGCGGCGACAGCTATTTGGTGGATGTACAGGACTATGGACTGGTAAAAAAGAGCCAGGGACGCATCGAGGAGTACAGTGCGGAGAAGGGCAAAGGTTATCTCGTTCTGGCCGACGATGTGGTGAAAACCCGCGTTAATGTGCGCCAGCTTCCTGTTGAGGGCAGCAAGAAGATAGGCTCCATCGCCTACCGCCCCGGTGAGATTCCCGAGGTGTTCCCCTGCCTGGGCTATGTCTATGAAAAGGACAAGGGCTACTGGTTTAAGCTGAAAGTCAATGGCAAGGTAGGATACGTCGCAGAACAGTTCATGATTTGGGATGCCATCAACAGTTATTGATGGCACCCTCCTGTTCTCTCAGCATTTCATGACAACAATTGGCAGAAAGGGATGTTGCCTTCCTGCCAATAATATGTATATTATGTAACGAGCTGTTACAGTGCCAACTTGTGAACCTTTACGTTCTTAAACTCAGCCTTTCCACCCTTGGTGTAGAGCTTCATGTTCTCGTAGGGAACCACAGGGAAGACGAGATTGGTCATGGCGATACGGCCGCCATCCACGAAGAGTTCTATGGATGATTTGTCCACGAAGATATCCACATGATAAGTATTCTTGCCGTCCTCGCAGAGACTCAGCGGTGCCCAGGTAGCGAGGGCGAAGTCGTTCTTGTAGTTGATGGAGTTTACCTCGCGGGCAGGCAACTTGGCCTGAACCTCACGCTGCTTGTCCCATGCCAACTCGATGTCGTGAGGCACCGATTTCTTTCCGAAGTCGGTAAGTCCGCTCTCCGTCCTGTCCGTTACGATGCGCCCTTTCTTCATGTCGAAGTAGATGAGTGTACGCTCACGCTTGTTGTTGGAAATCTCGATACCTGCAATACCGTTGGCATCAGGTGTAATGTCTGCCTCGATTTCGAAAGCCCCGTCCATATTGGCGGCGGCACCCTTGAAGAGTTTGTTGCCGTCTACGGTCTCGTCGCCCAAATCGTGGCTCACCTTTCTCAGTGCCAATACCTCGGGAGCAGGACCTTCCTGGATGTAATACTTGCCGTCCTTCTCATAGAGTTTCAACTCTCTTGGCAAACCGTTGGCACCACGGTTCTGCTTGAACGGAGTGAGGTTAGCATACTGCCAGTTGCTCATCCATGTCATCGCCAACACTCTGTCGCCCGTATTGGAGAACGTAACGGTAGCATAATGGTCCTTGCCATAGTCGAGCCACTTGGTGTCCTTGGGGTCTGCACAAGTGAAGTTCTTGCCGTCGAAGTCGCCCACGAAGTACTCGGTAGCGCTTCCGCCAAACATACAGCCTGGGTTGATGTTCATGATCATCACCCACTTCATGTTCTTCTTGTCACCGTTTACAGGCAGCTGGAAGAAGTCGGGGCACTCATACTGGCACGGTTGCTGTCCCATGTCCTTGCCGAAAGCGCTCACGTAGTCCCACTTCTTAAGGTTCTTCGACTTGTAGAGGCGCATCTCCTTGTCTGCAGAGACAATCATAAACCAGCATTTTCCCTTCTCATACCAGAATACCTTAGGGTCTCGGAAGTCCTTCAGACCGTCGAAAGGAGTCACCACGGGGTTGCCCTCATACTTGGTAAAGGTGCGGCCGTTGTCGGTACTGTAAGCCATGCACTGCACCTCGTCGTGGTTTGCGCTGTTATTGGTATAGATGGCGATGATGGCATCCTTGCCATAGCCTGCGGTGTTCTTCTTGTCGAGCACCGAACTTCCTGAGAAGATGTGTCCTACGGGGTCACGGGCAATGGCAGGGTCGAGATGTTCCCAATGCAAGAGGTCCTTGCTCACGGCGTGGCCCCAGTGCATGTTGCCCCACTTGCTGCCGTAGGGATTATACTGGAAATAGAGATGGTACTCGCCGTCCTTGTACACCATGCCGTTAGGGTCGTTCATCCATCCGTAGAGTGGGGTGAAGTGATAGGAAGGACGATAGTAGTCCGTATTGGTAGTATCGAAGGTGTCGCTGAGCTTCATCAGGTTCACGGCAAGCGAACCCTTCTTCAGTCCGAGAATCTTGACCGTTGCCACCTTATTCTTTATAGAAGTCTTGGCTGGAGCCAAGGCGAAAGGTACATAGTAGTCGGCACCATTCTGTGCCAAGCGCACATCCATCCAGGTGTCTTCCTTGCTGCCGGTGTAGAGCAATACCTGCGCCTCGTCCTTCTCTTCCTGGATAGGAAGCAGAAGATACTTTGTAGGATTCTCCACCTTGATGATGGTGGTATCGTTCTTGTATTCGATGTTCATCTTCTGAGCATAGGCAGAAGTTGCGGCAGTTGCTATCGTCATGAGACAGATTGCCTTTGTGGCCATTAAGTTGTAATTCATAATTTTTACGTTTTTAATTATTGGCATTGTTGATTTCTGTGGCAAAAGTACACAAAATCCGATGTGCTGTAGTTAAAAAACGATTCATTTGGTGAAAAAAAACGTTCATGCAACATTAATGATATTGCATGAACGAAAATTACTTTATGGTTAGGGTATGGTCGTGTCCTAAAACTATCAAAAGTTATCATCCCTTCCTCAACGCCCGCATGGCGTTGAGGACTGCAAGAACAGTGACACCCACGTCGGCAAAAACCGCCATCCACATCGTTCCGAGTCCCACTGTGGCAAGCACCAATACCGCCACTTTGATACCTATGGCGAACGCCACGTTCTGGTTGGCGATACCGATGGTGCGGCGGGCTATCCTTACGGCGAGGGGTATCTTGCGCGGGTCGTCGTCCATCAGCACCACGTCGGCAGCCTCTATGGCAGCGTCACTCCCCAGGCCTCCCATAGCTATTCCCACATCGGCACGCTTCAGCACAGGTGCATCGTTGATGCCGTCGCCTACATAGGCAAGTGACTTGCCTTGAGGTTTCTCACCCAGCAACTGCTCTACGTGGGTCAACTTGTCGGCGGGCATCAATTCTGCATGGTATTCGTCTATGCCAACCTGCTCTGCCACCTGCTTGCCTGTCGCATCATGGTCGCCAGTCAGCATCACCGTTTTCTCTACGCCCATCTGTTTGAGCAGGGCAACGGCCTCACGGCTGCCCTCCTTTATGCTGTCGTTCACCACTACAGGAGTGCCCTCGTCTGCCTGCACGAGCACTTCGCCATGGGTCAGCGTTCCGGTCTTGTCAAACACCACCGTGCCCACCTTGGCAAGTGCGTCCATATAGTTGCCACCCTTGACGAGGATGCCGTTGCGTGATGCACCACCGATGCCGCTGAAGAATGTCAACGGCACGCTGATGACAAGGGCACAGGGGCACGACACCACCAGGAATATCAGCGCCCTGTTGAGCCACAATGGGAAATTGCCGACGAACAATGGTGGAACAATAGCCAGCGCCAGTGCAGCGAAGACTACTATCGGTGTGTATACACGGGCAAAGCGCGTGATGAAAGCCTCGCTCTTCGACTTATGTGCATTGGCATTCTCCACCAAAGCGATGACCTTGGAGGCGGTACTGTCGCAGAACGTCTTGGTGGTACGCACCTTCACCTCTCCCTTCAGGTTGATGCAACCCGAATAGATCTCGTCCCCTTGCGCTATGCTGCGCGGCATGCTCTCGCCAGTAAGGGCTGCAGTGTCCAATAGGGCTGTTCCCTCCGTCACGATACCGTCGAGCGGAATCTTCTCGCCACGCTTCACGACGATGGTCTCGCCTATCTTGATGGTTTCTGGCGATACTACCTCCACCTTCCCGTCGCGTTCCACGTTTGCCACATCGGGACGAATGTCCATCAGGTGTGAGATGCTGGTGCGACTCTTGCCCTCGGCATAACCTTCGAACATTTCGCCCACCTGGAAGAAGAGCATGACAAATACCGCCTCGGGGAATTCTGTCTCTGCTCCCGGGAAGAATCCTATGCAGAGGGCACCAATGGTGGCGATGGTCATGAGGAAGTTCTCGTTGAACACGTCTCCGTGCTCGATACCCTCCCAAGCTTCGCCCAGCGTTTCATGCCCTATTAATAAATAAGGTATCAGATAAATGATGAGCAACTGCCAGGTGGCTAAGTCAAAGTTTTTCTCCACCCATACGGCAGCTACCAACAGCACTACCGTCAATGCGATTTTTAGCAACTTCGCCTTCAGGCTTCCTTCCCCGTGCTCGTGTTCATGGTGATGCTCGTGTTCATGCCCATGGTGCTGTCCATGGCATGAGCAGCAACAACCCTCGTGATGATGTTTCGTTTCAGTCATAATACGATACTTTTATGTGTTACATTCTTCTTTTCGGGTGCAAAGGTACAAAGAAGGTAATGCAACACGGTTGCAAAGGGGAGATAATAATAAATTCTATACATAAAGTTATACGTAACTATTCAGCAGCCCCCATCCAAAAAGCAGAGAGAGTCTGGCCTATTGGATAGGAGGTATCTGCCATCACCTGTGGATAGGCAATGGATCTGATTACATTGAAGGCTGACTGTCCGTTCTTTTTCCTAAAAAGTTTTGGATTGAGGGTGTGACATTGGTTACGCCCTCATTCTATTATACACGTATATTTTTCTTGTTTTTGCT
>CAVCGV010000059.1:0-18872 GCA_963601815.1 bacterium
TATCGTTTTTCCTGCCCGCGCGTAAGGGGTTTATGAAAACGGTTGCCAGGTTGCCAGGTTGCCACCTCAAAACGGCCGGTCGTCGGCTCCGGTGTCTGCTCCGAGGATGACGCCTTTCTGGTAGGCTTGTATCTCCTCCGCTGTACGTTGGATGACGAGATAGCCACGGATGCCGTGCCAGCGTCAGCAGGCCGTCCTTCGACATGCGGTTGGCGTTGGTTATGTCGTGAAAAATACTTACGTTCATTTAGGTTTTATTACATTTAATCCGTGGCAAAGATACAAAAAATATAACGAAACGCATTTCCCATATATGGGAAAAATCAGGGCGTTATTTTAGTATAATTCAAACAATTTAATATTTGTTTAATGTTCAGCAACCGTTTTGAGGCAGACAACTATATGCTGACTATGGCTAACCTTTTCTCTTTGTGGACTTGAATGCCTATACCTCTCTGGCTTTGTGGGGTAAGGGGATTTTGTGTCTTTATCTTGCGAAATACACTCCTTTTGGAGGATTTTGTCCGACTGAGGTGAAGAATGTTGCATCCCTGAGCCTACAATTTTATTGTTGCGGATTTGAGGGGTATAAAAAAACTTGATCGGGGAAATAATACCGCCAATAAGCACAACTAACCGATAGATAGGCTTATTTTCGACCTTTATGACGCATTTTTCCACCCTTGAAACTATTATTTAGGCTAATTTTGCAGCCATCATAACCTTCCTGACGGGGAAGTACACTGACCAAGACATTAAAGCACGCCTATTAACTAACAACACACAACAGTATGAACAAACTAACTAAAAACTACAAGAAAGAACCGGGCAAAGGTTTTCCTCACCTCGTAGTAGGGCCTATGCTGCTTTCTGCCTTTATGACATTAAGTCCTTCCCTATCCTATGCTGAACAGGGGCCGAGTCATGCGATGGCCGTACAGCAGAAGAGCAAGGGCGTAACAGGACAAGTACTCGATGAATACGGCGAGCCGCTTATCGGCGTAACGGTAAGGGCCGGAAAGGGAAAAGCTACCATTACAGACACCAACGGCAACTTTACACTAAGTGTGGCGCCCGGCACCATGCTCACCCTGAGCTACACGGGATACAAACAGATGAAGACCACCAAGGGCGGCACCATTACCATGCAGCCCGACGTATTGGGTCTGCAGGAGGTTGTAGCCGTGGGATACGGAACGATGAAGAAAGCAGATCTGACAGGTGCCGTATCGAGCGTAAAGAAAGAACTGATAACGATGACACCGTCCAGCAACCCGATGGAGGCGCTGCAAGGACGCGTATCCGGTCTCGACATTACCAAGAGTTCGGGACAAGCCGGTTCGGGCATCGACATGCAGTTGCGCGGTAACCGATCCATTACGGCATCAGGCTCTCCCCTTGTCCTGATAGACGGAATGGAGGGCGACATCAACACGCTGAATCCTAACGACATCGAGAACATCGAAGTACTGAAAGACGCATCTTCTACTGCCGTCTATGGTTCTTCGGGTGCCAACGGTGTGATTCTCGTCACGACAAAGAAGGCACAAGCAGGCAAACTGAGCGTGAACTTCAACACATACGTAGGCTGGAACGGATGGTCGACCCTGCCCAAGATGAACGATGCCGAGACATGGGTACGTACACGCTATGTAGCACAGAAGGAGGCCGGCGTCGTTATGGATGACGATATGGAAACAAAGATACGCGAGGAGGCTCTGTCAAGGGGTCAGACTATAGACTGGGTAGACGCAATGCTGCAAACCGGCAGCACGCAGAACTATTCGCTCTCCGTAAACGGCGGTACACAGAAGACACAGGCGTATTTCTCCCTCAACTACTCGAAGGAAATAGGACAGTACAAAAACGACGAATACAACGTATATTCCGGTACCGTACGCATTAACCACGACATCAACAAATGGTTCTCCGCAGGACTGCACGCACAAGGCTCGTACACGTCGAAAGAGCAAACGTCCAGCAAACTGGACAAGGTGATGAAGGCTTCTCCATTCGGTACGCTTTACGACGAGAACGGCAACCTGAAGCCCTACCCTATCAATGACGACAACGGAACGGTAAACCTCCTGCTGAACCAGGACCGCGACGTATACCGAAGCCATCCTACCAGTTTCAAGCTCTATGCCCAGCCTTACATCCGCATCAAGCCCATCAAAGGCCTGACATGGGAGAGCCGACTCAGTCTGAACCTGAACTTCAGCAACAGCCGCCAGTTTATAGGCTACGGCTCATACCAGTTCTACGACAAGGCAGGAACAGGTGCCGTAGGCGCACCACACTCAGAAACAGCCGACTATACCTCGGCAAGCCTCGGCAACAACAACTCATGGAGCTACACATGGGAGAACATCCTGACGTACCACTGCAACATAGCACAGGATCATGACATTACCTTTACCGGCGTAACTACCTATAACAACTCCGAAAACGAGAGCTTCTCGCTCAGCAACACGGGAATCACCTCCAACACCTACTATTGGACCAACATGGGTGCCTCGACGGGTAACAACAAGACACTTGCCTCCAACTTCAAGATGGGCAAGACCATGGGCTATGTGGCACGTGTCAACTATTCGTACCTCAGCCGTTACCTCTTTGCTGCCTCCATACGTTATGACGGCAACTCCAAGCTGGCAAAGGACGTAAGATGGAACGCCTTCCCTGCCGTATCTGCAGGATGGCGCATCAGCGACGAACCGTTCATGGCTTCCACACAGAACTGGCTCAGCAACCTCAAGCTGCGCGTGGGTTATGGCGAGACGGGTGCTGCAGGCATCAGCGCCTACGACTCATGGGCCATACTGGAGCAAGGCAACATAGGACTGGGTGACCAGGTACTTACCTCCTACAACTTCGGAAAGAATCTTGCCAACGCCGAACTGACATGGGAACGCTCGCGCAACACCAATATCGGTATTGACGCTGCATTCCTCAACGGACGTATCGACTTGAGCCTGGATTACTACATCACAAACACCACCGGAGTTATCTGGAAACAGAACGTGCCTATCACCAATGGCGGATTCGATGCATCAACACCCTACCAAGTAAACAAGAACATTGCCAAGACCCGCAATCGCGGTATAGAAATAACGCTGAACACACGCAACATACAGACCAAGGACTTCTTGTGGCAGAGCACTATTACCTTCTCCAAGAACAAGGAGAAAGTGACCGACCTCGGAGAAGGAGCTTCAGAGTTTATCACCAACGGCAATTATACACTCCATGTAGGCGACCCCATTCGCTCGTTCCGTACCTACAAGATAGATGGCGTATGGCAATACGGCGAGGAGGCTGACGCTGCTGTCTTCGGCAAACAGCCCGGTGACCTAAAGGTGAACGTGCCCAACATGCAGAAGATAAGCGACGGTGTATGGGAGAAGTCGTACCCCGACGAGAACGGCGAAATAAAGACAGTAAGATACACCGCAGACAACACCTACTCGGTAAACGACAACGACAAGCAGATAATAGGACACAGTTCGCCCGACTGGTCGCTCGGCTTCCAGAACACCTTTACCTGGAAAGGCATAGACCTCAGTATCTACATGTACTGGAGACACGGACAGATGTTCTACTACGATCCCATCACATGGTATTCATCATCGGGCGGTTCGTTCCCCGCACACTTCGACTACTGGACCTCAACCAACCCGAGCAACGACTTCCCAGCCCTGAACTCCTCCAGAAACTGGAAAGACGACCAATACTTTACGTCGCTGGCATATGTAGACGGATCGTTCTTCAAAATAAAGAACATCACCTTGGGCTACACACTACCCCAGAACATCTGCAGGAAAATCCGTCTGCAAAACCTGCGCATCTATGGTACCATTACCAACCCGTTGGTACACGCCAGCAGCCATCTGCTCGAAGGCTATGACCCGGAAATGGCCGGCTCGCTCGACTTCCCGTTGACCAAACAACTGGTATTCGGCCTCAACGTGTCTTTCTAACAGCATTATAACAACATTACAAACATGCACTCAACATGAAAAAGCATATAAAACTCTTCACATACATGGCCTGCGCCGTCTTAATGCTCGGCTCGTGCGAACTCGACGAGGTGAACCCAAGTGCCGGCGATGCCACCATCTCTTCGTATGAGACATGGAGCGGACTGCAAGCTTCGTGCTATACTGCCCTCAACGACCAGCTCTATACTGCCTCCGACTGGCTCTTCGAGTCGGAAGGCGGAACAGACCTCTGGCTGGCAAAAAGCAACGGCACCGGTTACAAACAGGTATTCAACTACGAAGACCTTACCAGTAGCTACAACACCACACAAAAGGTATTCTTACAGTGCTACTCGCTCATATCCAACTGCAATACCGTCATCAACGAGGCAAGCGGCCTGAAAGACGGAGATGCAGAGAAGGTCAAGATACTGGTGGCTGAAACCAAGACGCTGCGCGCACTCTATTACTCCATTCTGGTAGCCCACTACGGACCTGTAACGCTTAATCTGGCAAGTAGCTCAAGTATTACCAGCTATGTGGAGCTGCGTCCCAAACGCTCCAGCGAGAAAGTGATATACGACCAAATCATAAAGGATCTGACCGAAGCCATTGCCGACCTGCCCGTAACGCCTACAGACGGAAACTATGCCCGTATGACCAAGAAATCGGCCATCGGACTCCTTGCCCGTGTATATGCACAGCGTGCCGGATTGGGACAAAGCAAGTATGGCGACGCCCAGCAATACTGGCAACTGGCTGCACAGACGGCAGAAGAACTGATAGCCAACGCTGCTGCCTACAACGCATATCTCTATGAGGACATAGCAGACATGTGGGCTGATGCCAACAACCGCTACAACCTGGAGGCGCTGATAGTGGCAGCTGGTCCGGACGCCAACAGCGCTACATGGCAGTATGCTGCCAAAGCCAACAAGCTGGCAGCATACTCAAGCGGCGGTTTTTATTCCGACTTCTGGAACAAGAACCACAAGCCGTCGGACAAAGGATATTTCTACGGGCGTCTGAATGCACAGAGCTGGATGCCGTCCAAATACCTCATGTATTGCTTCAACCCGGAATGGGACCGCCGCTGGGAATACTCCTTCCAGTATGCCTGGGGGGAATGGTCTGCAGTACAGTGCGGATGGGGTACATACCAACAGGGACAGCTGAAGCTGGATTCTGCCAAGTGTGCCAAATACGACATTGACGCCAACATGATAGGCAAGACCATCTATCCGTATGCCGACTGCAACGGTATTCCCTCGACATACGCAGGCAACCAGTTCCCTGCCAAGATATGGGCAAAGGGAGACCATTCCGGCAACAAGGACAACCTGCTCACCGTGGCTCCTTCGTCGTACCTGGCAGGAGTAAACGGATATACAGAAACAACCAAGGCTTACGCCGTTCCCTATCCTGTGGCAGCAGACGACGACCGCATCAACACGCTGTTCGTACACGAGCCTTTGGCTGACAAGAGCAACATCATTTATCCCGTGGTAGTTATACGTGATCTATACGACTCGAACGGCTTGCCATACGGCGGCGTGGCACAAGGCAGCGAGGCTGGTAACCCGGTCAACATCGGCAACGGCCTTACCTCATCAGCAGCCTGCCCGGGCCTCATCAAGTTCAACTGGTCGTACGAGGGTGTGTTCTATAGCGGCAACCTGCAGATTAAGACGGGCGACATGTACGTGATGCGCATGGCAGAGGTTTACCTCTTGGCTGCAGAAGCAGAGCAGCAGTTGGGCAATGGTGCGAAAGCTGCCGAATACCTGAATGTACTGCGACTGCGTGCCGCACGAAAAGGGGTACCTGAGTCGACATGGAAACTGGCCACAGCCACAGAAGATGACATATTCGACGAATATGCACGCGAACTGTGCGGCGAGTTTACACGCTGGGCATTGCTCAAACGGCACAATGCCTTCGAGAAACGCCTTGCCCTGTACAACAAGCGCGCTGCTAAATCTTTCACTAAAGTAAACTACAACCGCCCCATTTCCTACGACTTCCTGTCCACCATCCTCAACAAGGAGGAATATGGTGACAACGGATACGGATCGACGGCAACAAGCGGTCTTGACGGAATAGAATGATTACCAAGGTATGAAGATTGTAATAACACTTTTAGGTTTACTGATTTCCCTGGGCTGTGAAGCTCAGGGAAAGATTCCCTTTAACGGCATCCTGCAGGATGCCAACGGGAAGGGAGTGAAGAACGCACGCATCTGGACTAAGTCGGCACGCGACTACTGCCTGTCTGACAGGCAGGGAAAGTTTGGTCTTACTGATGTTTCCGCTGGCGACACGCTTCACGTCAAGGTAAAGAAGAAGGAACTGCTCGTGCCGGTAAACGGCAAGAAGAGTATCGTCATAAAAATAGAAAATGACAATATACAGACCGAGGAGGACAAGCAACTTGTCGATATCGGTTTTGGCTTCATAAGCCGACGCGAACACACGGGCGTGAGCAATTATATCTCGGGCGAAGAACTGCGCCGCAGCGGTTTCCAGGATGTGCTTTCTGCCCTGCAAGGACGCATACCGGGACTGAACATTACCGGAACGTCTGGACTGGGAGGAGCCAACCAGGACGTATCCATGCGCGGAGAACGCAGCATCATGGCATCGCAAAAGCCGCTGTTCCTGATAGACGGTGTTACCGTACCCTCATTCGAGGGGCTGAACCTCAACGATGTGGACTATGTGGAAGTAATGAAGGAGGCGAGTGCCTATGGTTCGGACGGCGGAAATGGTGCCATCATAGTACATACCATGCTGATGCACAAGCCGTAGTTTTTTGCTGCGGTATGATTACATACTATTTTACCAAACGTCTTTTGTTTAGTTAAGGCGGGTTCTTAAAACACACAAAGAGAAACCCACCTGAAAAAGAAGTAACTATGCGTGGATTATAGAACACGCCTTAAACCTAAAAGCAAAAGACGTTTTTATGCGTTGCCTACAACCTAAACACTATAGAAGGTATCTCCTGTACCTTTCCACCTTGCTGTTTCCCCTGATATCGACGGCCCAACCACGATGTGAGGTTACCCATTATGACGAACTGAACAGGATTGCCAGTTCCACCAACCGTATTCTGCAAGGGGAAGATGGTATGATATGGCTTGCCACTACCAACGGCATCTGCCGCTTTGACGGATATGACTTTGACGTCTTCAAGACTCACCCCGGCGACGGCATCGGCGTACAGTCGGACAACATTAACCGCGGAGCCTTCGACTCGCTCGGAAACATATGGTGCCAGATAGAAAGCAGGGTACTACACTTCGACACGCACAAATGCCAGTTTACTGATGTGCTGTCTGCTCTGGAGAAAACTGACAGTTGTACCTACAGTATAAAACGTATAAGGGCAACGCGCAACGGAGCTACATGGCTGATAACAGATGACGGCAAATACATCTGCATCGCAGACTCCTGTCCTGGCAACAGTGCTAAAACTGTACTGCAGGGAGTAGGCAAAATAAACACGATCGTAGCAGGAACAGGCTGCGAGACATGGCTCATAGGCACTAACCGTACTTATATATACAGGGAAAGGCACCTCTCGGTAGTTCCCTGCAGCTTTCGTTCCATAGCCAACTCCGGCAACAAGACATGGATTGTAACACAGGGCGGCAAACTATGCTATTACGACAAAGCCACCAACCGGATAATACGCTTGCGAACCTCTTCTATCCCCGGCAACATACTGGAGATAAAAGGGATGAGCGGTAACAGGCTGGGCATCATTACCAATACCCATCTATGCGTGCTCAACACGAGCGATGGGAACTTGACATGCGATAACTTCACCTACCTTACCAAGGACATACGTGAAGACGGGGACGGGAATCTATGGATTCTGAGCAGAGAGGGACTCCTGTTAGGTTTCACTGGCGGCAAGTTGTACCGTAAACTCAACCTGTCGGTACTTTATCATGCCTATTGGTATATAGACCATGCAGGCAACATGTGGTTTATTGACGACTCCGGAACCATCTATTGTCTTGAGAAGAACAGCGACACCTTGATAAAGCACCCGGCAAGTTCGCCCAGTATGGCAAAGGGAACCAATTTCTTCTGCGACAACAAAGACAATGTGTGGTTTAGAACCGCACATGGTGTTTTCCGTCTCTCGTTCAGACAGCCCAACTTCACGACATTGCCGTGTCCGGTACAGTCTGAAACAACAAAAGCCATGATGTACGATCATACGGGGCATTACTGGATAAGCGGAAGAGAAGGCGGCACGGTGAGGATTTACGACACGGCACGGCAGCTTACCGGATATCTCAACCCCAAGGGCCGCATCCAACAAGAATATTGCTCGTTCGGAGGCAAAGTATACTGCATGGCGCAGGACAGGCACAACAACATCTGGTTGGGATGCAAGCCGGAAGGACTCTATCGGCTATCGCCAAAAGCTGACGGCACATACCACGTAACGCATTTCGCCCACCTACTCAACAGCAACGACATACACGACATGCTGTTAGACAAAAGAGGAAGACTGTGGGTGGCCACCATCAGTGGCGGCGTCAATTGTATTACACAACCAGAAAGCGACACACCACAAGCATACTATACCGGACATGGTCTGGACGGACTGTCTTCGGACTTTACGCTGCGCACAACGTCCCTGTGCCTTACACACGACAACAAACTGCTGGTGGGAACCAAGGAAGGACTCTTGCTGGCCGATATAAGCGCACAGGACGTAAAGAAAATATCCTTCAGACGCCACTTGCGGGAGGCAGACAGAGCTTCAAGTCTCGGATGTGGTTCCATAAACAGCATATTTGAAGATTCGCGCCAGCGTGTCTTTGTATGCACGGAAAGTAACGGCGTCAACCAGATTGTATCAGGCAACCTCATGGACAGCCAACTGGGTTTTCTGCACTATAATACAGAGAACGGAGGAGGTACCGACTGTGCGCTGCGCATGTTCGAAGACAACAGTCAACTGTATGTCATCGCACCGGACAAACTAATAAGATTTCAGACGAATGTGGGCGAGGAATGCGAATCGTCTCTGCTGTTGGCAAACGAACGGCTTGCCTTTGTCAACACACAACCCATACGCCAACAGAACGGGCAATGGCTAATAGCACTGGATAATGGCACTATTTCATTAGCCCCCAACAGGCAGGCAGAACAGACACCCAATGCCCCTCTGGTAATTACGAGTGCCATTATTCCGGGCGAAAAGACGATATACGACATCAACCGTACCGGAACTATCGTCCTCCCCCCAGGGCGCAAGGATATAAACATCAATTTCGCACGTCTCAACTATTCTTCGTCCGAACTCATCAACTATGCTTTCCGCAAGGAGGGAAGCAAAGACTGGACCTATCTGGGCACAGGGCACAGTATCATACTGGCTGATCTAAGTCCGGGTACCATACAACTCGAAATCCGTTCTACCAACGGCTACGGAGAATGGACAGACAACATACGTACCCTCGATATCATCGTAAAACCTACTTTCTGGCAATCGGGCTGGGGAAAGCTCACCATAGCAGGCATTATTGCCGCCATACTGGGCATTACTATCGTTACGGGCATATATGTACACCGCATCAAGAAAAAACATAGGGAACTGCTTGAGGTATACCTCGCGCTTGTAAACCCGACCACGCAGGAAAAAGACCTACAGGAAAAGGCTCACAGCGAGGCTGTAGCCAAAGCGGAAATCAGTCCGCGCGACGATGCCTTCATGCAAAAAGTACTCGCCTTTGTGGAGAAACATATCTCCGACTCGGACGCAAACATAGACGGTATGGCTTCCGAACTGGCAGTTAGCCGTTCAGGACTGAACAGAAAAACGAAACTGTTTTTCGGCATTACTCCTATAGAACTGCTGCGTGAGGCACGCATACGCCGTGCAGAAATATTACTGAAAGACTGCGAAAAGACCATCAACGAGGTAGCATACGACTGTGGCTTTTCCGACCCTAAATACTTCAGCAAGTGCTTCAAAGCAAGCACGGGAAAGACACCCAGCGAATACCGCGGATAAAAGTCACAAGGAAAAAGCGTCTAAAGAAGAAGTTTTACCATGCAGAGAACACGCTACATATATCAAAAAGCGGGTGAAAAGCCAAGAATGACATTTCACCCGCGATCTTTTATTCCATCCTCAACTCATCATGCCTGTTACGGCAGACATAAGAGCCGAGAGAGGGAAGTTTTCGTCAAATATTAATCAGCCAACTTAGCCTTGATGAACTCACGGTTCAGGCGGGCGATGTTGGAGATAGACTCGTTCTTGGGACATACAGCCTCACAAGCGCGAGTGTTGGTACAGTTACCGAAGCCCAGCTCATCCATACGCGCAATCATCTTTTTAGCACGCGTAGCAGCCTCTACGCGACCCTGTGGGAGGAGAGCAAACTGGCTAACTTTGGAGCTGACAAAGAGCATCGCAGAGCCGTTTTTGCAAGCTGCAACACAAGCACCGCAACCGATACATGTAGCGCAGTCCATAGCCTCGTCTGCATTTTCCTTAGGAATAAGGATAGCATTGGCATCCTGGGCCTGGCCTGTACGGATGCTGGTATAACCGCCAGCCTGGATAATCTTGTCGAATGCAGAACGGTCTACCATACAGTCCTTGATGATGGGGAAACCGGCAGAGCGCCAAGGCTCGACGGTAATCACGTCACCGTCGTTGAAACGACGCATGTAGAGCTGACAGGTAGTAGCGCCACGCTCTGTCTTGCCGTGTGGAGTACCGTTGATGTAGAGAGAGCACATACCGCAGATACCCTCGCGGCAGTCGTGGTCGAAGACGAAAGGCTCCTGACCAGATGCAATGAGCTCCTCGTTCAGAATGTCGAGCATCTCAAGGAATGAGGTGTCATCCGGGATGTTCTTCATCTCGTGTGTATCGAAGTGACCCTGAGCATGAGGGCCGTCCTGCTTCCAATACTTTACTGTGAAACTTATATTTCTTGCCATTGTCTTGTTCGCTTTTTAGTTCTTGTAATTTCTTGTCTGTACCTTAATTGCCTCGTACTCGAGAGGCTCCTTGATAAGCTCTGGGGCCTTGGTGTCGTCGCCCTGGTACTCCCAGCAGCCTACGTAGAAGAAGTTCTCGTCGTCGCGCTTGGCCTCGCCCTCTTCTGTCTGATACTCCTCGCGGAAGTGACCACCACAGCTCTCGTTACGGTGCAATGCGTCGTAGGCAATCAGTTCGCCCATTACGATGAAGTCGCGCAGGTGGATAGCCTTGTCAAGCTCCACGTTCAAGCCTTCCTTCTTGCCTGGGATGAAGAGGTTCTTGTTGAATTCGTCGCGGAGAGCCTTCATCTTCTTCAAGCCTTCCTCAAGACCTTCCTTGGTACGGCCCATACCTACATGCTCCCAAAGGATGTGACCCAACTCCTTGTGGATAGAGTCTACAGAACGCTTGCCCTGGATACCCATCAGACGGTCGATTTCCTTCTGTACACCAGCCTCTGCCTCAGCAAACTCTGGCAGGTCGGTAGAGAGGCGTGGCCAGAGAGCCTGGTCGGCCAAGTAGTTCTGGATGGTGTATGGCAATACGAAGTAACCGTCGGCCAAGCCCTGCATCAAGGCAGATGCACCGAGACGGTTGGCACCATGGTCGGAGAAGTTACACTCGCCGATGGCGAAGAGGCCAGGGATAGAGGTCATCAACTCATAGTCTACCCAGATACCACCCATAGTATAGTGGATGGCAGGGAAGATCATCATTGGGTTGTAGTACTTCTCACCGTTAATCTCATTGGCAAGCTCGCCAGGGTTAACGTCTGTAATCTCCTCGTACATATCGAAGAGGTTGCCGTAACGCTGCAGGATTACGTCGATGCCGAGACGGTTGATAGACTCAGAGAAATCGAGGAACACGGCAAGACCTGTGTTGTTCACACCATAGCCCTTGTCGCAACGCTCCTTGGCTGCACGAGAAGCCACATCACGAGGCACGAGGTTACCGAATGCGGGGTAACGGCGCTCCAAGTAGTAGTCGCGGTCTTCCTCAGGAATATCAGAACCCTTCTTGGTGCCAGCCTGCAAAGCCTTGGCATCCTCCAACTTCTTGGGAACCCAGATACGGCCATCGTTACGGAGAGACTCTGACATCAAGGTCAACTTACTCTGGTTGGTACCGTGTACAGGAATACAGGTTGGGTGAATCTGAACATAAGACGGGTTGGCGAAGTCTGCACCCTTGCGGTAGCACTGGATGGCAGCAGTACAGTTACACCCCATAGCGTTGGTAGAGAGGAAGTAAGCGTTGCCATAACCACCAGTAGCGATAACTACGGCATTGGCAGAAAAACGCTCTAACTCGCCAGTAATCAAGTTCTTGGCAATAATACCACGAGCATGGCCATCAACGATTACCACGTCCTCCATCTCGTAACGGGTATAGAGCTTTACCTTGCCCACCTCTACCTGGCGGCTCAATGAAGAGTAAGCACCAAGAAGAAGCTGCTGACCGGTCTGGCCCTTAGCATAAAATGTACGTGAAACCTGAGCACCACCGAAAGAACGGTTGGCCAACATACCACCGTACTCACGAGCGAAAGGTACGCCCTGAGCCACACACTGGTCGATGATATCGTTGCTCACCTCAGCCAAGCGATAGACGTTGGCCTCACGGGCACGATAGTCACCACCCTTTACTGTATCGTAGAAAAGACGGTAAACAGAGTCACCGTCGTTCTGGTAATTCTTAGCTGCATTGATACCACCCTGTGCTGCGATGGAGTGAGCACGGCGTGGAGAGTCCTGGATGCAGAAGTTGAGGACATTGAAACCCATCTCGCCGAGAGAAGCGGCAGCAGAGGCACCAGCCAAGCCAGTACCTACGACAATGACATCGAGCTTCAACTTATTCTTAGGGTTAACCAAACGCTGATGTGCCTTATAATTGGTCCACTTCTCAGCAACCGGTCCTTCAGGTATTCTGGAATTTAATGTTTTTGCCATAATCTTTTTTCAATTCTTAATGATAACACGAATTAAGCTGCACAGCACAATGAGGGAGCGCAACCGATAGCGAATGCCAATACGACAACGATGAAGAGAAGAATCAGGACAGTAGCGTAAACCGTACCGATTACCTTCCAACGGCAGAACCAAATCTTGCCGCTCCAGCCGAGAGTCTGAAGCGCACTCCAGAAACCGTGTGTAAGGTGAAACCAAAGAGCAACCAACCAAATGATGTAGAGAACTACAAAGACAGGGTTGGCGAAGGTGTCCTGGATGAAGGCGAAACCCTCTGTTGGCTCATGACCGCCGAAACTGGTACCGAGGAGCTCGGCAAACATCATGTTGTACCAGAAATTGAAGAGATGCAGCAACAAGCCGAGAACTACAACAATACCGAGCACCAACATGTTCTGACTGGCCCACTCTACCTTCTCAGGCTTGTTTGTCACCTCGTAACGCTGGTTACCGCGGGCACGACGGTTTTGTGCCGTAAGGATGAAAGCGTAAACGATGTGAATCACTGCCAAAGCTGCCAAACCCAATGTTGCAGCAACGGCATACCAGTTAGCACCCAAGGCACCGCAAATCATGTCATAAGCCTTTCCTGAGAAGAGGGCTACAACATTCATGCAACCGTGGAATGTCAAAAATAGAATAAGCGCGATACCAGTTACCGACATCACTACCTTTCTACCAATAGATGAATTGATTAACCACATAAATGATTGATTTTTAAATATTTAACTGTTTGAAACTAATTTATGTCCACTTTTATATTGTTTCCGAGCTACAACGAGTCGTCACGACCCAAAATACCTACATTTAGGTAGGCCCTTGCAACTTTGCTGCAAAATTACTATAAATTCACGATAATTCAAAGTGTTTTTTCCAAAAATTCAATTTTATTTCTTACTTTTGCCGAAAATTAGAAACAGTATAAATTATGATTTTCAAGTATGACGTGATAGTCATTGGCGGTGGGCATGCAGGATGTGAAGCAGCAGCAGCCTCCGCCAACATGGGAGCCAAGACCTGCCTTATTACAATGGATATGAACAAGATTGGGCAGATGAGCTGCAACCCTGCCGTCGGCGGCATTGCCAAAGGCCAGATTGTACGCGAGATTGACGCGCTGGGCGGACAGATGGGTATCGTTACAGACAAAAGCACCATACAGTTCCGTATGCTTAACATCGGGAAGGGCCCCGCCGTATGGAGTCCTCGTGCACAGTGCGACCGCGGAAAGTTTATATGGGAGTGGCGCACCCTCCTCGACCACACAGACAACCTCGATATCTGGCAAGACCAAGCCAACGAGCTGCTCGTAGAAAATGGGGAAGCCGTCGGGGTGCTCACCGTCTGGGGGGCAGAGTTCCGCGCCAAAAGTGTTATCGTTACCGCCGGCACCTTCCTCAACGGCCTGATGCACGTTGGCAGGAAAAAGGTGGAGGGCGGACGGTGCGCCGAACCTGCCGTACACCATTTCACGGAGAGCATCACAAGATGGGGCATCACATCCGCAAGAATGAAAACAGGAACGCCCGTGCGTATTGACAGCCGTAGCGTTCATTTCGAAGACATGGAAGAGCAAGCCGGCGACACGGGCTTTCATCAGTTTTCTTACATGGGCGGTAACAGAGTACTGAAACAGTTGCCTTGCTGGACATGCTACACCAACAGCAAGGTGCACGAGACACTAAAAAGCGGCCTCGCCGACTCACCATTATATAATGGACAGATACAGAGCACAGGTCCGCGCTACTGTCCGAGCATCGAAACGAAACTCGTTACCTTCCCGAACAAGGACCAGCATCCGCTCTTTCTGGAACCGGAAGGCGAGAACACTAACGAGATGTACCTGAACGGATTCTCCTCAAGCATGCCGATGGACATACAGCTGAAAGCGCTCCACGAGATACCGGCCCTACGCGACGCGAAGATTTACCGTCCAGGCTATGCTATCGAATACGACTACTTTGACCCCACACAGCTCAACCGCTCACTGGAGTCTAAAATAATAAAAGGACTATTCTTTGCCGGACAAGTAAACGGAACTACCGGATACGAAGAGGCAGGCGGACAGGGAACCGTTGCTGGCATCAATGCAGCACTCCACTGCACAGGCAACAAAACATTCGAGATGCAGCGAGACGAGAGCTACATCGGCGTACTCATAGACGACCTCACCACGAAGGGCGTGGACGAACCATACCGCATGTTCACCTCCCGAGCCGAATACCGCATCTTGCTGCGCCAAGACGATGCTGACGCACGCCTCACCGAGAAGGCATACGAACTGGGAATAGCAAAACGCGACCGCTATGACTGGTGGATGGAGAAAAAGAATGGAATCGAAAGAATCATCGACTTCTGTGCAAACCACCCCATCAAGAAAGACGAGATAAATCCAAAACTCGAAGCTCTCGGTACCACCCCACTCCGCGCCGGATGCAAACTTGTCGACCTCATAGCCCGCCCTCACCTCACGCTTGCAAATCTCTCCGAAATCATACCCGAACTAAAAGAAGCGTTAAACGCGCCAACCAACCGAAAAGAAGAGATTGCAGAGGCTGCTGAAATCAAAATAAAGTACAAGGGGTATATAGAGCGCGAACGCCTCGTTGCAGACAAAATGCATAGGCTCGAAGACATCAAAATAAGAGGACACTTCGACTATACCACACTGCACGAAATCTCGACAGAAGGCAGGCAAAAATTGAGCCGTATCAACCCCGAAACCTTAGCGCAAGCAAGCCGCATTCCAGGCGTATCGCCAAGCGACATTAACGTTTTGCTCGTGTTACTCGGAAGATAAACAACAAGGATGTTTCACGTGAAACAGGCCACATCGTAAGACTTTAAGAAATAGATGGTTACCACCGGTTACATCAAGTATTTTACGATTAAAGTAATACTTTAGGTACACGTGAAACATGCATACAAGAGAAAGGCAGAAAGCGTTCAAACCGTCCGAAGAATACATACAAAAGAAAGCGTCTTTAGACAAGAAGAAACAAGACAAAGAGGCAACAGAAAGAATAATTAAATCATAAAAAACAAACAAGAAAAAAAATGAACAACAAGGTATTAATGGACAATCTGCGTTGCATACCAGACTGGCCCATCAAGGGTGTGAATTTCCGTGACGTAACCACCCTATTCAAGAATCCGGAAGCCTTAAAAGAGCTCAGCGACGAGATGTACGAAATCTACAAAGACAAGGGAATAACGAAGATTGTGGGCATCGAATCGCGCGGATTTGTCATGTCTTCCGCATTGGCAATTCGCCTCGGCGCAGGCGTGGTACTTTGCAGAAAACCCGGAAAACTCCCTTGCAAAACTGTACAGGAAAGTTATGCTAAAGAATACGGCATCGACACCATCGAAATACACGAGGATGCCATCAACGAAAATGATGTTGTACTCCTACACGACGACCTGCTTGCTACGGGCGGAACCATGAAAGCAGCTTGCGACCTCGTCAAGAAGTTCAACCCCAAAAAGGTGTACGCCAACTTCATCATAGAACTCGTAAACGAGAACTTTGAAGGCCGCAATATCTTCGACAAGGACGTAGAAGTATCAACACTTATGCAGTTGTAAACTTCCGAAACAAAGCACGTATGCCAGCCACAACGCATACGTGCTTTAATCTTATAACGGCGCAAAAAGTCCAACGTCAAACTTATAAATGGAAGCTGCGCACTATAGCCGGCACACGAACGGTGTCTAACCGCCAGAAGTTTCACGTGAAACATTACTTTCATACATTCTTTATTTAGAAAGAGTTGTACCAAATGACTAAACAAGAAAACGAAGAGCGCTTGGCTCGACTTAAAAATATAGTTTTAAGCATGCCTGAAAAGCCCGGCAGCTACCAATACTACGACGAAAACCATACCATTATCTACGTAGGCAAGGCAAAAAACCTAAAGCGCAGGGTATCGTCTTACTTCCACAAGGAAGTGGACAGATACAAGACGAAAGTACTTGTTTCGAAGATTTTCGACATTTCATACACCGTCGTAAACACGGAAGAAGACGCCTTACTCTTAGAGAATAGTCTGATAAAAAAATACAACCCAAAATATAATGTCTTGCTGAAAGACGGCAAGACCTACCCTTCCATTTGTGTCACAAACGAGTATTTCCCGCGTATTTTCAAGACCCGAAACGTCAACAAGAAATTTGGTACTTTCTTCGGACCATATCCTCATCTGGGCAGCATGTACGCCGTTCTTGAGATTATCAAGAAGCTCTACAAGCCGCGCACCTGCCGTTTCCCCATCACAGAACAAGGCATAGCTGAAGGCAAATACAAGGCATGTCTGGAATATCATATCCACAACTGTGGTGCTCCTTGCATAAACAAGCAGAGTTACCAGGAATATCAAGAAAACATGCGGCAGGCACGCGAAATTCTGAAAGGCAATACGCGCGAAGTAAGCAAATACCTCTACGACATGATGATGAAAAACGCAGAAATACTGAAGTTCGAGGTAGCAGAAGAATACAAGCGCAAATACTTGCTGCTGGACGAATTTGAAGCAAAGAGCGAAGTTGTAAGCCACACCATCACAGACGTAGACGTATTCTCCATCGTCAACGATGACGTCAACAAGAATGCCTTCATCAACTATATCCACGTAAAGAACGGCACCATCAACCAGAGCTTTACATACGAATACAAGCGAAAGCTGGACGAGAGTGATGAAGAGCTTTTGATTACAGCCATACCGGAAATTAGAGAGCGTTTTCACTCCACTTCCAAGGAAATTATCGTCCCCTTCGAGATGGAATGGAAGCTGAAAGATGCAACCTTCTTCGTACCACAAAGAGGCGACAAGAAGCACCTGTTGGACCTTTCTGAGATGAACGGCAAACAGTACAAGTTCGACCGTCTGAAGCAGGCAGAAAAACTAAATCCCGAACAAAAACAGACCCGACTGATGAAGGAATTACAGGCAAAGTTAAAGCTTCCCAAGCTACCTTACCAGATAGAATGTTTCGACAACTCCAACATCTCGGGTACCGATGCCGTGGCTGGATGTATAGTATATAAAGGAATGAAACCATCACGCAAAGACTATCGCAAATACAACATCAAGACTGTAGTAGGACCTGATGATTATGCGTCTATGCAAGAAGTGGTAAGACGTCGCTACAGCCGCATGATAGAGGATGAAACTCCCCTGCCAGACCTTATCATTACAGATGGCGGCAAGGGGCAAATGGACGTAGTACACAAGGTAGTGATAGACGAACTGCACCTCAACATCCCTATCGCCGGACTTGCGAAGGACGACCGGCACCGCACCAACGAACTCCTCTACGGTTTCCCCCCACAGACGGTAGCCTTACCACCTGAGAGCGAGCTTTTCAAGGTGTTGACGCAGATACAGGACGAGGTTCACCGATACGCCATCACCTTCCACCGCGACAAACGCAGCAAGCACGCCCTGCACTCCGAGTTGGACGACATCAAGGGCATAGGCCCGAAGGCCAAGGACGCCCTGCTAAGTACCTTCAAGAGCGTAAAAAGGATAAAAGAAGCAAGCATTGAGGAACTTACGTCCGTCGTAGGCGCGCACAAGGCAGAAATCCTCGATAAACATTTCGAGACGGCAAGGACTAAAAAATAACTTGCGTTGTTTTGACACAAGAATTGAGAACAGTCTGACCACACTCATTGAGATTTTCAGCACCGCCCTATGCTGTCGATTCATTATTACACTATGCCAAACCTATGAAGATAGGGGTATTCTATCTTCCACGTCGTGAAAGATAAGTTCCACGTCGTGGTACACAAGTTCTGCGTCACGGAAGATAAGTTCTGCGTCGTGGAAGATTAAAGTAAGATAAGTATGTTAACTTGCAGCGTTTATAAAACGAATGGATTGGCCTCTACAA
>CAVCGV010000060.1:0-18267 GCA_963601815.1 bacterium
GCGAGGGTAACGCATCCAGTTTAGTAATGTGTAAAAAATAACTTGAGCAGATTTGCCCTTTCAGCCCGTCGTTGGCACATTTCGCGAATCAAAAAAAATGCTCAAGTTATTTTTTACACATTACTAAAACGGCTTTTATATAGGAATATTAAAGGTTCAAATATCTTTAACCTTTGTTAGCACTTTATAAATGATTAATACACAAAGACATATAAAAATGTTACAAAAAACATGAAAAAAAATAGCTAAAAAAAAGAACAACGTATTGAAAAAATACTTACCTTTGCATCGTTTTAATAAACAACGATTGTTTTACAGATTTAAAAAGCAAAGAAAATGAAGAAATTGGTTTTGATGTTCGTAGCTATCGCAGCTATCTCTTTCGCATCTTGCGGTGGTAACACAAAGGCTAACACTGAGTCTACTGACTCTGTTGACACAACAACTGTTGATTCAGTTGACACAGTTGCTACTGACTCAGCTGCTGCTGATTCTGCAAAGTAATCCAGTATTACTCTACGGACGAAAAATGAGAGAATTACCGTCAAGTTTCAAACTTGACGGTTTTTTGTGTCATAACAAGAGTAAAAAAACAACTTGCACAAGTTGTTGAATGTGCAAGTTGTCAATACTTTATCAATGTGCCATGAAAGCAGGAAAAACGATGTAATACATACTGGTTACAACCCGCACATAGCCCACCTCAATTGTGTGCCGCAAAATATTTCATGTATTCATTCTCAAAGTTGGGAGTGAAAACACCCTTACCGATATTCTCCACTATCTCTGATGGAGTCCAAAATCTACCGCCGTCAAGTTCCTCCACATTAGGCATAACCTCCCCATCATAGACACAGCGATGCACATAGACAAGCTCGCATTCCCTTTGGCTTTCAAACACATAATGCCCCATTGGCACAGGAGAGAAGTCGGTGATTCCCAGTTCTTCCCTCACCTCACGCCGCAAGGCTTGCTCTACATTTTCGCCCAGGTCGACGTGTCCACCGCATGCCGTATCCCATCTATCGGGCTGGATGTCTTTCCATTGAGGTCGGTGCTGAAGATAAAGTTCGCCATGACTGTTAAACACATGCAGGTGTACCACAGGATGTAGTATCTTACTACCATCGTGGGCATGCCCCCTGCTGACCGTTCCGAGGATATTACCTTCCTCGTCCACCACAGGGAACTGTTCGTCTTTGTTGTCTGCCATATTGTTTTTTCTTGGAATTATACCATAAAGGCAAGATGGGTCATAAAAACCGAAATGGAACCACTTATACCCCATTACAGAGTTCCGTATTCATCAGAATAGCGGAGCATCTGGTCGGTATAACTTTCGGTATAGTCGAGAACCACGTCTACGGGATTACCCTCTGCGTCACACTCCAACGTCATCTTCGGATTGATGAACCCCTTGTATGGAGCCAGGTCGAGCTTGCGGTAACGTTCCAAAATCTCACGATGCAAATCAGCATCAATATTGACAGCATAACGCTCCACCAAGGCACGAGCAGCATCAAAGTCACCCTCACTCTTGATGCGCTGAATTTCAGCCAACAACTTTCCGAAAGCCTGACGAAGTGCAGCATAGTCGTTTACCTTGACATAAGTCTTGTCGCCATGTTTCTCCAGCAGTACGCTACCTTCTGCATGTTCCAGCGTCCACCATGCAATGAGAGCCCTGTTGCGCATGTGGGCCTCCTCTATCTTGTCGCCTTCCTTGATGCGGATGGTCTGCGTAAGCAATCCGTTCATCAGATAGGTATAGTATTGCGCCATGTAGGCATCAGAGTCGGGCAAAAGGCCCAGCTCCACCAATTTACCGTCAGCCATGTAGTACAGTCCAAAGAGGTCGGCGCGTGCCTCCTCTATCGTGTTGCCATATGCCTTCAAGGCATCTGGGTCGGTACCAGGCAACAGTTGTCCGCTACCATGACCGAGGCATTCATGCAGGTCAGTATGCAGATCGTCGGTAATGTCTCCATAGCGTTCTATCATATCGAGCGTAGCTGCATCTATGACAAATTCTTCACGAAACCCATTCCCCTGTGCAGCCTTGCTATAGGCCTCTGTCAGATTGCCTATAGTGACACTCTTCGAACCGTACATCTGACGTATCCAGTTGGCATTGGGAAGATTGATGCCTATAGCCGATGCGGGATATTCATCGCCACCAAGCATTGCCGCACATATTACATTGGCAGTAACTCCTTTCACCACCGGTTTACGAAAACGAGCGTCTACGGGAGAATGGTCTTCAAACCACTGGGCGTTGTCGCTGATAGTCTGGGTGCGTTTCGTAGCCTCCATATCCTTATATTCCACGATACCCTCCCACGTGCCTTTCAGACCGAGAGGATCACCATACACCTCAATGAATCCGTTGATAAAATCGACCATACCCTCCTGTTGTTCAACCCAGGCGATGCTATACTTGTCAAAATCCTTTAGGTCACCCGTATGATAATATTTCAGTAAGAGGTCTATAACGCCCTGCTGCTGTTCGTTCTCGACATACTTCTGCGCCCTGCGCAGCCATGAAGTTATGCCCCTTATGGCCTCACCATACATGCCGCTCTCGTTCCATACCAGCTCCACCATCTCACCGTTGCGCTTGGCAAGTTTGGAGTTGAGACCATACGAAGGAGGCATGTTGTCATCTGCATTCTTCATGCGGGCATAGTATCGTTCCACTTCTGCCTGTGTCACCCCCTCATAGAAATTGCAAGCAGAAGTAGCGATGAGATCTTCGCCGTCGGTCTGATTTACACGTTTAGGCAAGACATTCTTGTCGAAGATTACAGGCACCAGTTCATCGAGCAAATCTTCGCGACTCTCGCCCCTGCGCAAAGGCAGTTTATCCTCGGGTACTTCACAAACCCTGTCACAGAAATAAGCCTCGCTGAAACCGGGTTGCATCTTGTCGCATCCATAGTGGTGGTAAATACCACTGGAGAACCACACCCTTTTCAGATATACCTCCAAAAGACGAAACTCCTCGTCCTTGTCCTGACCTATGTTGCGGCAATGGCAGAAAATAGCTTCGAGCGTCTTTCTGATACGCAGGTTATATTTTCCCTGCTGGTCGAAAGTGATATCCCGTCCCATAAGGGTAGCCTTGGCAAGGCAATAGATGTAAAGTTTGGTATTCAACGAGAGAGCCTCAAAGCCTCCCAACCTGTAACGTAGCATCTGCAGGTCAGCAAAGCGTTCGTCTGCATAGTGAAAATTCCGTATGTCACCCATATCTGTTTATTTTTCTATATTATCCTTCTGGGACTCCTTTCCTTTTTTACATGCTTCTTTTTTCTTTGCATCCCCATTCTTTGTTTCCTTCTTCTTAGTATGCATATCCATCATTTCAGGATGCGCCTCAAGGTACGCCATGCGGTAATCGCGTGGCGTACAACCCTGTTGCTTATAGAATGCCGCATAAAAACTCTGTCTATTAGCAAAGCCTACCATGTCTGAGATATCTTCCATGTTGAGATGCAGATACCTTCTGTCTATCAGTACACTCATAGCCTCCTCTATCCTGTATTTATTGATAAGAGTGGAGTAATTCATATGAAAACGCGTATTGCAAACGGCCGAAATATAACGGCTGTTGGTCTCTAAGTCTTCAGCCAACTGTTTAGCCGTATAGTTCTTGAGCATGTACCTCTTTTCTATCAGCAGTTTCCGAACGACTCTTGTGTAAAGTTCATCCAGTATTTCTGGACTTATGCTGGTTTGGTAGCTCACCGCTATCTCTTTGAATTGTCTTATGTTGTACTTCCCCATTCGTGTTTCTTTATAGGCGTATTCTAATAATTCCGGCTTATTACTCTGCAAAAATAATCAAATATTCCTAAAGTGTCAAATTTTTTGTCTACTTTTTACAACATTTACCGCTTGGCCACAAGCACATAGATAATGACGGGAGCCCCCACAAGCGGGGTTACAGCACCAAGCGGCAGCAAACCGTGCCCTACAGGGATGGTACAAAGTAAGTTGCAGAACAAGGCTATAACCGACCCGAGCAGGAATGTGACAGGTAACAATATGCGGTGATTGTCTGTGGAAAGCAGTAGACGTGCCACATGCGGAGTGGCGAGACCTATAAACGAAACAGGACCACAAAAAGCCGTAACCGTAGCTGTAAGCAAACCTGTACCCAAGAGTAACAGCAGCCTAACACGACGCACCCTGAATCCGAGACTGCATGCGTACGTCTCACCCAACAGCAGTGCGTTGAGTGGTTTCATAAGCAACAAAGCGACAACAAGCCCTACCCCTATGCCTACAGCTGCAACTGGTAAGGATTGCAACGAGACATTGCCAAAACTGCCCATCCCCCATACCATATACGAGCGTACCCCCTCTTCTGTAGCAAAGAAGTTGAGCAGAACGATGACGCTGTTGGCCAGATAGCCCGTCATGATACCTACGATGAGTAATACCAACCGATGGCGCACTACCGACGAGAGGAACAAGATGAGGAACGTTACAGCCATAGCTCCCGTGAAGGCTGCAACAAGAACGGCAACATATCCAGAGGCATGCAACATTCCCGCCTGTAAGGTATTGCCCGAAGCAAGCATCACAATAGCCACGGCAAGTGCAGCCCCACTGCCGATGCCAAAGACATCCGGTCCAGCCAAAGCATTGGAAAAGGCGGTCTGGAGAAGAAGTCCGCTACCGGCAAGGGCTGCGCCTCCCAAAAGAGCCATGACCGCCTGCGGCAAACGTGACTCGAGGATGATATACTGCCACGCCTGTCGCACACCCTCATCTGCTCCGTGTCCGGAAATGACTGCCAACACATCGTGTAGGGGTATGTCCACACTGCCTATACACAGATTGAGCACGGCCAACAATGCAGCAGCGACCGCCAAAGACACAGTCACGACTAACGTCCTTACATTCCGACTGCCCCCTCCGTAACGTCCATTTATTACTTCTGCTTGTGTTGCCATCTTACAGTAAACTTGTTTTTTATTGCAAATGTACGCATAATAAATCTAAAAACTGAAGGACCAAACAATTTTTTATAAACTTTTGCCCGTAATGCTTTGGCTTTTCGTACAAAAAAGTGTACTTTTGCAGATACATATAATAAATGTCTCACGCGAGACTGTAAACACAGGCGAAAAAATATGAATATATTAGTGACTGGTGCCAACGGACAGTTAGGGCACGAGATGCAAAGAGTGGCAAAGGAAAGCAAAAACAACTACTTCTTTACAGATGTGGCTGACGGATACGAGAAACTCGACATAACCAATCTGGAGGCAATACGAACGACTGTCAAGGGCAAGGACATTCAGGTAATAGTAAACTGTGCCGCCTACACCAACGTAGACAAGGCAGAAAGCGACTACGACCTTGCCAACCTGCTGAACAACACGGCTGCCGCCAACCTGGCACAGGCCATGAAGGAGGTAGACGGAACACTGGTGCATGTGTCTACCGACTATGTTTTCCAGGGCGACCGCAACATTCCGTGCAAGGAAGACTGGCCTACCAACCCTCTGGGCGTATACGGCAAGACTAAACTGGCAGGCGAGAAAAGCATTGCAGCAACGGATTGCCGGCACATCATTATACGCACGGCATGGCTCTATTCACAATGGGGCAAGAATTTCGTAAAGACGATGCAAAGCCTTACCGCTTCGCACGACACGCTGAAGGTTGTGTTCGACCAGGTGGGAACTCCTACCTATGCAGGCGACTTGGCTAACGTCATCGGCCACATTATAGAAACAGAACAGCTCGACAAGACCGGAACGTACCACTTCTCCAACGAGGGTGTGTGCTCATGGTTTGACTTCGCCACTGCCATCTGCGAACTGAGCGGTAACACCTGCGACATACAGCCTTGCTACAGCGAGGAGTTCCCCAGTCCGGTAAAACGTCCTCACTTCTCTGTACTCGACAAGAGCAAGCTAAAACAGACATTCGGTGTAAAAGTACCTTACTGGACTGTCTCGCTGCGCAAATGTATAGCTGAACTGGAGGAGCAAAACGCATAGTTCTATACTACTTACAGGTATAACACCTTATCTTATATATATAATATTCATAAAGAAACTATAGGATATGAAGAATATCATTATCACTGGAGGTGCAGGTTTTATCGGGTCGCATGTGGTGCGCCTCTTTGTAAACAAATACCCAGAGTATCACATCATAAACCTTGACAAACTGACCTATGCCGGCAATTTGGCCAACCTGAAGGACGTAGAGCAGAGGCCAAACTACACCTTCGTAAAGGCCGACATCTGCGACTTCGAACTGATGCTTAAGCTGATGAACGAACATAAGGTGGACGGCATCATTCACCTTGCCGCCGAGAGCCATGTTGACCGCAGCATCAAGGATCCGTTTACCTTTGCCAAGACCAACGTGATGGGCACGCTGTCTCTCTTGCAGGCCGCCAAAATTTACTGGGAGAGTCTGCCAGAGAAATATGAGGGAAAACGCTTCTACCACATATCTACCGACGAGGTGTACGGAGCTTTGGAGCTAACACACCCTGAAGGCATAGAGAGTCCGTTCACCACCAAGGCAAGTTCCGAGCACCACCATGCTTACGGAGAAAAGTTCTTCCTGGAAACTACCAAGTACAATCCGCACTCTCCCTACTCTGCCTCAAAGGCAAGCAGCGACCACTTTGTACGCGCTTTCCACGATACCTACGGCATGCCTACCATTGTTACCAACTGCAGTAACAACTATGGGCCTTACCAATTCCCGGAAAAGCTCATACCTCTCTTTATCAACAACATTCGTCACCGCAAGCCGTTGCCCGTATACGGCGAAGGACTCAATGTGCGCGACTGGCTCTATGTGGAAGACCACGCACGTGCCATCGACCTCATTTTCCATAAAGGGAAGGTAGCAGATACATACAATATCGGCGGATTCAACGAATGGAAGAACATTGACATCGTCAAGGTTGTTATCAAGACTGTAGACCGTCTGTTGGGCAGGAAGGAAGGGGAAGACCTCGACCTTATCACCCACGTTACCGACCGTATGGGACACGACATGCGCTACGCCATAGACTCAAGAAAACTGCAGCGTGAATTGGGATGGGAACCCAGCTTGCAGTTTGAAGAAGGCATCGAGAAAACCGTACGCTGGTATCTTGACAACCAGGAATGGATGGACAATGTTACCTCGGGCGACTACCAGAAATATTATGAGAACATGTACGAGCACAGATAACTAAACGCACAGCTTTCTGCTGTCCGTACACAAAGAGAAAAGTACCATACTTGCAAGGGAATCTCCAATCGGCAAGTATGGTACTTTTTCTTTTTAAGCGGTTGAAAATAGCTTGAGAGTTTTTGAATGTATAGGTTGTTTTTATATTACTTAAACTCCTTCGCGGAAGAAGTCGAGAGCTTCCTTTATTTCCTCTACACTCGCACTCTGATTGATGCGAATATCCCCAATACCGCCAAGCAATGTGAAGTTGATGATGCCATTCTGATTCTTCTTGTCATGATGCATCAATTCTATCAATTCATCATAGTCATCGCATGTTATAGGAAGGCTTCCGTAATTTTCCTTGATAAAGGCTACAGTTTCCCTCATCGCATCTACCGGGAACTGCGTTTTGGCTACGCTGAGGTAAAGTTCGGGTATCAATCCCCAAGCCACAGCAGAACCGTGCAGAACCGGAGTACGTTTCAATGCCCAACTTTCGAAAGCATGCCCGAAGGTATGTCCCAGATTGAGTGCCTTACGTATGCCATGCTCGTGGGGATCCTGTATAACGATGCGTTCCTTTACCTTGACACTGTCGCCTACCATGCGCTGCAACTGCTTGAGGTCGGGATGTACAAGGTCGAACGCTACAAGTTCGCGCCACATGGACTCGTTAGAGATAAGTCCATGCTTAAGCATCTCAGCATAGCCTGAGCAGATATTGGCCTCGTCAAGCGTATTGAGGAATTGTGTATCAAGAATAACAAACTTCGAGTCACAGAATACACCTATTTCATTCTTCAGACCACCGAAATTGATTCCAGTCTTTCCGCCCACTGAAGCATCTACCATAGAAAGCAGCGTGGTAGGGATATTGACGAAATCGATGCCGCGCTTGAATGTGGAAGCGGCGAAACCGCCCAGGTCTGTTACCATGCCTCCTCCCAGATTGACAAGACAAGAATGACGGGAAGCACCGCCCTCACCTAACGATTTCCATACTTGCGACACAGACTCCAAGTCTTTATGGGTGTCCGTGTCCCCAATCGTGATAAGACGTGCTTTCTTCAGACACAAAAAGTCCTTGAGCACAGGCCAACAAGTTTGTTTTGTTGTACTGTCCACAAGGACAAACAACTTGTCATGTTCACACTCAGACAAGGCTGTAGCCAAGTCTCCTTCTAAATTGGTTGATATAATGACTCTTTGACTCATGCGCATTTACTTTTCTTTGTGCAAAATTAATCAAAAAAAATCATATAAGGCAAGCAGAATTGTTTTTTTTAGTCAATTCTATAAAAAAGATATACGTACGTAACATCTGCAATGCACG
This sequence comes from bacterium, assembly GCA_963601815.1. Lineage (GTDB taxonomy): Bacteria > Bacteroidota > Bacteroidia > Bacteroidales > Bacteroidaceae > Prevotella. The sequence continues at coordinate 8,534 of CAVCGV010000060.1, forward strand.
TACGTGCGTTGGGCAACGAACCTACGTGAAAGAGTCAATGCACGTACGTGGAAGAGTCGTCGTTAATACGTCCCTATGGAAACAGCCACAGCATACACCAATGTAAAAGCAAGCGCACAAATTACCTTGCTGATATCCGCATGGTCGTATCCTGTACGTGTATACTGACTTGAGATATATGTGATATCAGGAGAGACGGCACGATAAATCTTACGGTAAACGAAATAAACACCCCACCCCACAATGGCTCCAAACACAAAGCCACAGAAAACGTCGCTGGGATAGTGCATTGCCAAATAGATGCGCGTCCAACCATTGATTAAAGACCATGCTACGAGCGCTATTGTAAGGATACGGCTACGCATCAGCAAAGCGAAATATACGGCCAAGGACATGGTGTTGGCAGAATGGGCAGAAAAGAAACTGTAACCTTTACCGCGTATACCGTCAACTACCGCGAACGTATATTTCAGAAGCGGGTCATTGTTGGGACGCCAACGCCCCACAAGGGGTTTTACCAAGGCATCGGTAATACTTGAAACTATAGCCACACAAAGGAGTGCCCCCAATACGGCCAAGCCTATCTGAAGCATTGTCTCGTTATTGCGTACAATGATATAGAACAGCATCAGGTACAAGGCTGTCCAGGTAAAACCATTGGTGAGAACCAAGGCCATACGATCTACGAAGAGACTGTCGCTGCCGTTAAGCAGATGCATCAGGAAAAGGTCTATACTCATTTGTGCAACTGAAAATTATATTTCCTCAATCTGGTTTGTTTCTATCCACCCTTCGCGACCATCGCTGAACTTAACATACAGCCAACCTTTCATCGAATTGTCAGTAATGTCCATACGCGTGCCTTCATGTATGACAAAACGCTCGGCACTTTGTCTTGAAGGTGTTTTCCTTACACTTACGGTCGGTGAGATGGCAATGGCACCAGTGCTATTGGACAGCGCACCTTTCTGCAGAAAGGCGAATATATTGCAAAACAGAAAGGCAAGGAAGAATATCAGTCCGCCGAAATATCCAATTCTGCGAATGTATGTCTGCGGCGCAAAGAGAAAAGTCAGTATACAGGCCAAGGCTGCAACGATGGAAAAGATTGCAGTCTTGCCCCATGCATCAACACTTAGCAAGAAAACCACGGCACGGTACCAACCCACAAAAAACATTTCGTTTTCGGCAGGCATCTTGTCTATTGTCTTTGACCGTGCCAACTGGAGATTGAAGTTGATGTCTTCGTCCGTCGGGGCAAGTCTGTAGGCGCGTTCATAGTTCAGCACAGCACGGGTTATGTTGTCTGTTCTATAATAAGCGTTGCCCAAATTGTAGAACAACTCGGCTGATGCACCGCTCTTCAGCAGAAGCTCATAATCCTTGATGGCCTGCTGGTAGTTTCCTCGCTGATATTCCACATCGGCGTTCTGCTTTGTAACGGCACCGGCGTTAGTAGCTACCGTCAGGGACAGCAACAAAAGCAGCACACCGAAACTGTAGTCGCCAGCCCGATGACGGCAGTTCTTCTTTTTGCGGTTGGCATTAATCGTGTTTTCTATCTTCATAATTGCGTTTCGTGCAGAGTTGAATGTTTTGTTCATATTGCCAGCCGGATCACCAGGGGCATAACGTTCAAACTCACACTCGTCGAGTGCCTGCATGAATACTTCTATGACGTTCTGGTCCACATCGTACTTCTCAAGCTGTTCGCTGATGTTTTCACGACCGAGGTGTTCTACCGGAATATTGAGTTTGTAGCCAATATATCCCCACAAAGCCCTGAGGACTTCATCATAAAACTCGCCATTACGTCCTGCCTGCATGAGCTGGTATGCCTTTTTCAGTCGCTTGGTCGCCATCTTTCCTGCACGATTAGAATGTTTCCTTACGATATCGGCATTTTCGATAACCCGCTTTCTGAAGAACAGAAGAAGGGCGATGAATACGGCAAAGGGCAAAAGCAGACATGCCCAATAGCCTACACTACCGAAGAAGAACTTATCCGACTTTAACTGGTCCGGATTACCGAGTTTCAGGGCATGGATGTCGTCCGACTGTGCGGTATAGTCTGCCGATGTATTGTCTGTGGTTCCGTCTCCGGGTGTCACAGTCAACGTGAAAGGCGAGGTCTTTACAGTACGGTAAGTATTGGTCGATGTGTCGTAATAAGTAAATTCGACGGCAGGAATGGTATATTTGCCCTGATGGTGAGGGACTGCAAGGAAATCGTACACCATATTGCCTTCAACTCCGTTCTGGCTCAACTTGGTTTTGTCGGTAACTTTGGCATCATACTTGTCAAAGTCTTTCGGGAACACCACTACCGGCTCTTTCAACAACTTAAGGTTGCCTACACCACCTATAACAATGCGAAGCGTAACAGGGTTGCCCGCCTTAACCTCCGTCTTATCGAGCGTTCCGGTAATGCTGAACTTACCTACTCCACCCGAGAAATTGGCAGGTCTTGCAGGAAGAGGAACAACCTCTATGGACACTCCGGGAGCCTTTATCTCCTTATGTACTTCGACGTAGCCAGACCCGCCGTTGAAGAAAGCTTCCAGCGGATCAATGTTCCTGTTCTGCTGCACTACGATGCCCTTGAAGGTTATGGAAGGTATCTCCAACTTGCCGGTCATCTGTGGATACATCACATATTGGCTCCACGTAACACACTTGTAGGGTTTCCCGTTCACAGTTTCGTTGTGTAGCACTTTCTGCTGCGGCTGCGGCACTTCCTGTGTGTGAAATCCTTTCAAGTCGGGCATCTTACCGTCAAGTTGGGTAAGGTCTACCTGGGTATACACTTTATAGGTCAGCAGTACAGGTTCTTGTTCGTGTACCCGTTTCTTGTTGGCACTGACCTTGATGAAAAGGTCGTTGCCGGTAATACTCGAACCGGCTTGGCGCATGTGCGGCTCATCGCCGTCGTCCCTGTGCATGCCCGGAGCACCGCCCGAGTTACGGGCCTGTCCTGACACGTTTACCTTTAAAGCCTTGGCTACGACTTTCTTGCCATTAGCTGTTCCATGGCTGGCAGCGACAGTATACGTGCCGCTCTTGGCTGCATAAAGGGTGTAGGTAAAGGTTGTAGAAGAGGACGAACTGGTATGTCCGTTGACCATCTGGTAACTTGACTGCTGGGAGACATACGGTCCTGCCACCACTTCCAGCCCTTCGGAGACATTGCCCATTCTGAATTCCTCCACTTCACGGGTGTTAAAGGTATAGGCAACCCTGAAGTTCTCCCCGGCTGCAACATGAGAGGGGGCAGAAACTGTCACCTGTTGTGCTTTGCCGTAAAGGCAACTCAACATAACAGCTATTGTCAATATATACCACTTAATCTGTTTCATAATAATTCAGCTTTCTGAGAATGAGAAATTAACGTAACATCCGCAACCTTTTTTTGTTACCAGTTTTGTTCGTATTGTTTGCGGCGCGGCTGGCTCATGGCCTTCTGCATCTTCTGCTTTGTCGCCTTTTCCTGTTGTACGGCTGCATTAAGAAGTTGCTCGGCATTGTCACGGCTCATCTTGTCGTGCCCTTGCTGACCTTGCTGCTTGTCCTTCTTGCTATCGTTATTCTCTTGTTTCTTGTCTTGCTTGTCTTTATTCTGTTCCTTATTCTGGTCTTTATTTTGCTTGTTGTCCTTATTTTGCTTATTGTCTTTATTCTGCTTGTTGTCCTTGTTGTTCTTGTCTTTGTTGTTTGGCTGGTTCTTTAGCTGGCGTTGACAGAGCACAAGGTTGTAGCGGGTTTCGTTGTCTTGGGGATTGCAACGCAAGGCATCCTTGTAAAACGCTATGGCCTGCGCAAACTCCCTATGGTTTTGCATGATGACACCCATATTGTGAAATGCCTTCGCACGACGTAGCTTGTTGGTTTCCATTTGTGCGGCATTAGCATATTGCTGAAGGGCCAAGGAGTCTTTCTGCTGCATCATCAAAGCACAGCCTAAATTATACACAGCCTGCGGGTTATTGGCATTTTTGCCGATAGCTTTACGGTATTCCACCTCCGCAGCGGACCAGTTGCGCTGGCGATACGCTTTGTTGCCTTTGCGGATAAGCGAGCGGTCGGTTTGAGCCTGTACAGCAGCTACCCCTGTAACCAACAGGAATATGACAATAGACATTTTATGACCCAGACGCGGACGGCGCATATTGGGCAGCAACTTGGCAAGCTTTGGGTTCTTACCATCGAGGATACATACCTCCATAACCAACAGCAACAGAACAAGAATGCCTACGGCCTGGAACTGTTCGTCGTACTCACTGTACGTCACCACATCGGCCTCACCCTTCTGCAGTCTTGACAGGTCTGCGTCAAGGTGTTGCTCGGCATCACTGGTGTTGTCTACATGTATGTATCTACCGTTACCAGCCTTTGCCATCTCACGACACATGTCCTCGTTGAGTTTTGTCATAACAGTATTACCGCTGTTGTCCTTGAGATACGATCCGTCGCCCATAAGGATAGGTGCCCCCTTGCTGTTGCCAATGCCGAGCACAAAGACGTTGATGCCCTTCTTTTTGGCAGCCTCCACCGCCTCGGTAGCACCCGGCTCATGGTTTTCGCCATCGGTAATGATGATAATGGCGCGCCCCACATTGTCTTGTTGGGTAAAGCTCTTTGTGGCAAGGTTTACCGCTTCAGCGAAATTGGTGCCTTGCGTCTGTATGAGCGAAGGCGTAATGTTGTGCAGGAACATCTTGGCCGACACATAGTCATTGGTAATGGGCAACTGTACGAATGCGTCTCCTGCAAAGACGATTAAGCCTATCTTGTCATTGGTAAACTTGTCTACCAGGTTCTCTATGAGCATCTTGCTCTTGTCCAGTCGGGATGGTGCCACATCTTCGGCAAGCATAGAGTTGGAAATGTCGAGACAAATCATAGTCTCGATACCCTGGCGTTTGTCATGACTTATTTTACTGCCCATCTGGGGGCGCGCCAACATGACAACAATCAAGGCCAATGCCAGCAGGGCGAGCGTAAACTTCAGCGTAGGGCGAACCTTGGACACGCCCGGCATCATCTGCCTCAACAGCACGGGATCTCCCAACTTCCGCATTCTGATGCTGCGGATGCGCCATCCTATGAGCCTCACTGCAAACAGAATGGGCAGGAGCCATAATAACCATAAAAAGTCAGGAGCTTCAAATCTAAGCATTGTTATATATCTTATGTTTGTAAACTTTTTTGCAGACGGCGGCAATGCTGGCACAACAGCAGTACCGCTTTTACTATACTCATACAGGTATCAGGGAATGCGTCTGAACCATGTTATGCGCAACAGGATTTCCAACAGAAGTAGCAGCAGCGCCGAAAGAGCGAATATCTGGTAAGCTTCGTACCGTTTGGCATAATGCGTGACATTCAGTTTTGTCTTTTCCAGTTTGTCTATGTCCCGGTAAATCTTCTTCAGTTCGGCATTGTTGGTGGCACGATAAAAATTACCGTCTGTTATGTTGGCTATCTCGCGTAAGGTCTGCGTATCTATCTCTACAGGCATATTGACATACTGTATGCCGGCAGCCGTAGGCATAGGATAAGGAGCGACCTTGTTAGTTCCTACACCGATAGTATACACCCTGATACCGTAACTCTTGGCTATTTCTGCAGCTGTCATTGGCGAGATGTCACCTGTATTGTTACTACCATCCGTAAGCAGTATTACGACTCGGCTTTTAGTCTTCGAGTCCTTGAGGCGGCTCACGGCATTTGCCAGTCCCATACCCACGGCTGTACCGTCTGCTATGATGCCACGTGTGGTAATGTCGGTACGGGTACTTTGGAGCAGTTGCAGCAAACTGGCATGGTCGGTGGTCATGGGGCATTGGGTAAAGGCCTCACCTGCAAAGATGGTAAGGCCGATATTGTCGTCGGGTCTGCCAGAAATAAATTCATGGGCTACGTCCTTGGCGGCTTCCATACGGTTGGGTTTCAAGTCTTCTGCAAGCATGGAGGTAGACACGTCCATGGCAAGCATAATGTCTATTCCCTCTACAGTCTTGTTATCCCATGAATGGCGGGTTTGCGGACGAGCCAGGGCACATACCACCAGCACAAAGCATATGCACCTGAGCAGCATCGGGAAATGCACAAGTCGCTGACGCATGCTTTTAGGAGCGTACATGTACTGCATGGTACTACTCACGCGCATGCAAGGGGTGCCTTTCTTTCTGTACAGAAAATACCATAATACATAAGGTATCAGCAACAGAAGTAACAGAAAATATCCTTTACTTGCAAATTCCATATCTTGTTCTGCTTTTACGGTTTACATCAGAAGTTGGTAGATGGCGTAGAATATGTAGAAGAGCATCAGTAAGATGGCTACGCCTACTCCCCACATCAGTGCTTTTATAATCTTGCGCTGACTCTTCGTCTTCATGTCTTTTTCCGAAAGTTCCGGAGCTTTTCTTTCTACGGTAGCCTTTTCTTCTGTCTTTGTCTGATCTATAAAGTTGACTGCACTCAGCAAGTTGGCATCATTCTCGCCAAACAGCGCCTCGTATTTTGCAAATTTCACAAGGTCGGCTACATGGAAGAGATGCTTCAGTTCGTCAAGCATTGCGGGGTCACCGCTGTCATGCAGTCGGGCAATGATTTCGCCACTTGTCATTTCCATGGCACTGAACCCGAACCTACATTCTATATACTCACGCAAGGCTTCGGTAAGCTGGGTGTAGTATTCTTTCTGTGCGGCAATGTCCGACTGTTTCTCCTTGATAGCACTAATTTTGTCCAATGCCTTTTCGTGTGCGGGGATATGACGAATGGTTCGCAAATGAAACACGATAGGCTTGTTATGCTTCAGCCTAAGATTAAGATAAAGCAGCGCAAAGCACAAAAGGAGTACGACTACGCTCAACCAAAAGGCAAGACACCACTCCTCCCACTGGAAAGGATTATCCTGTACATCCTTTGGTGGATAAAACTGATTGGGATGAACTGTGTCTACAGGAATGGTGAGGACTTTCAAGGCCAACTGTTTGCCTTGACATGCCTTGCCGTCTACCATTACCTTAAGAGCCGGTATGGCGTAGACGGCTGCATCGAAGGACGTTAGTACATAATGCCTTTTTATCACTAACCTTCCGTCATCCAAAGAGGTTGTGTCTCCGGGAGCCACTTCCACGACCTCTAGACCAGGAACCAAATATTTAGACGGTTTTATGTCGGGCATCGTCACCTTGGCACCTTTGCGCACCGTAGCACTGAGGTGAAGTGTGGTCTGCTCACCGACAAGAATCTGCAGTGAGTCCACCTTCTGTTCCACTTGCTGTGCCGAGACGGCAACGGGCAAAAGGAAAGCTGCCGCACATACGAAAGCCATCATGCTCAGTCTGGTACCTATTGCTGCAGATTTAATATGTTTTAGAATGCTGTATGCCATTTTTGTACACCTTTATTTTCAGGACTTGCCTTATGCCCTCTTCTTGAAAAGCAGCAACAAGGCTTTGGAGAAATCCTCGTCTGTCGCTATGGACGTCGAGTCTACCTTGCATTTTGCAAAAAGAGTACTCAACCGCTCTTCCTGCTTCTGCCAGTGTCTGGCATGTGCTTCCCTCACCTTTTTACTGCTCGTGTCCAGATACATTTCGTGCCCTGTCTCGGCATCGCTTACCCTGAGCAGGCCTACATTAGGCAAGTTCTTCGCGAAGTTGTCATACACCTGCACTGCCATGACATCGTGCTTTCGGTTGGCTATCTGCAATGAATGCAAATAGTCGTTGTTGTCATAGAAGTCGGAAATGACAAATGCCGTGCAACGGCGTTTCATAACCCGTGTAAAGTATTCCAATGCTGCCCCAATGTCTGTTTTCTGGCTCTGCGGGTGGAAGTCGAGCATCTCACGGATAATGTAAAGTATGTGTTTACGTCCTTTCTTGGGGGGAATGTACTTTTCTATATGGTCCGAAAAGAAGATGACACCTATCTTGTCGTTGTTCTGTATGGCACTGAACGCCAAAGTAGCGGCTATCTCGGTAGAGAGGTCGCGTTTTACCTGATGCCGCGTACCAAAATCGAGCGACCCACTCACATCCACCAGCAACATGACGGTCAATTCACGTTCTTCCTCAAATACCTTGACAAAAGGACGATGGAAACGAGCCGTGACATTCCAGTCTATATCGCGCACATCATCACCATATTGATACTCGCGCACTTCGGCAAAAGCCATACCCCTTCCCTTGAATGCAGAATGGTATTGCCCCGCAAATATGTTCTGGCTCAATCCGCGTGACTTGATCTCTATCTTCCGGACTTTTTTTAAGATGGTCTGTGTGTCCAACTTGTTCTTTCCCTTTCTAAACGTTTGTTTTTTCTTGATACTTACAGATACGGGGCGAAATCATCAGGGCACTTCCACTCTATTGATGAGTCTGCTCACGATGTCCTCACTGCTAATCTGGCTTGCCTCTGCTTCATACGTAAGTCCTATGCGGTGACGCAGTACATCGTGGGCTATAGCCCTGATGTCCTCAGGTACGACATAACCACGCCGTTTGATAAAGGCATAGGCACGTGCAGCCTTGGCAAGAGAGATACTTGCGCGCGGACTACCGCCAAAAGCTATCATCTCCTTCAAGTCGCCAAGTCCGTAACGCTCGGGGTAACGGGTGGCAAAAACGATGTCTGCAATATATTGTTCTATCTTTTCGTCCAAATACACCTCATTGACGACTTTGCGTGCCTGCATGATTTCCTGGGTGCTTGTCACAGGAGTGATGGAAGGAAGATTGCCTCGGAGGTTTTCGCGTATGATGAGTTTTTCTTCTTCAAGCGAAGGATAGTCGATGATGACCTTCAGCAGAAAACGGTCTACCTGAGCTTCGGGAAGCTGATAGGTTCCTTCCTGCTCTATAGGGTTCTGAGTAGCCATCACCAAGAAAGGCGACGGCATCTTGAATGTTTCGTCACCGATAGTTACCTGATGCTCCTGCATAGCCTCGAGCAGGGCACTTTGTACCTTGGCTGGCGCACGGTTTATCTCGTCGGCCAACACGAAATTGGCGAAGACAGGACCTTTCTTGATATGGAACGATTCGTCTTTCTGAGAGTAAATCTGCGTACCTATCACGTCGGCAGGAAGAAGGTCAGGCGTAAACTGTATTCTACTGAAATCGCCGCTTATGAGCTGTGACAATGTTTTGATGGCCAATGTCTTTGCCAGTCCGGGGACGCCTTCCAAGAGTATGTGTCCGTCACTGAGCAAACCAATAAGCAAACAGTCTACAAGGTGTTTCTGGCCTACAATGACCCGGTTCATTCCCGTAACAAGATCGGTAACAAACTGACTTTGTTGTTCTATTCTGATGTTGAGTTCGCGAATGTCAATAGCTTCTGCCATAATTCTTTAATTTTATGTTATGCTGTCATTTATGCCCTGGGGCAATGATTGTGCTCCAAAAAACAAGCGCAAAAGTATGTAATTGAGCGCAGATAAACGAATAAATGCGACTAAATTTTATTAAAAATGATACATATTTCCTTTATTTAAGAAACTTTCAGCATAAAAGCAACTATTAGCACATGAAAACAAATGGGTTACCATCGAAGGCAGAAGAGTTCACCCTCGAAAACAAAAGGGGGTAGCACATAAAAAAGCCCGCTTAGTAATGTGTAAAAAATAACTTGAGCAGATTTGTCCTGCACGCCCTGAAAGGGCACATTTCGCGAATCAAAAAAAATGCTCAAGTTATTTTTTACACGTTACTTAA
>CAVCGV010000061.1:0-17574 GCA_963601815.1 bacterium
CCGTCGTTGATGAATGCGTTACATGATTCTCGAAAAAACTGCTCAAGTTATTTTTTACACGTTACTAAGTAACGAAGGTACTCCTGTAGTTGCCTTTAAGGAGGTACAGTGCCCTCGCCGTACCAATATTGTTTCCCACAAAACAAAAGAAGAGGCGAACTTCGCAGTCCACCTCTTCCGAGAGATTTATAGAAAATGCCACTCATGACATTTCTATGATGTAATAAAAAAGCTCATTTTAGTAACCCGGGTTCTGAACCAGGTTGTTGTTTATACGCATTTCGTATGAAGGGATAGGCCATACCCAGTGGATATCATCAGCAGGCATAACCTTCTTGGTATAGCTGCTGCCGCCGTATACCAGGCCGTAATTTGCAGCAAGAGGCTGTGCCTCGCGGCCTTCGTAACCTTTGCCCCAACGTTTCAGACAGCTGATACGCAAGCCTTCACCTACAGTCTCGCGGAACCATTCCTTCTCTATTGTTTCCTCAGAGACAGCAGTAACTGTAGCACCGCGTTTCTGCTGCAACTCGTTGAGAACTTCACCTGCAGCTTCTGTATCGCCTGCGTTGAAGTAAGCCTCGGCTGCGATGAGGTAAGCCTCGCCAATCAGGAATGGCTTGACGTGCTGGCGACTGTTGGGAGTTCCGTCGGAGGTCAATTCGGGGTTGCCGAAATATTTGGTGAATGTTGTCACTGCTGTACTACCGGCAAGGAAATATCCACTCAGGTATACTGTATAGTCGCCCGTCTGGAACCACTGGAGATAGCGCAAATCATTTTCCTCGTACTGGTCGATCAACTTCTGCGAGGGCAGGAAGTATGGCTGCAAGTAAACACCGTTGCCAGGATATCCGTAATTCTTCAGCGCTGCATAATAGGCAGTGTTGCTGTAGGTGCTGTTGGTACCCGAACCATTTTCGGTAATCGAGGCGGGCAACTGGAAGATAGCTTCCGTTCCGTTGTCTTTAGAGTACTCGTTAGTCATAGCAGTAAGGTCGGCAGAGAGACTGTATCCTGCGGCAGAAGCCAGAACCTTCTCTGCATACTCGGCTGCGTGCTCGTAGTCCTTTGTGTCGAGATAGTATCGTGCATAGAGCATGTTCAGTACATCGGCTGTTACCCACTCTGAGCGAACCTCACCTTCCATGTCTGCGATACCCAAAACGGTAGCGCTGTCCAAATCGTTCTTGATCTGCTCGTACACTTTGGCTACTGTAGCACGGGCAGGCTTCTCACTCTGGTTGTACTCCAGAACCAGTGGTACACCGAGGTCAGAAGAGGCCGTAGAGGCATTGTATGCCTTGGCGTAGTGGCGTACCAGCTCCATGTAGCTGTATGCCCTGAAACAATATGCCTCACCTGCGTAATAGTCAGCCTCAACCTTGTAGTCGGGGTTTGCCTCGGCAAAGTTGGCTGCAGAGTGCAGGAATACGTTATAGTCCTTGATGCTGCTGTAGAATGTTTCCCACAGAGCCTCCGTATCGTAGTCGCTCGCCGTGAAGCTTACGTCCATGCGGTGTACGGGACCATAGTTGTTGCCGTAGTCGCTGGTGGCGTTGAAACCGTCGCACATCAGTTCGCTGGGCTGGCTCATGTCACCGTAGAAGGTGGAGCGGAATGATGAGTAGATACCGTTGCGCATGGTCTGCAGCTCCAGTTGTGAGTTGATGGCGTGGTCACCGTCCGTGGTGACCAGGTATGTTGTCGGTGTTTCATCCATGTGGCATGAGGTAAGGGCGGTCATACCCAAACCTAAAGCCAGGGCTAAATATTTATATGTTCTCATATATTGTAATATACTGTAAGTGGATGTTGTTAGAATGTTAACTCGAGACCGAAGAGGTACTGCTTGCTGTTACCAGTCTTACCATAGGTAAGGTTGCTGTTCACCTCGGGGTCGATACCGCCGTAGTTGGTAATGGTAAACAGGTTACGGCCGGTGAAGGTAATCTTCACACCGTGCAATACATTCTGCCAGTTAAGGATAGACTGTGGCAAGCTGTAGCCTATCATCAGGTTCTTCAGACGCATGAAGGAAGCGTTCTCGAGCAGGTGGTCGTCAAACTGCAGCGTATAGCCCTGGCTCCAGTCTGGGAACTTGGCGCTTGTGTTGCTCTCAGACCAGCAGTCTTCCGTACCCTTCTTCTGGTTGTAGCTCAAACCTACTACGTTCGGGTTGTTGTAGAAGTAAGCATCGTTGTTTACCAGATACTTGCCCAGTACGTAAGAGAAGTCGGCCTGCAGGGTAATGCCTTTCCAGCCACCGCTGAGGCTGAAACCGCCATTTACGGGAGCGTAGCGTTTCTTGCCAGAGTTCTGTGTAAGTGCAGCCTCGCTGAAGACTTTGGTAGTCTCGCCCTTGGTAGTCTCGTCCACATTGTCGCCGGCCTTGTACCACATCGGTGCTCCGTCTGCAGGGTCTACACCTGCGTAGAGAGGCAGATAGTACATTACAGGGCTACCTACAACATACGCCACCATGGTGTTGGCTATCTCGTAGCGGCTTCTGCCGTCGAAGAGCTCCGTTACCTTCATGCTGTTGTAATTGAAGTTGGTAGAGAAGTTGACGAAGTAGTCTTTGCCGCGTACGATGTCCACACCGAGCTTGATGTCGATACCCGTGTTCTTCAGACCGCCCACGTTGGATGTTACTGAAGAGAAACCAGTGGTGTAAGGGTAGGGGATATCCATAAGCATGTCTTCTGTCTTGCGGATATAGTAAGACACGTCGAAGTCGAAGCGGTTCCACAGACGGCCACTCAGTCCGATGGTGAAGAGCTTTTGTGTCTCCCATGTCAGATTGTTGTTGGCTGGCTGTACAAACTTGATGGCAAACTCATTGTTCAGCGCAGTGGTCTTGCCTACCAGTCCGAGTGCAGAGTAGTCGCCGATACCGGCATTACCCTGTGTACCATAGCTTACCTTGAAGTCGAGGGCGTTTACCCAGTTTACGGATTTCATAAACTCCTCGTTCTTTATCTTCCACAGTGCACCAAGTGCCCAGAACGTAGCGTTGCGGTTGTTCTTACCGAAACGTGAACAGCCATCGTTACGCAGTGTAAAGTCGAGGAAGTAACGATCCATGAGGTTGTAGTCCAGACGACCGAAGAAAGAGAGGAACTTGCTTGTGCTGGCTTCCTCGCTCATGGTGTATGATGTCTGGTTACCGTTCTCCAGGTTCATCAGTCCGTCTACTGCCTGGCCTGTAGACTGTGCGTAATAGTAGTCGTAATCGTTGATGACACCTTCATGGCCAGCCAGCACGGTGAAGTGGTGGTCTGTAGCCACGTCGAAACTATACTCGATGGTGTTGGTCATCGTGTGTGAGTACGAATAGGTAGAGTTCTTCTGGCGAACACCCGAGCCGTTGTTGGCATAGTAGGATGGGTATGAAATGTAGTTTCCGCGCAGGAAGTAGAGGTCGGTACCTATGCGTGAGCGAATTTTAAGTGCCTTAATCGGCTCTATCTCTATATAGGCATTGCCCGTGAGTCCGTAGCGTGAGCGCTCGTAGGGGTGTGCATCCATATAGGTACGTGGGTTGGAGTGTCCTGAAGGATACTTCTCCGGGTACTCTTTGCCCGTCTCCGGGTCGATGTTCGGATAAAGCGGATTAAGCAAGTAAGAGAGACCGCCCGAAGTATAGTTGGATGCCGATTCTGAGTTACCCCAGTTGCCATTACGCTGTCTCTTGTCGTAAGAAAGGTTGATGTTCAAGCCCGTGCGCAACCATGTCTTGGGCTTGGCATCGATGTTGGAACGCAGTGTGTAGCGGTCGTAGTAGTTGCCAATGGCAGAACCTCTCTGATGGAACTGCGAAGCACTGATAAGGTACGATACCTTGTCACCGCCGCCCTGGATGGTGAGGTCGTTCTGCGTCTGTGGATTGTTGAACTGCTGGAACACTTCGTACCACTGGGTATTGTAGCGGTAGCCGTTGTCGTCATATTTCTTCTTCAGATAGGCGGCACCGTTGCCGTCAGAAGAATATGCGTCTGCCAAGCCCGAACTCAGCCAGAAGTTGTACAGCTCGTCGCCGCTCATCATGTCCTCATAGAAGCCCTTGTTGGCAAGGGTGGACCAACCCACCTGTGTGCGGTAGGTAACAGTGGCCTTGGTGTTGTAGCCGCCGTTCTTGGTGGTGACATAGATAACACCATTGGCAGCACGCGAACCGTAGATAGAGGTAGCGGAGGCATCCTTGAGTACAGAAATAGACTGGATGTCGTTAGGGTTCATTGCCATGATGGTACGGCTGGAAACGGGAATACCGTCCAGTACGTAGAGCGGCGTAGAACTGGCGCCTAACGAACCGATACCGTGCAGATTGATGCTCACGGCATTGTCGCCAGCCTCACCAGACGAACTGAGCACGTTCAGACCGGCTACCTGACCCTGCAGGTTGTCGAGAGCTGAAGAAGAAGGTGCATTCTTTACTTTGTCAGAATTGACAGTTGCGATAGAACCCGTGATGGTGCCTATCTTACGAGCGGAACCATAACCGACAACAACCACCTCGTCCAATGACTTGTTGTCAGGATCCAAGGCTATGTTCATTTTCGAAGAAGCCTTGACTGTTTTGGAACTCATACCGATGTATGAAATTTCCAACTTGGCATCGGCTGGAACGTTCAGCGAGAAGTTGCCGTCGATGTCGGTCGCGGTACCCGTCTTGGTACCTTTCACCTTGACGGATGCGCCTACAATTGGCTCACCATCGTCAGAGGATGTTACCTTTCCGGTAACGGATGTCTGGGCAAAGGATATTCCACAACTGAGGATTACCCCCCCATAAACATTGCGATTCTTTTTACCATAATTTCTCTCTCTTGTTAGACAAATTTTATAAAAATTCTTATATCGGATGCAAAATTAAAATTATTTTTGGATATTTGCAAACAATTTGCTTTATTTTTGCATTAAAGATGAAAAATAGCCATATGTTTCGGCTTTCTACACAGATAAAAGCTGAAACATATGGCTGTTTTCTTATGTCGCCGACACCGTAGGTCAGTCTATCTTTTCTATGATTTTCATTCCCTCTTCCACAGCTTGCATGTTGAGGGGGATGAGGGCATGGTGGCGTTCGGGCAGCGACTTGAAGAGTGCCTTGTTCAGGCCGTCCGTGCTCACTACGGGGCACACCTTCAGCAGTCCGCCCAGCACAATCATGTTGAATACCTTGCCGTTTTTCATCTCTGCAGCCTTGTCCATTGCGTCGATGCGGTATACGTTGATGTCTTTGCGCTTGGGAGGGTTCATAATGCCATAGCCGTCGTAGATGAGGATACCTCCCGGTTTTATCTTGGGTTCGAACTTCTCGAGTGAAGGCTGGTTCAGTACAATGGCCACGTCGTAATGGCTCAGAATGGGCGAGGAGATGCGGTCGTCGCTCACGATGACGGTAACGTTGGCTGTGCCGCCACGCTGCTCCGGGCCGTAGGCAGGCATCCATGTTACCTCCTTGTTCTCCATCAGTCCGGAGTAGGCAAGTATTTTTCCCATGGAGAGTACGCCTTGTCCGCCAAAGCCGGATATTATGATTTCTGTTTTCATTTGGTTTTTGTTTTGGGGGAAGTAAAAGAAGATAAGTTGTCATCCCATTGGGGCGTTGGAGAATTAGATGGACATCAGCCTTATGCCCGATGTCATCAGAAAGCTATTGTCTTTTAACTCCTTTAACTCCCCTTCATTCTACATTCCCGTCGTATCCTTCAGGTCGCCCTTGGGGTATTCCTTAAACATGTTCTCTTCCATCCACTTGTTGGCCTCTACGGGTGAGAGTTTCCATCCGCTGTTACAGGTAGATACGATCTCCACCAGACTGGAGCCTTTCCCCTGCATGCTTGCCTCGAAAGCCTTGCGTATGGCCTTCTTTGCCTTGCGAATACTGCCCACGCTTTCCACGCTCTGGCGTGTGACGTAGCATGTGCCTGTAAGGTGACTGGCCAGTTCGGTGATGTTGAGCGGATAACCGTGCAGGTCCGGTTCACGGCCGTAGGGGCAAGTGGCCGTCTTCTGTCCCAGCAGGGTAGTGGGTGCCATCTGTCCGCCCGTCATGCCGTAGATGGCATTGTTGATAAAGATGATGGCAACGTTTTCGCCCCGGTTCAGTGCGTGTATCGTTTCGCACGTACCGATGCACGCCAAGTCGCCGTCGCCCTGATAGGTAAATACCAGACGGTCGGGCCACAACCGCTTGATGGCGGTAGCCAAGGCAGGCGCACGTCCGTGTGCAGCCTCCTGCCAGTCGATGTCCAGATAGCGGTAGGCGAATACGGCGCAGCCTACGGGACATACACCCACAGCCTTGTCCTCCATTCCCATTTCCTCGATTACCTCGGCTACGAGTTTGTGTACCACACCGTGCGAACATCCCGGGCAGTAGTGCATCGGGGTGTTGTTCATCAGTGTCGGCTTTTTGTATACCAGATTCTCTGGTGATATGATATCGTTCATAATCCTATATTTTGGAAGTTAAAGAAGTGGGGGATGAGGGGGTAATACACCCCTTTCTGCTCCGCCAGACTTCAATAAATTCTCACTTGATAATCTTTTCTTTCAGTGCAGCCACAATCTCTTCCGGCTCTGGTACGATTCCGCCCAGACGGCCGAAGTGTTCTACTGGTACCTGACCGTTGACAGCGAGGCGCACGTCCTCTATCATCTGACCAGCATTGATTTCTGCCACGAGGATACCCTTCTTGGTTTTGGCCAGTTCGTGCAACTCCTTCATGGGGAACGGCCACAGGGTAATGGGGCGGAACAGGCCTACCTTAATGCCTTCGTTGCGAGCTGTCTCGATGCTCTTCTCGGCGATGCGTGCCGCACTGCCGAAGGCCACAATCACGTAGTCGGCATCTTCCATCTGCTGCATGTCGTAGCGCACCTCGGTTTCGCGTATCAACTTGTATTTCTCCTGCAGGTGGAGGTTGCGCAGTTCCATTACCTCCGGTTTCAGTTCCAGAGAGGTGAGGATGTTTGGCTGGCGTGTCTTGGGGCGCCCGATAGTGGCCCAAGGACATTCGCGGGCAATCTCCTCCTCGGTGCGTCTCGGCTTGAGGGGCGGCAACACCACCTTCTCCATCATTTGTCCGATGACACCGTCGCTCAGTATCATGGTCGGGTTACGATACTTGAAGGCGAGCTCGAAGGCAAGGTCTACAAAGTCGGCCATCTCCTGTACCGATGCCGGTGCCAGTACGATGACGTTGTAGTCGCCGTTGCCGCCACCGCGCGTAGCCTGGAAATAGTCGCCCTGCGAGGGCTGTATGGTACCCAGACCGGGACCGCCTCGCTGTACGTTGACAACGACACCGGGAATCTCGGCTCCTGCCATGTACGTGATGCCTTCCTGCATCAGTGCCACACCGGGACTTGACGAGGTGGTAATGACACGTTTGCCAGCACCGGCACCGCCATACACCATGTTGATGGCTGCCACCTCGCTCTCGGCTTGCAGCACCACCATACCTGTCGTCTCCCATGGCTTGAGCAGGGAAAGCGTCTCTATAATCTCACTTTGGGGGGTAATGGGGTAGCCGAAGAATCCGTCTGCCCCGCATCTGATGCAGGCATGGGCTATTGCCTCGTTGCCCTTCATCAGGGTTACTTCATTAGTCTGTTCTGCCATTGTGTTAGTCCTCCTTTTTACGATATACGGTGATACAGCCATCCGGGCATACTACAGCGCATGCCGCACACCCTACGCAGGCATCTGCATTGGCTGCTTCCACATAGCGATAGCCATGCACGTTGACCTTTTTTTCGGCCAGTGCGATGACGTCATGAGGACATGTCACTACGCAGAGCGAGCAACCCTTGCAGCGCTCCGTGTCGACCACAATGGCCCCTTTGATTTTACTCATGTTATTATTGTTCTATTTTTTTTCTTTCTTCATCATTTGCCTATGCCCGGACGCAACGACAGGCTTGCGCGGCTTAGGGGTTGTAACAGTCCTTGCAATAGAATGCCATGATGTCGTCGAGCATCTCCTTGGCTGTTGCGGCAGGACTGTCGGGGTCAAGGGCTATGGCCTCCATATAGCAGTCCATGGCACGCTTGAAATCTCCCTTTTTACGCCATGCGTTTCCTTGTAGATAGTAGTCTGCTGCTGTCTTTAGTGTCTGCATAAGTATCTTTTTGCATGGCGAAATTAGAAAAAAAATGTGAAGAATAGAACATATAGCAATCATATTTAAGCTATATTAAACAAGTTCTTTCAAAAAATGCGCACACATCATTTGAGTGTGCAAGTTTTATGTATGCTCATGTGTCATGAATTTAAGAACCCGCTATAGGAAGGATGCAGTTTTCAGAACGCTTTGCGGAAAACCAGGATCAGCACGATTCCTCTCATGGCGAGGTAGGCTACAAAACTCATCCAGAGTGCATGGTTGCCCCATACCGTGTGGAGCGAAAAGTACAGAGCGAAGAAGAGTGCCGACGAGATGGCTGTAGAGAGTAACATGCTCTTGGAGTGGGTGATTCCCACGAAGATGCCGTCGAAGACGAAGGCCGTCATGCCCGCCATTGGTATAAGTACTGCCCACCAGAAGTATTCGCCCGATGCGCTGATAACTATTTCGTCGCTTGTAAGCAGTCTGAGGAAGTGCGTTCCGCCTATTATATATAATAAGGTGAAAGCTATCGCCACGCTACAGCCAAAAGCCATCGTGCGTTTCACGACATCGTGCAATGCAACCGTGTTGCCTGCTCCGTAATATTTTCCTGCCAATGCCTCGGCAGCATAGGCAAAACCGTCCATAAAGTAGGAGAAGATGGTAAAGAACGTCATCAGCAGCGTGTTGACAGCCAGCACGAGCGTACTCTCCCTGGAACCTGCTGCCGTAAAGAAGAGGTTTACCGACACCAGGCACAGTGTGCGGAGAAAAATGTCCCTGTTGATGGAGAAGAATTTCTTCAAGGGTGCTACAGCAAAGACGTTTCGGCGAAAGTCGTATCTGGTCAGTCGGCGGTAGTGTCGCAGAAAGAGGAACCAGGCCATCAGGAATCCCCACCATTGTGCAATAACCGTTCCGAGAGCCACGCCCTCTACCGTCATTCCGCCGTAGAGGACGAGGCTGAGAGAGGCCGTGATGTTCACCACGTTCTGCGTGAGCGACACCACCATCGGTATGCGTGTGTTCTGCATGCCTATGTACCACCCCGTAAAGCCGTAGAGTCCCAGTACGGCAGGTGCTCCCCAGATGCATACAAAGCAGTATCTACGCGCCAGGGCCACGACGTCTGCTTCTGGCGACATCGCCCACATTCCGCACCCTATCACCAGTCGCTGGAGGATACAGAACAGCAGTCCTGTACCCACACCTATCGACAAGGAACGTACCAGGAGCCTCATTACCTCGGCGAGGTCGCGCCGTCCGAGCGCCTGCGAGGTCATCCCGCTCGTCCCCATTCTCAAGAACCCGAAGAGCCAGTAGATGACATTGAAGAGCATGGATCCTACGGCTATGGCTCCGATGTAGCTTGCATTACCGATGTGGCCCACGATGGCGACATCTACCAAGCCCAAAAGCGGTACCGTGATGTTGCTGACAATCGACGGTACCGCTAAATGTATTATCTGTTTGTTGCGTGTGTTCATTGTTGGCTTTTGAACCTTGCAGCCTGCTCCTCGATGTAGGCTGCATCGCCGAAGTAGTCGATGCGCATTGCCTTGCGAACCTCGTCCATGGTCTGGGCAGCAAACTCGCGGGCATCTTCGCTTCCCTTCTTCAGGATGTTGAACACCTCGGGAATATCCTGTTCGAACTCATGGCGGCGTTGACGGATGGGGTCGAGCATCTTGTTGATGACGCTGTTCAGGAACTTCTTGCAGGTGCCGTCGCCGATTCCGCCCTTCACATACTGTTCCTTCAACTCGTCGAGCGTCTTGAACTCAGGCCAGAACTCGGCAAAGTCCTCGGGTGTGGAGAATGCCTCCATGTAGGTAAAGACGGCATTTCCTTCCAGGTGTCCCGGCTCGTCCATGCTCATGCGCGGTTCGCCGTTAGACATCTTCTTCACCTTCTTCCATACGGTCTTCTCGTCGTCGCTCAGATAGATGCAGTTGCCCAGACTCTTGCTCATCTTCTCCTTGCCGTCGGTACCGGGAAGGCGGCGGCAAACGGCATTCTCGGGGAGCATAATCTCTGGCTCTACCAATACGGGAGTATACACCTGGTTGAAGCGGCGTACCAGCTCGCGTGTTACCTCCAGCATGGGTTCTTGGTCTTCTCCGGCAGGTACTGTCGTTGCCTTGAAGGCTGTGATGTCGGCAGCCTGACTTACAGGGTAGCAGAAGAAACCGAGCGGGATGTTGGCCTCGAAGTTGCGCATCTTTATCTCGGTCTTCACCGTGGGGTTACGCTGTACACGCGACACGGTGATGAGATTCATCAGGTAGGTGGTAAGTTCTGCCAGTTCGGGTATCATGCTCTGGATATAGAGCGTGCACTTCTGAGGGTCGAGGCCGGCAGAAAGGTAGTCGAGAGCCACCTCGATGATATTCTGGCGAATCTTCTCCGGGTTGTCGGCGTTGTCGGTCAAAGCCTGTACGTCGGCCATGAAAACGAACATCTTGTCGAAATCACCGGCATTCTGCAGTTGTACTCGACGCTGCAAGGAACCGATGTAGTGACCCAAGTGGAGCTTGCCAGTAGGACGGTCGCCCGTCAATATTATCTTTCCCATTATATTGCAATTTATTGTTATTTTAGTGCAAAGGTACAATAAAATATTAGAAAAATGCCAAGTAACTCGTAAAATCCACAAAGTTTACCTAAAGCCTTAAGAAACCTCGCTCCTCTTTTGCGTTGTTTTCGCCTTTATCCATTCATCCTATCTCTTCCATTCTCTTCAGGTTCCATCCCTCAAACTGCATAATAATCTTATGGAGCTGGGTACCTTGGCGCAAAGCCTCTACCTTAGGTGCATCGGCATAGTGTCTGATTTGTTCTACTGCTTGTTCCCATTGCTCTTCCGCCTTGGTGTGTTTCCCGTCCTCTGCCATAGCGGAAAAATCTTTTTTTGACAGCATCTTCAGCTCGATGATGTAACTGTGCCTGGTGTCATAATGTGTAAGGTCTGGCAATAGGAAGAAGTCGCAGTATCCGTGGTTCAACTCCAGTTCCGGCGCTGTGTAATAGTAACTGTTCAGATTCAAATATGCCATAAAGAATCCCTGCAGATTACGCTCGCCCTCTATGCTGTCTCTGACAGAAGAAACCTTGGCGTAGGCTTGCGCCATAAACTCCAATGCCGGTTTCCACAGCCCGTCGAAAGCCATGTCGGTAAACAAAGACTTCAGTCCCATCTCGTCTACAGCGCTCACTTCGTCGTATTGCTCCAACAGGTAGGTATAGTATTGTTTGCGTACATTGTTATTGGGGATGCCCAGCACAAGTTGGTCGCCACGGGTTCCCTTAATTGTCAACATGCCATAATAGAACAGAAGACTGATAAAGATCTGTGGCTTTACCAGCATCTTGGCAGGGAAGCTTTCTTCGATATTGCCAACAATCTCTCCCTTCTCGATGATAGTACGCAGAATGCCCTTACGGTCGCCGTCCAACTTGTCAAGTTGCAGCAACTTTTTCATCTTGCTGTAGTCGGTCCTGGTATTGGGATCCATCATCTGCTTAGGACCTTCTCCCGTTTCCCGGTAATTACGCAAGTAATAGAATACCATGTCACTGTTAAAGACCTTGCTCTGAGTCCGTAAGGCACTCTCTGAAAAGCAATAGTTGTCGTACCATGGCTTCATCTCATTGATGATAGCCTCCACATCACTGTTCGGACGTATTTCCCCATTCTCCTTATAGTAAGTGAAAAGCTCTCGTACATCTTCTGTAGAGAAACCAAGCATTTGGTTAAACGCCAGCTTGGTAGATATGTGCCAACCGATATTGAAGCCGCTGGTCAAATCGTCGAGCGTAACAGGACTCACACCTGTCATAAAGATTTTGGAGAACATTCCCTTGAATACCTTGAAGATTTCTCGATAGAAACCACTGGCATGAGTAAGTGCTGTATACACTTCTTCGCCTTGCTCATTGAGTACCACATTGGTAAAATTGTCATACTCGTCGACGATGAGAAAAAGCGGAAGATTCAATTTCTCGGCAGCAATCCCTATGGCATTCAGTTTTCTTGCCGCAGTTTCGGCCTTCAATACATTTTCCACCACACGTTCGGGGTAAAACTCCTGGTAGGTATCTATAAAACTGTCAATGCATTCATTGCAATACGCATTGAAGTTTTCTTCCAACTGCTCTGTCTTGCCGCCAATCTTGGAAAAATCAAGAAACAATACCTGGTACTTTCCTTGGGTCTCTGTAGGATGTGATCCTATCCACAGGTTGCCAAACAACTTGTCGAACTGGTCTTTACGCTTGATGTCGTAATAAGCCCTCAGCATACTGATAAACAAGCTTTTGCCAAAACGGCGTGGACGAATAAAGAACAAGGCGTCAGCCTCGTCCTCCAACTTAGGTATGTACATCGTCTTATCGACATAATATTGATTTCTCTCTATGATGTCGATGAAGTTTGACACTCCATAAGGTATTCTTTTTGCGCGTCCCATATAAGTAACAGTTGATAGTTTGATGCAAATATAAACATTTTTATTGGAATGCTCAAACTTTTAGAAAATTATCTGATGTTTATACAAAAACAGAATGGCTCCAAATAAAGGCGGGTCTTAAAAATACCTCAATGGCATTTTTAGAACCCGCCTTATTTTTATTTGCTTGTTTTGAAACTTTTATTTTTTTAGAACTCTGCGTTCTTAGGTGTACGTGGGAAAGGAATCACGTCACGGATGTTCTGCATGCCTGTAACGAAGAGAATGAGACGCTCGAAACCGAGCCCGAAACCTGCGTGCGGGCATGAACCGTACTTGCGGGTGTCGAGGTACCACGCCATGTCCTTCATCGGGATGTGACGGTCTTCTATCTCGCCCATCAGTTTGTCGTAGCTCTCCTCACGTACCGAACCGCCGATAATCTCGCCTATCTGCGGGAACAGCACGTCGGTACCCTGAACGGTCTGACCGCTCTTGCCGCCGAAACCGCTTTCCTCTTCGTCTATCTTCATGTAGAAAGCCTTGATAGCCTTGGGATAGTTGGTCATGATGACCGGCTTCTTGAAGTATTCCTCTACCAGGAAACGCTCATGCTCTGAAGCCAAGTCGTCGCCCCACTCGCAAGGGAATTCGAACTTCTTGCCCTTGCCAATGGCTTCCTGGAGAATGCGGATTCCCTCGGTGTAGGGCAGATGTACAAAGTCGGATTCGAGTACGCTCTGCAGGCGGGCTATAAGTCCCTTGTCTATCATCTTGTTCAGGAACTCAAGGTCGTCCTTGCAGTTGTCCAGAGCCCAACGGATACAGTACTTGATGAAGTCTTCCTCCAACTCCATCAGACCGTCCATGTCCAGGAACGCTACCTCTGGCTCTACCATCCAGAACTCAGCCAGGTGGCGCGGTGTGTTACTGTTCTCTGCACGGAACGTAGGACCGAAGGTGTAGATGGCACCGAGGGCCGTAGCACCCAGCTCGCCCTCCAACTGACCGGACACTGTCAGTGAAGTCTGCTTGCCGAAGAAGTCGTCGGAGTAGTCTATCTTGCCGTCTTCTGTCTTCTTCAGGTTGTAGAGGTTCTTGGTGGTTACCTGGAACATTTGGCCTGCACCCTCGCAGTCGCTTGCCGTGATGAGCGGAGTGTTGAAGTAGAAGTAGCCGTGTTCGTGGAAATAAGTATGGATAGCCATCGCCATGTTGTGGCGGATACGCATTACGGCACCGAAGGTGTTGGTGCGCAGGCGGAGATGAGCATACTGGCGCATGTACTCGAAACTCTGACCCTTCTTCTGCATGGGGTAGTCGCCGCCGCAGAGACCGTAAATCTCGATGCTGTCACACTGAATCTCTACTGTCTGGCCCTTGCCCTGGCTCTCTACCAAGGTTCCGACGGCACTGATGCAGGCACCCGTTGTAATCTGGCGCAGCAGATTCTCGTCGACCTTAGACGGGTCAACTACTATCTGGATATTATTAATAGTAGAACCATCGTTAAGAGCGATAAAATCGACTGCTTTGCTACTGCGATGGGTGCGTACCCATCCCTTTACATTCACGATAGAGCCGTAGGCTGTGCTTTTGAGGGCATCTACGACTTTAGTTCTTTTCAGTTTTTCCATTGTTGATATTCGTATTTAGGAGTCTAAAGGGTGTTAAGGTGTTAAGGAGTTAAGACAACCGTCACCCTCCTGTAAGCCTCTCCTGATAGGGAGAAACCGAAAGATTGGCTCTTGTCTTAACTCCTTTCTTAACTCCTTAGCTCCGCATTTTTTGTGTCATTATTCGAAAGCACCCATACGCAGCATGTCCACTTCCTTCTCAGTGAGGAAGCGCCAGTCGCCGCGGCGTACGTTCTTCTTTGTCAGTCCGGCAAACTGTACACGGTCCAGCTTGGTGACGCGGTAGCCGAGGCTCTCGAAGATACGGCGAACGATACGGTTCTTGCCGCTGTGTATCTCGATGCCTACCTGGCTCTTGTCCTCCTCGTCGGCATACTCTACGGCGTCGGCCTTTATCTCGCCGTCCTCAAGCATGATGCCGTCGCGTATCTGCTGCATGTCGTGGGCAGTTACATTCTTGTCGAGACGTACGTGGTAAACCTTTTTCTTCAGGAACTTGGGGTGGGTCAACTTGGATGCCAAGTCGCCGTCGTTGGTAAGAAGCAGTACACCCGTGGTGTTGCGGTCAAGGCGTCCTACGGGGTAGATACGCTCTGGGCACACGTCCTTGACGAGGTCCATTACGGTCTTGCGCTGCTGTGGGTCATCGCTTGTGGTGACATAGTCCTTGGGCTTGTTCAGCAACACGTACACCTTTTTCTCGAGAGATACGGGAGCATCGTGGAACTTCACTTCGTCCGTGCGCATAATCTTGGTACCCAGTTCGGTAACCACCTCGCCGTTTACCGTTACCACGCCTGCCTGGATAAATTCGTCGGCCTCACGGCGTGAGCATACACCGGCATTGGCAAGGAACTTGTTGAGGCGCAACGGCTCGTTGGGGTCGAAGTTCTCTTCCTTGTATTCGATGCGCTTCTTCAGACTGTATTTTGCATTGGGATCATAGTCGGGAGTGTGCTGGCGGTAGCCTCCACGGTTGGTGTTGTAACCGCCGCGGTTGTTGTAGCCTCCACGGTTGTTGTAGCCACCACGGTTGTTGTAACCGCCGCGGTTGTTGTAGCCACCACGGTTGTTGTAGCCACCCTGCTGACGTGGCTGGTAGCCGCCCTGCTGGCGTGGCTGGTATCCTCCCTGCTCGTCGTTGTTGTTGAAACGTGGACGGTATCCTCCCTGCTCGTCGTTGTTGTTATTGTTGAAACGGGGGCGGTATCCTCCCTGCTCGTCGTTGTTGTTGAAACGTGGGCGGTAACCTCCCTGCTCGTTGTTGTTGAAACGTGGACGGTATCCTCCCTGCTCGTCATTGTTATTGTTGAAACGGGGGCGGTAACCACCCTGTGGGCGTGACTGATAACCGCGGCTCTGGTAACCGTTGCCTTGCTGGCGTGGCTGGTAACCACCCTGCTGGCGGTTGTATCCGCCATACGACTGGTAACTGCTGCGTTGTGGACGCTGTTCGCCACCTGCTGCCTGCAGATTGGCACCGAATCCGTCAGGACGGAATCCGCCTTCTCTGCCGTTTTCGCTACTGTAGGCACGTTGTGAGTTGATACGTGGACGGGCTGGGCGTCCGTTGCTGTGGTAATTCTTCTGGTAGCCGTCGCTTGGGGTGTAGCCCTCACGGGTACCCTCGTTCTCAGACGACTGGTTCTGAGGTTTGCTTTCGAATTCTGAATCCATTGTCTTTAGTTTCTTGAAATAGCCTCACGGCTGGGTTAATACTCTTAATGATACTTAATACTTTGTTGTAATGTATATATAAAATGTATGTATTATATAATGTATATATATAGTCTGTGTTCCGAATCTGCTGAATCTTGTCTTTTTTTTGGCTGGCTGGTTAAATTCCAGTGTAGTTGGCGGGAGTGATGGCCATCAGCTCTGCCTTTACGCTGTCGCTGACATCCAATCCCTGTATAAACTCGTGAATCGTTTCCTCGGTCATGTGCTTGTTGGTACGGGTCAGGGCTTTCAGGGCTTCGTAAGGGTGAGGGTAAGCCTCGCGCCTCAGTATGGTCTGTATGGCTTCTGCCACTACCGCCCATGTGTTGTCGAGGTCTTCCTGCAGTTTCTCCTCGTGCAGTATCAGCTTGCGCAGTCCCTTGAGGGTGCTCTGTATGGCGATGAGGCTATGGCCGAGAGGTACGCCGATGTTGCGGAGCACGGTGCTGTCGGTAAGGTCGCGCTGCAGACGGCTCACGGGCAACTTCTGTGCCAGGAACTGCAGTATGGCGTTGGCTATGCCCAGGTTGCCCTCGCTGTTCTCGTAGTCTATGGGGTTCACCTTGTGGGGCATGGCGCTGGAACCTACCTCTCCGGCCTTTATCTTCTGCTTGAAGTAGTCCATGGAGATGTACATCCAGAAGTCACGGTCCAGGTCTATGATGATGGTATTGATGCGGCGTATGGCGTCAAATACCGAACCCAAGTGGTCGTAGTTGCTTATCTGGGTAGTGTACTGCTCGCGCTCCAGACCCAACTTCTCGCTCACGAACTTGTTGCCGAAGGCCTTCCAGTCGTATTGAGGGTAGGCCACATGGTGTGCATTGTAGTTGCCCGTGGCACCGCCGAATTTGGCAGTCAGTTTGCAGCCCTTCAGACTGTCGAGCTGTTCGGTGAGGCGGTAAACGTAGACCATGATTTCCTTGCCCAGGCGGGTAGGCGATGCGGGCTGGCCGTGTGTCTTGGCGAGCATGGGCACGTCCTTCCATTCGTCAGCGTACTGCTGCAGCTGGGCTATGAGCTCTTCCACCTGTGGTATGAACACGTCGGCAAGTGCCTCCTTTACAGAGAGGGGGACGCTGGTGTTGTTGATGTCCTGCGATGTCAGTCCGAAGTGGATAAACTCCTTGTACGCGTCCAGTGCGCCAATCTTGTCAAACTCCTCCTTGATGAAGTATTCCACGGCTTTCACGTCGTGGTTGGTCACCTTCTCTATGTCTTTGACACGCTGTGCGTCGTTCTCGCTGAAGTCGCGGTAAATCGTACGCAGTCTGTCGAAGAGCGAATGGTCGAATGATGCCAGCTGGGGCAAGGGCAGTTCGCAGAGTGTGATGAAATACTCGATCTCCACCCGTACACGATAGCGTATGAGTGCATACTCAGAGAAATAGTCGGCAAGCGATTCGGTCTTTCCCCTGTAACGTCCGTCGATGGGGGAGATGGCGGTCAGCAAATCTAAATTCATAACCAATACTTATTATTAAAGATGTATATAGGGTGCAAAGTTAGGTATTTTCGTGCAGACTGCCGAATAAATAATGATAAATATGCTTAAAACAAAAGAAGTCTCGCAAATGATGCGAGACTTCTTTGTGGGCGCTGAGGGATTCGAACCCCCGACCCTCTGCTTGTAAGGCAGACGCTCT
>CAVCGV010000062.1:0-17246 GCA_963601815.1 bacterium
GGGCTTGAGGTCTTAACCTCGAGAAAAGAGGGGTCGCACATGAAGCCAATTTTGCGATAGTTATTTTTTACACATTACTAAGTCTTGCAACGCCTTTGGGGCTTAACGAAAACAGCATTCCCTGGAGTTGCAATTAGATGCATAAATAGAATGAACCCCGAAAGTCATTGCAAGGACTTTCGAGGTTCATGTCTTTTAGCTATATTATTAGATATATGCCATCGGGATGTTTTTCAAGGGTTAGCCCCCTGTTACTCCATCCTGCCGTACTTCATCTCCTTGCCTTCCTTGTCGTACTGCTTGCGCTTGCCTACGGGAGGCTCAGTAAGGGTGATGCGCACCACTGCCGTGCGGGCGAGCGAACGGGCTACGTCCTGGTCGAAGGCATCCATGTGCTGGGGGAGGAAACGCTGGCAAATGAGTCGCAGTCCGTGTATCTTTTCCTCGTCGTCGGTGACCATCTCCGCACGTCCAAATGCGACTGCGGATTTATACTGTAAAGTAAAGTCGTTATCCAATGGCCCTACCGTTGGCACACAGCGTGTTACGGCCGATAGGCACACCTCCGGATGCGCCTTTATCGCATCCAGTTTCTTGCCCTCGAGGGCACAGTGGAAATACCAGTTCACATCGTCGTCAGAGGCAAGTGAAAGAGGCAGTCCGTATGCCCGTCCCTCTGCATCGGTGAAACTCACAGTAATGTAAGGTGCTTTGTGCATCAGTTCCAATGCCCACTGGCTGTCCATAGCTCTTGATTCTTTTCTCATATTGATTGTTTGTTTATCGTTTTATTCACTTTTCAAATACGTGCCGATACCTACCAGAGGTATGTTCGAGGTAAAGCCCAACGACTACATTGTCCCAGGGCAAGCCATAGACGGTAAAGCGCCCCCGCTGTACCATCCATATGGGTACGGCGAGGGCGCCGTACCTCTTAATAAAGGCAACCTACAGGAGGTAATTGGGATTCCTATGCGAACGGTTATGGCTGGCAGAGTACGTTGCATACCTTGTCCTGGAAGCGGCGCGCATTGGAGGCATGCATGATGCCGTTGTTGAGGATGGCGAAACAGAGGGTGTGCCCGTTGGCTGCCGTACAGTAGCCCGCCAGGGTGATGATGCCCGTGAGGGTACCCGTCTTCGCCATGACGTTGGCATGGGCGAAGGAATTCTTCATTCGCTTTTTCAGTGTACCGTCCACGCCGGCAATGGGGAGTGAGGGCTTGAGGTGTGGCCAGATGTTCTCGTTGCGGTAAGCATACCGTAGTAGCAAACACTCTGCCTCGGCACTGATATAATTATACAGCGAGAGTCCCGAACCGTCGGCAAGCCTATAGCGTGAACTGTCCAGTCCCAGCCGGCTTATCAGCCGCCGTTCCACACTGCGTGCGCTCTTGGCACTGGCAGGGCGCTGGTCTGTTGAGGCTGCCACCTGGTAGTACATGCACTCGGCATAGAGGTTGTCGCTCTCCTTCATCATTTTGTGCAGTATCTGGTCCATGGTATGGAAACGGGTACATACGGAGAAGGCACTGGCAGGGCAGCGTGCCGCAAGCACCGTGTCGTTGTCCAGTACGGTACCTTGCTCTTTCAGACGGGTCACGAAACGCCTCATAAAACCGTCCTTGCGTGCAAAGACGAGGGGGGAGAGCACCGGGTTGTCGTCGTCCCAGCACCAGCCTTCGCCCAATAGGGCAGTATCCTTCATGGTGCGGTCGGCGTAGATGTGCCCCCTTATAGTGTCTACCCCCATCTCGCAGAGCGAGTGGACAAAGGCAGTCATGTCATCGCTGTTGAACCGCGGGTCCATGCCTCCTATACAGTATACGTCGCCGTGGAGCACGCCGTCGGTTATCTTGCCCGTATACTTCAGTTGGGTCTTAAACTGGTATCCGCCGCCCAGTCTGTCGAGAGCAGTAATGGCGGTAAGCAGTTTCATGGTGCTGGCGGGTCGCATCAGTTGGCGTTCGCGGTGGCGGTAAAGGCATGAGTCTGCATCGAGGTCCCATACCATAAGCCCTACCTGTGATGTCTCGAACATCTTGTCCTCCAGGAGTCTGTCCAGACCGTGCTGCAATGACTGCGGCCAGGGCAGGCGCAACGAGTCGGCACGCAGTGTGTCCGCAGTGAGCGTATCGGCTGCAAGCGAGTCGGTGGGGACATCGGTATCCTTTTCTTCAGTTCCGTCCGCTTCCGTTTCTATGTTCGTTGTTGCCGTGCTCTGGGCCTGCAGCGGCAGAACGGCACAGAGCATGAGGCACAGTACCGTAAGATATCTTGATAACTTGTAGTGCATGTCTTGAAAATGTGAATACATTCTTCCTTTTCTTCTTTTTGCTTTATTTTTCCGTGTCTTCAGTATCCTGTCTGCAGGCAGTAGCTATCCTTTTCTGCAGTTCCTGGACGAATGCCGTCTCGTTGTCGGGCTGTACAGTGGTCATGTTGCCTGCCCCATACTCTATGAGTACCCCGTGGTCCATACCGAAGAAGGCACTTACCTTCTCCGTGCGTACCACGTCGCACAGCGGAATGTTCCTGTTGGCGCTGAAACGTCCCTCGTCCACGACGAGAAACTCCATCTCACATTCCATGTCTATAGGTTTTACCCGGCGGAAGGTGTAGGTTGTGTGCAGTATGCGTTCTATCATGCCTACCACCACGATGGCCACGAACAGACCTATGATGGCCACCTTGGTCCAGAAGAAGTAAAGGGCCAGTATGGAGAACAGGCCGATGGCGATTTTTGCCTGTATGGTGATGCGTTTGTGGAAAGTTCTGTCTGCCATGAAAATGTGCCGTTTTGGGTTGGGTGGTGCTTCGGCCATGCTGCTGGGCAAGGGGAAAACCTTTGCAAAAGTACAAAAAATATGGCTTTTGCTATACATTTTCAATATTAATTAGTACTTTTGCAACAGATTTAAGGTATGTTCCGCTTCGTACAGGATGCGGATGCACGACCATAGAACAAGTATTTAGCTAACCGATGGTTTATAAGTATGATTTTTTGATTATCGGCTCAGGAGTTGCCGGTATGAGTTACGCCCTGAAAGTAGCCAGAGCGCATAAAGGTAAAGTGTGCATGATATGCAAGACCTCGCTCGACGAGGCCAACACGTCATTTGCACAGGGTGGTGTGGCGTCAGTTACCAACATGGAGGTGGATAACTTCGACAAGCACGTACAGGACACGATGATAGCCGGCGACTACATCAGCGACTACAAGGCTGTGAAGCAGGTGGTGACCATGGCTCCGGAACAGATAAAGGAATTGGTGGAGTGGGGTGTCAACTTCGACAGACAGCAGGACGGCAAGTTTGACCTGCACCGTGAGGGCGGCCACAGTGAGTTCCGCATTCTGCACCATGCCGACGATACAGGTGCCGAGATACAGCGCGGACTGATGGAAGCTGTGCGCAACTGTCCTGACATTGACATCAAGGAGAACCACTTCGCTGTGGAAATCATTACCCAGCACCATCTCGGGGCACGTGTCACACGACGCACCCCGTACATCAACTGCTATGGTGCCTACGTCCTCAATCCGGACACGCAGAAGGTGGATACGTACCTTAGCAAGGTTACCGTGATGTGTACCGGCGGATGCGGTGCCGTGTACCAGACCACAACCAATCCTGTCATTGCCACGGGCGACGGCGAGGCCATGGTGTATCGTGCCAAGGGAACAGTGGCCGACATGGAGTTTGTACAGTTCCACCCTACAGCCCTTTTCCATCCCGGTGAGACACATCCCGCCTTCCTTATTACCGAGGCTATGCGCGGCTACGGCGGCATACTGCGCCTTCCCAACGGCGAGAGCTTCATGGAGAAATATGACAAGCGCCTGAGCTTGGCACCGCGCGACATTGTGGCGCGTGCCATCGACAAGGAGATGAAGATACACGGCCTGGACCACGTCTGTCTGGACGTTACGCACAAAGACCCTGCTGAGACCCGACGCCACTTCCCCAATATCTATGCTAAGTGTCTCAGCATAGGCATAGACATTACCAAGGACTACATACCCGTACGCCCGGCAGCCCACTATATGTGCGGCGGCATTAAGGTAGACCTCAACGGACAGTCGAGTATCAATCGCCTCTATGCCCTCGGCGAGTGTTCCTGCACGGGTTTGCACGGCGGCAACCGACTTGCCAGCAACTCGCTCATCGAGGCCGTGGTATATGCCGAGACCGCTGCCAAGCACAGTCTTGAGCATGTGGACGAGTATGACTTCAACGAAAAGGTGCCCGCATGGAATGACGAGGGTACACTTACCAACGAGGAGAAAGTGCTCATTACCCAGAGTGTGAAGGAGGTGGGTGAGTGCATGAGCAACTATGTAGGCATCGTGCGTAGCGACTTGCGCCTGAAACGTGCCTGGGACCGTCTCGACTTGCTTTACGAAGAGACGGAGAACCTCTTTAAGCGTGTAAAGGTGAGCAAGGAATTGTGCGAACTGCGCAACATGATTAATGTGGGATACCTCATCACACGCATGGCCATCGAGCGCAAAGAGAGCCGCGGGCTGCACTACACCATCGACTACCCCGTACACGCATACGACAAGAAAGAGGAATGAGCGAAAGCGTACAGCACGTTT
Source organism: bacterium (assembly GCA_963601815.1). GTDB lineage: Bacteria > Bacteroidota > Bacteroidia > Bacteroidales > Bacteroidaceae > Prevotella. The sequence goes on from CAVCGV010000062.1 coordinate 4,601, forward strand.
TTTTTACCCGTACCATACTGCAGTGGTTTTGTGCCAACGGCCGATTGTTGCCGTGGCGCGAAACCACTGCCCCTTATGCCATATGGCTCAGCGAGATAATACTGCAGCAGACCCGCATAGCACAGGGCATGGCCTACTGGCAGCGGTTTATGCAGGCTTATCCTACGGTAGCTCATTTGGCTGCCGCCGCAGAGGATGACGTGCTGAGGTTGTGGCAGGGCTTGGGCTATTATTCGCGTGCCCGTAACCTTCATGCGGCGGCGAGGCAGATAGTGGCTATGGGCTCTTTTCCCTGCACCCTCGAAGGCATCAGAAAGCTCAAGGGGGTGGGCGACTATACTGCTGCAGCCATAGGCTCCTTTGCTTTCGATATTCGCGCCGCCGTACTGGACGGCAATGTATTTAGGGTATTGGCACGTTATTTCTGCATCGACACCCCTGTCAATACTACGCCCGGCAAAAAGTTGTTTGCCGCATTGGCGCAGTCGCTTTTGCCCCAGAATACATCACATCGTTTCCGTCCCGACGGCTTTTCCCTGTCGCTTTCCGCTGTGTCTGCCTATAATCAGGGTATCATGGATTTCGGTGCACTCGTGTGTACACCGCAGGCGCCGCAGTGCAGTGTGTGTCCGCTCGCCGAGACGTGTGCAGCCTTGAGGGAGGGCCGTGTGGACACGCTGCCAGTAAAGAACAAGACGCAGAAGGTGAAGACACGCTACCTTACCTATGTATATATAAGGTGGAAAAAGAAAGATGGCTCCGTTTCTTACTCTGCAGATGCTGAACCGATGGTGGCTATGCGCAGGCGTGGCAGTGGCGACATCTGGCAGGGCTTGTGGGAACCCTATAATGCCTCCCTGCACGAGGAGCAGTCGGCTGCCAACGAGGCGGAAATCGTCGGCATGCTGCCGTTGTCTCCTTCCGATACCCTGACCCTCCTTGCCAAGGGCGTGAAGCATGTGCTTACCCACCGTGTCCTTCTTGCCGACTTCTATCTGCTGGAAACGGAAACCGCCATTCCTTTGCCCGATGACTATATATGGGTAAAGGAAAGCGAACTGGCGCATTATGCTGTCCCCAGACTCATAGAAAAGCTCTGCCTGCTGGTAGCTGACAGGGTGTAATGACTTCGTTGTCTTGGTGTAAAATGATGCCAGGGCAAACGCATCAAAATGCGTTTGCCTGCAAGAGCCACGCAAGTTCCTGTTTGTCATGAAAACATGCATAGAATAAAAAGAAGGGTGAACCCCAAAGTGGGCACACCCTTCTTTTTATTCTATGCATGATAGCGGCGCTTAGTAGTTTTGTGCCTCTATCTGGAAGTAGCTCTGTGGATGGTTGCATACGGGGCAAACCTCGGGAGCCTTCTTGCCCACAACGATGTGGCCGCAGTTGGCACACTGCCAGATGCAGTCGCCGTCGCGTGAGAACACCACCTTGTCCTGTACGTTCTTCAGCAGTTTGCGGTAGCGCTCCTCGTGGTGCTTCTCTATCTCTGCTACCATCTCAAACTTGGCGGCAATCTCGTCGAAGCCTTCCTCGCGAGCTTCTTCAGCCATGCGCTTGTACATGTCTGTCCACTCGTCGTTCTCGCCCTCGGCAGCAGCCAGCAGGTTCTCCTCTGTGCTCTTGATGGCACCGCCCATGAGGTACTTGAACCACATCTTGGCGTGTTCCTTCTCGTTGGCGGCAGTCTCCTCGAAGATGTTGGCTATCTGTACGTATCCGTCCTTCTTTGCCTTGGAAGCAAAGTATGTGTATTTGTTACGCGCCTGTGATTCGCCGGCAAATGCCTCCCACAGGTTCTTCTCGGTCTTGGTTCCTTTAAGCTCTTTCATAATGTCTTTGTATTAAATTAGTAATCAATTTATTTGCAAAGATATTGTAATATTTCCAAACTTACAAGCCTTTGTCTCCTTATTTGCTCTTCTTTAGTGGTTTTTAACTAAAAGCGGGCTATCTTGCGGGTTCTGTTGCCCTGCTTGAGGATAAAGATGCCCTTGCTGCTGTCGGTAAGGGTGGTCTTCCTTCCGTCTACGGTGTACGTGTCATAAGGCTGTGACATGTCTATGCCGCCGTAGGTGCAGGAATGTGTGGGTGCCTCTATGCCGTCGGTTATCTTGGTGCCTGTAACGGTGGCATACTTAATTTCCCATGTACTGCAGATGGTAGCATCGCTGGTGTAGCGGAACTTGATAGTGGCTTTGTTGCCGCAGAACTGGCTGAGGTCGAGCGTATAGTCGGCGAAAGTCCAACTGTCTGTGGATGGTACGCTGAAGTCTGAGAGCTTGGTGAGGACATCTCCCTCCTCTGGGTCGCTGGTAAAGACAAGTACGGAGAGATATTTGAGTGCATTGCCCTCGGCGAAGTTGATGGCCTGGTTGATGGTCAGCTTGGCGTCTTTGTAATCGGTGAGGTCAATCTCGGGCAGGGTAAGGGTGGCGTCAGCAGCATACTTTGTCTTGGTGCTGCTCACATATGCTGTGGCCTTCCAACCATAGCTGCTGGTCTGTATCCATATGGCTTCGTTGGTGCCCTCGTTTTTGTCAATCGTCTTGGTACATCCACCCTCTGAAGTAGTGAAGTCCAGGTCGAGAATGGTGTCGCTATCTGGGTCGTCCGGAGTCACATCGCCACCGTCGTTGTTGTAGTCGGTCGACTTGACGGAGGTTTCGGGGTTGAAGGCTACGTCCGTACTGTCTCCCCACACATATTCCATGAGGTTGGGGAAGTCGACATAGGGATTGCGGTTGCCCTGTATGCCGTACACGTCATTGTTGCGCTTTATCTCCAGGGCATCGGGCTTGTCGGTTCGTGCCCATTTAATAAATAAGGTGTATGCCCATTTCTGCAGGGTGGGGTAGGTGCCTTGCTCCAATATCTGAAGTCCTGCGCTCTCCCATGTGAAGTTCTGGTACGTAGTGGCCATGTACATGTAGCCGCGTGCGAAGTCGCCCTTCCATGAGTCGGCTGGCTCCCAGTATTTCTGTCCGTCTGTTCCCGTGCCCACTTTTGTCCAGCCGTTCCCGTTGTCGCTGCTGGTCACAGTGCCCATGGGGTAGTTGCTCTTTTTGCTGTTGATTCCGCTTTCGCAGGGCATGAGGTTATAGAGATCCTTGTAGGCTTGATTTTTAGTCTTTCCCCACCAGCTTTTGGGAAAGGAGTGCTCTATGTTCATGCCCGATCCGGTAGCTCCCTGCGAGGTAGACATCACCCATGCGCTCTCAGCCGAGTAGCGGTCAATGTAGTAGCCGGCGCTGTTGCGGTCGGTAACCCAAAAGCCCCACCATGTGCTTCCGCTTCCTGGACCGTACTCCAGTACGTTTGCCTTCTTGACGATGTTGTAGATGGCAGTCTTCAGTTCGGCGCCTTTTTTGCCTTTCAGCGAACTGTAATAGCCGTCGGGTATCTGGGCAGAGGCGGACAGGGGATAAATCGATGCTGTAACAATGGCCAGTGCCAGATAGAGTAATTTTCTTTTCATATCGTGTAGTCTTTTGTTTGTTCGTGAATTGGATGGGCAAAGTTACACTTTTTAGGCGTAAGAACAAAGCAAAAGGCATGAAAAAGTCATTAAGCAATATGTAAAAAAGACTTGCTAAAGCGTTGCGCAATATTTGCATTCAAATCTGCTCAAGTTATTTTTTGACCTGTACTGCGCAAGCTGAAGTTAGGGAAAGGCGTCAGTTGTTGATGCCGAAGTCGGCCTGCTGGTCTTGAACCTCTTTCAGCATCTTTGCCTTCTGCTCGGGGGTAAACTCGGCATTGCCTGAATCCTTGGCGGGGGCGGAAGAAGCATGTGCGACACGCTTGGCGTTGCCGCTTGGCGTTGCCGAACCGCAGTTCAACTGCCCAGTATAGGGCACGCTCTCTATCTCCAGGTCGGCGGGTGTCGGTGCGTGCGTACCGGGATATTGTACCTCGGCATGTATCTTGATCTTTCCCGGTTTCATCGTGCTGCGCACCAGGATGGGCGCACTTCCCCATTCCGTGGCGCGCGGATTGGCATTGATGTCCTTTCCGTCGCCGATGATTTCGCCTTCCCCCTCAATGGTAAACCGTATGTTCTCTTTGGCAAGGCGGCGCACGTTGCCGTTGTCGTCTGTCACCTCAGCCACTACTACCATGAAGTCGCTGCCGTCGGCAACGAGCTGTTTGCCCATGTTGTCGGCGTAGAGGCGCAGTTTGGTGCTACGGCGTGAGGGCATGCGCCGGTCGGTGCAAACCACTTTGCCGTCCTTGAACCCTTCTGCCACCATCACCACCATCTGTGGCGACTTCTTCTTGTAGCTGTACTCCCGTGCCTCCCAGAAGTTCCATGCCTTGGGGAACACCATGGGGGCATTGAAAGCCTCTGACGTAGGATGCTTCACGGGAAGGGTGTAGACGTGCGCACCCTGGTAAGTGGTGAGCCGCACACTGTCACAATTGGAGAATACCGTTACATCCTGGTCGCTGAACTGCGTCATTTCGTGGGCAATATGTACAAAGGCACTGTCCTTGCGCTGCGACTCGAACATGTAGTAGGCAGTCTTCTTCTGGCGGAAGGCATCGTAGATACCTCCCCAGTACGGGTCGGGGTGATAGCCGCGCTGATGGTCGAAGGGGTGCCACTGGCATCCGCCGATAAACTGTCCGGGCGTATGCATCTCTTCGGTAGTCTTCGCCAGCGAGTAAGCCTGCGTAAGCATCGGTTTCTCGCCCCAGCTGCGCGAGGCACGGTTCAGGTTGTTGTGGGCGTACCAGTCGTCTACATACTCTCCGAACTCACGGGTAAGGACACATTGGCTGATGTTCGCCATGTCCATGTCGGGCCATCCGTACACCACGTCGTAGTTCTCCTTTACACCAGCCGAGTTCCAGTCGGCAACAGCCACGGGACGATAGGGGTAGGGGTACTCGTCTCTTGTAAGTTGGAGCGACTTCAGGGCAAAGTCCTTGGGGTACCTTGTCTCGTTGAGGATAGGCTCCCACATGAGCACAGAGGGATGGTTGCGGTCGCGGCGTATAATCTCTTTCGTGTTCTGGTAAACTCGGTCGGCAAACAGTGGGTCTTTGTTCCAGTATTGCCATCCGGGTGTCGCCACGATGATGAAGATGCCCAGTTCGTCGCAAGCATCCATAAACGCCGGGTCTTGCGGATAGTGAGCCGTGCGTATGATGTTGAATCCGGCATCTTTCAGGCGTTTCGCGTCACGCCACTGCTGACTGTTGGGTACAGCGTTGCCTACGTATGCAAAGTCCTGGTGGCGGTTGGCGCCGATAAACTGACGGTATTTCCTGCCGTTGAGCCAGAAGCCTTCTTTGCCCTTAAATTCGAAAGAACGTATGCCGAAACGCGTCTTGCCGCCGTCGAGCGTCGTCTTGCCGTCCTTGATGCGTGTGACGACACTATATAAATAAGGTGTCTCGGGTGACCACAGGTGAGGGGCTTTTACTATGAACGACATTGTTACCGTCTGGTGGCTGTTGCCTGCAGCCAACACTACGCTCTGTCTGGCAGTTTTCAGGGTTTTGCCCGTAGCGTCTACCAAACTCTGCTCGATGGTCACCTTACGGGCTTTGCCGCCCTTGTTGCAAACGTCCACATCGGCATAAACCTTGGCTTGCTTTTCCGAAATGTCGGCAAAATGGACAAAGATGCCGGCGTCCCGTCTGTTCTCCTTTATCACGTCGGTAATGGCAACCTCCTGTTTGTCTATGAGCCATACGTCGCGGTAGATGCCTCCGTGATAGGCAAAGTCGAGCGTGTACTGCGGTTTGCCCGGCGGGAACGTCTTGTCGTTGGAGTTGTCGGCCATCACGGCAATCACACACTTGCTGCCCGCCTTCAGTCCCAGTTCGTCCATGCTGACGACAACCGGCAGGTAACCACCCAGGTGCTCCTTCACCAACTTGCCGTTGACGTATATCTTCTGTTTGCCCATTATCGCCTCGAAATGAATATCCGAGTGGTTGCCGGGCACGGTGAATTCTTTTCGGTACCAGGCTATTCCCTGGTAGTTGCGTCCTCCCGAAGCCTCTGCCGGTTCCAGTTTTACGCAATGCGGAGTGTTCACTACCTCCCAGTTGCTGTCGTCATAGTCCACACGCTCTGCCCCCTGTGCATCTCCAAGATGAAAACGCCAGTTGGGGTTGAAATTGTACACCTTGCGTCCTTGGGATGCTATCGGGAAGAGTTCGGCTACAGACGTGTCGTCATAGTTGGCGGCCGCTGTCGGCATTGTGCAAGCCAGCAAGGCGGCTACGGCAAAAAGTTTGATATGTAATTTTAAAGTCATTATTCCTCTTTTGTTTTGTTCTGGCAGTTATTTTGTTCTGGCAGTTCTTCGGCGGTTTGTACCTCTGCGGAATGGTTAGTGCTTGGCAGTTGCGTCCTTCACTTCCCAGTTGTCTGTACGGAACGAGCTGACTGGCAAACCGTCGTGGAAGAGATCGCCTTCTACCCAGTTGCTGAAAGCATAGCGCACAGCTACAGGCTTCTTTACCTCTTCGCTCTTCACGTACACCTTGTTGCGTGAAGTCCACGCCTTCGCCTTGTGGAAAACCTTGTCTTCTCCTGCCACCTCGAAGAGATTGCTCTCCGGTCCGTTGTCGAAATAAACCCACTCCTTGCTTCTCTCGAAAGAGACGACTGCCGTGTCGCCCTTAAACTCCACGTCCTTATAGGCGGCATAGTCGGGCAGTCCCTTCATTCCGTACGTGCCGCTCAGAGCCAGCAGGGCGAGACGTTCGCCAGCCTGGCGTTTCTTGCGAGGGTGAATGCCATATTCCAGTCCGGCATCCATCAGCACCGCCATGCGGCAGTTGTCTATGCGTCGTTCTGCTTCGCTCTGCTGTTCGCGTAGCAAGGCGCTGTTCTCTTTCCATTTTATCAAGCTGTAGTCGTAAGGAGCAATCTGGCAGAAATAAAACGGGAAGTTCCCTTCTTTCCACTCCTTGCGCCATCCCTCCACCATTGTTTTCATCTGGTCAGCATACGTGCTGTAGCGGTTGCAGTTGTCCTCACCCTGATACCATATGGCACCCTTCATGCCGTAGCCGATGAGCGGATGGAGCATACCGTTATAGAGAGCCGACGGACAGCGCTGCTGGTATTTCTTCACGTCGGCCTCGTTCCAGGGCGTATGTAGTTTGGGGAAAGCCTTGAGCCAGTCGCCCTTAACCCATTCGCTGTTCATCCATGCCTCGCATGCGCTGCCTCCCCATGCTACGACAATCAGCCCTACCGGGACATCCAGCGACTTGCGCAGCGACTTGCCGAAGTGGTAAGCCGTGGCACTAAACTCGCGTACGCTGGCAGAGCTGGCGTTCTGCCACTTGCCCGAAACGGTGTCGACAGGCAGCAGTTGGGCGTTACGTTTAACGGTGAAGAGACGCAGTTCGTTGTCGCCGCAAGCCATCAGTTCCTCGGGTGCCCCCTCTACCGGTTGCCCCTTGAAACCTTTCATCGGCATTTCCATGTTGCTCTGTCCTGCGCAAATCCACACCTCGCCTATCAGTACATCGTGCAGGCACAGTTCCTTTCCGTCGCTGACGGTAATGTCGTAGGGGCCTCCCGCCTTAGGGGTGCGTACCGTCAGTTGCCATTTGCCGTTGTTGTCGGTCTGTGCCTTGTAGGTCTTGTTGTCCCAAGGAGTATGTACCTTTACCATCTTGCCGGCGTCAGCAGTACCCCACAGGTTACATTCGCTCTGCTGCTGCAGTACCATTTTGTCACCAAACATCTTGGGCATCTTTACTTCTGCCTGTACGCCCAAGGCCACTGCTCCCAAGGCAAGGGAAAGGATAGTCTTTCTTATCGTCATAGGTCTATTGTGTTTTATATAAAATGTATGCTGTCGTAAGGGATAAAACGGCAACATGCCATTATATTTAAGACGTGCGAAAGAGGCTTTTGTAACTATAAACTTGTCTGTACCCCTAAGTTATTCTCTTGATAGAAATTCTTGTTTTTTATCAAAAGTATTAATATGTAAGGTTGTGTATATGGAATACTTATAGTTTGCTATGAAATATGCAGTATTGTGTGATAATTTATTATTGTGCGCTTTATATAAGCTCAAAACGCTTATGTTTGTTCGTGTAACATAACAGAAAGTTGTAATTTTGCACCTAATATGTAACAAAGTGTTACGAATAACCATAAAAGAAAGCAAAACAGATATTATGTGTGGAATCGTATCAATCTTTAACATTCAGGATCAGACACCTGAATTGCGCCAGCAAGCCCTTCGTATGAGTCAGAAAATCCGTCACCGCGGACCAGATTGGAGTGGTATTTATTGTGGCGGTTCTGCTATCTTGGCACATGAGCGTTTGAGCATTGTAGACCCCGAGAGTGGTCGCCAACCTCTGTTCTCGCCCGATAAGAAACAGGTGCTTGCCGTGAACGGCGAAATATACAACCACCAGAATATCCGTGCCCGCTTTGCCGGCAAATACCAGTATCAGACGGGTTCCGACTGCGAGGTGGTGCTTTCCCTCTACCGTGAGATGCGCGAGGATACCGACTTCTCTTCCTTAGTATATAAGGATGAGGATGCTGTTCACTCCCGTATCGTGAAGATGCTGGAGCAGCTCAACGGTATTTTTGCCTTTGCCCTCTACGATGCAGAGCGCGATGAATTCCTCATCGCCCGCGACCCCATCGGCGTAATACCTCTTTACATAGGTTTTGACAAGGACGGCAAGGTGTTTGTAGCTTCCGAGCTCAAGGCACTCGAAGGCCAGTGCGACCACTACGAGCCTTTCCTCCCCGGACATTATTATTATAGTAAGACTCCTGGCATGAAGCGTTACTATACGCGCGACTGGTTTGAGTATGCCGAAATGCAGAAGCGATATGAGATAGACGACCAGAAAGGTGCCGCCGACCAGCTCGCCGATGCCGATGCCAAAGACAAGGCTGAGGCTGCCGAGACGGGAGGCAAGACAGCCGTGGACGAGATTCACGACGCACTGGAGGCATCCGTAAAACGGCAGTTGATGAGCGACGTACCTTACGGCGTACTCCTCAGTGGCGGTCTCGATTCGTCTGTCATCTCAGCCATTGCACAGAAATACAGCAAGTACCGCATAGAGAACGGTGAACAGACCAAGGCTTACTGGCCGCGCCTCCACTCCTTTGCTGTGGGCCTGAAGGGTGCGCCCGACTTGGCGAAGGCCAAACTTGTGGCCGACCATATCGGGACGGTTCACCACGAAATCAACTATACCATTCAGGAAGGTTTGGACGCCATCCGTGACGTCATCTACTTCATAGAGACCTACGATGTGACTACCGTGCGTGCCTCTACCCCGATGTACCTTCTGGCACGTGTCATCCGTAGCATGGGTATCAAGATGGTACTCTCTGGCGAGGGCGCCGACGAGGTGTTCGGTGGTTACCTCTACTTCCACAAGGCTCCGGGTGCCAAGGAGTTTCACGAGGAGACTGTACGCAAACTCGGCAAGCTCTATATGTACGACTGTCTGCGCGCCAACAAAAGTCTTGCGGCATGGGGCATCGAGGGACGTGTACCCTTCCTCGACAAGGAGTTCCTCGACGTGGCAATGGGCATGGACCCACGCCTCAAGATGTGTCCAGGCAAGACCATGGAGAAGAAGGTGGTGCGCGAGGCATTCGCCGACCTGCTGCCCGAGGAGGTGGCATGGAGACAGAAGGAACAGTTCTCCGACGGCGTGGGCTATTCGTGGATAGATACCTTGAAACAGATTACCGCCTCTGCCGTGAGCGACGAACAGATGGCGCACGCAGCCGAGCGTTTCCCCATTAACCCCCCACGGAACAAAGAGGAATACTACTATCGTTCCATCTTTGCCGAGCACTTCCCCAGTGACAGTGCCGCCAAGAGTGTACCCAGTGTGCCGAGCGTAGCCTGCTCTACCGCCGAGGCACTTGCATGGGACGCCTCCTTCAAGAACCAGAACGACCCGAGCGGCCGTGCCGTGGCAGGTGTGCATGAGCAAGCGTATAAATAATAAATTATAATGTATAAATTATAAATATAAACAGGATGAATGTGATGGGCTGCATTCTATATATATAATGTAATGAATGTGAAGGGCTCCATTTATTCATTATCATTTATAATTTATCATTTAGAATAGAATAACCGATAAAACGAACAAGAAATGGAAAAAGGATTGTACAGTTCAGCCTACGAGCACGATGCGTGTGGTGTAGGTATGGTGGTTAACATCCACGGCAACAAGAGTCATGAGCTGGTAGACAACGCCTTGAAGGTACTCGAGAACATGCGTCACCGTGGTGCTGAGGGTGCCGACAACAAGACGGGCGACGGTGCCGGCATCATGCTTCAGATTCCGCACGAGTTTATTCTTCTTCAGGGTATCCCTGTGCCAGAGAAAGGAAAATACGGTACAGGTCTTATCTTCTTGCCTAAGGACGAGAAGAAACAGCAGGACATCCTCTCCATCATGATTGAGGAAATCGAGCGTGAGGGCTTGCAGTTGATGCACTTGCGCAATGTGCCTACCAACCCTGAGTGCCTCGGAGAGGCTGCGCTCAGCAATGAGCCTGCCATCAAACAGGTGTTTATTACGGGTGTTACCGACGACAAGGTGCCTGTATTCGAGCGTACGCTCTATCTTATTCGCAAACGCATCGAGAAACGTGTCACCGATCCTGACTTCTACATTTGTTCGCTTTCCAATTCGAACATCGTTTACAAGGGTATGCTCAGCAGCTTGCAGTTGCGCCAGTATTACCCCGACTTGACCAATAACTACTTTACGAGCGGTTTGGGTCTCGTTCACTCCCGCTTCTCTACCAACACGTTCCCTACATGGAGCCTGGCGCAGCCATTCCGTCTGTTGGCACACAATGGTGAGATTAACACCATCCGTGGTAACCGCGGTTGGATGAAGGCGCGCGAGAGTGTGTTGAGCAGCGAGGCTCTGGGCGACATCCGCGAGATTTCGCCCATCGTGCAGCCCAACATGAGCGACTCTGCCAGTCTCGACAACGTGTTTGAGTTCTTCGTAATGAGCGGTCTTTCCTTGCCTCACGCCATGGCAGTCATGGTGCCTGAGAGTTTCGACGACAAGAACCCCATCTCTGAGGACTTGAAGGCATTCTACGAGTATCACTCCATCCTGATGGAGCCTTGGGACGGTCCTGCCGCCCTGCTCTTCAGCGACGGCCGCTACGCCGGTGGATTGCTCGACCGCAATGGTCTGCGTCCTGCCCGTTACACCATCACCAAGAACGACATGATGGTGGTAGCATCCGAGGTGGGTGTGATGGACTTCGACCCCACGGAGATAGCCGAGAAGGGTCGCCTCCAGCCGGGTAAGATTCTGCTGATAGACACCAAGGAAGGAAAGATATATTACAATGGCGAGATAAAGGACCGTCTGTCTACTGCCCATCCTTACCGCCAGTGGTTGAACACCAACCGTATCGAACTCGAAAAGCTCCGCAGCGGCCGTAAGGTAGACAATTCCGTGGAGGACTTGACACGCAAGGAACTGGAGTTCGGCTTTGGCGAGGAAGACATCGACGGAACCATCATCCCGATGGCTACCAAGGGTCAGGAGCCTACCGCCTCTATGGGTAACGACACCCCCTTGGCAGTACTCTCAGACCAGCCGCAGATATTCTTCAACTACTTCCGTCAGCAGTTTGCACAGGTTACCAACCCTGCCATCGACTCCATCCGCGAAAACCTCGTGATGAGTCTTACCGAGTACATCGGTCGTGTAGGTTCGGGCATCCTGAACCCAGACGAGAGCAACTGCAAGATGGTGCGCCTGCCGCATCCTATCCTGACCAATACCCAGCTCGATATCCTCCAGAATATCCGCTACAAGGGATTCAACACCGTGAAGCTGCACATGCTCTTCGAGACAGCCAAGGGCGAGGAAGGACTGCACGAGGCGCTCGACACCCTCTGCCGTCAGGCAGCACAGAGCGTGGACGACGGATACAACTATATTATCCTGTCAGACCGCGGCGTGGACGAGACACACGCTGCCATCCCGTCGCTCCTTGCCGTGAGTGCCGTTCACCATTACTTGATAGATGCAGGTAAGCGTGTACAGACCGCCCTCATCGTGGAGAGTGGTGAGATACGCGAGGTAATGCACGCAGCCCTCCTCTTGGGTTATGGTGCGTCTGCCCTCTGTCCTTACCTTACTTACGCCATCCTCGACGACTTGGTAAAGCGCAAGAAGATTCAGGAGGACTACGGCACAGCCGAGCAGAACTACATCAAGGCTGTGAAGAAGGGCCTGTTCAAGATTATGGCGAAGATGGGTATCTCTACCATCCGCAGCTATCGTGGTGCGAAGATTTTCGAGAGCATCGGTCTCTCAGAGAGTTTGCTGAAGAACTACTTCGGAACAGAAATCAGTACCATCGGCGGTATCGGTCTGGAGACCATCGCACGCGACGCCATCCGTCTGCACGACCAGGCTTTCGCCGCCAAGAAGCTCGACTTCCTGCCCAGCATGGGTCAGTTCCACTACCGCAAGGACGGTATCAAGCACGCATGGAACCCAGAGACCATCGCCACCCTGCAGCTCGCTACACGCAAGGGCGACTATGCGCTCTATAAGAAATACGCCGAACTCGTAGACAAGAAGTCGGAGCCTATCTTCATCCGCGACTTCTTCGACT
>CAVCGV010000063.1:0-17192 GCA_963601815.1 bacterium
TTTTTTATCGTCACTTAATTAAAATCTTCTTGCCGTTCACAATGTTCAGACCCTTTGTCAGCCCCTGCTTACGCTGACCGTTGAGGTTGTATATGACCGCGTTGCCATTGATCTCCTCTTCCCTATTCGTTACAGGGTTCATGCCCGTAGCACCGTCCTCGTCGTCGAAGTCAAGTCTCAACAACGCTTTTGCTTCAGACGCACCTTCAGAAACTGCACTTGTAGGTATCTGCAGGTAAGCCTTGTTGGCAGAAACAGCACAACCATCAGCGGCCAAGTAGAAGCCGGCATTGTCGTCTGTTCCCGCGCTCAGCACATAATTGGTATAAGTGTCTTGTGTTGGCGTCAGAATGGTGTCCTTCAATGTGCCTACAAGCAGATTGACGTACATATACTTCGTTGCGACAGCTGGTATCACGTATTTGCCCTCTGTGCCCTTCACGATAAATCCAGTGCCAGCCGGCACTTTTGTGACGTTAGTCATCAGCACTTTGCCTGTCTCGGGGTTGAATCCAGAAGCAATGTAAGCCTTCACTCCCTCCACGTCCGTGAAGTCGAGGTCGTCGTCAAAGCAACCAGTGGCAATGCCAGCGTCGGTGATTTCTATAGTGAAAGGATTTGCAACGATATTGAAGTTATTCCAAGGAGCAGTCTCCTTACATTCCTTAGCCAATGTTGTCTTGCAATACAACGTTGCGCCAGACGAAATATTGTCGAAGGCAGATTCGCTACATTCTGGCAGACTTGTGCCTTGTAGAGTCACTTCGGTCAGGCTTGAGCACCAAGCGAACGCCCTTTCGCCGATGCTTGTTACAGAATTGGGGATGGTGATGGATGTCAGTTTGGGGCAACCAAAGAATGTATTTTGGTTGATGCTCGTCACAGAAGCAGGGATGTTGATGGAGGTCAGACTATGGCAATGACCGAACGCCTCATCGCCAATGTTTGTAACAGAATTGGGGATGGTGACGGATGTCAGGCTTCCGCAGAATTCGAACGCTCCTTCACCGATGCTTGTTACGGAATTGGGGATGGTGACGGATGGCAGGTTTGAGCAACGAATGAACGCATATTCACCAATACTCTTCACACCTATAGGAAGGTTTATGCTCGTCAACTTTCCACAACATTCAAACGCTGCATTCCCTATCAAGTCGGCAGTGGCAGCGGTGGCTTCTGACAAATCCAGAATGCCAAGTTGTCCGTTGGAGTTGTCTTTTCCTGCCATCTCGGCCATGAGACTTATATCCTCGGAATTGATTTCACCGACAACCTTCAGCTTGGTGACTGTGTTTTTGATGTCATCTGTAATATAGTTGGACAGTCGCTCTTCGCTTGTCAGAGTAACAAGGGGGTATATTGAATCGAAATCTATCCAAGGGGCAGTAATTTTACAAGTTGCCTCCAGCTTTGGGGCGCAGTACACTGTTGCGCCAGACGAAATACCATAGAAGGCATAAGCTCCACATTCTGGCAGAGTTGTGCCTTGTAGAGTCACTTCGGTCAGACTTGAGCAATCCCAGAACGCATAGTCGCCGATTCTTGTCACGGAATTGCCGATGGTGACGGAAGTCAAACCTGTGCAGAATTTGTATCTATTATTGGTTGATTATCAGTATTATACGCTCTAAACGGTAGAAAAGTGGCAATATGGATTCTGTTTAGATACAGAATGGGCAAAATTTAACGTATTTAACTTCCGTTAGCGTCAATTTGGTGGACATAAAGAGAAAGCCTGTCGATAGTGAAGAATGTTCACTGTCGATAGGCTTATCAGTATTCTGTCTATAAAGTTATCTCCATAGAGGCTCGGAAATCCAATTGTCAGGAAATCCCATAGCAGTTGGATCTACCTGTGGATAAGAAACGAGTAAGGATTTGAGAGCATTCTTGAAATCCAATCCATATCCCATAGAATCAAGCCAATATGCAATACAACAGGCTATAGCATACACTTTGTTCGCATCAACACCTTCAATGTTCACCCATGCCCCACGCAAAGAAGCGTTCATTTGCGGAGCGTTGGAAAGATAGCGATTCCAAAGGCGTGAGTGGTGAGCGCAACAGTTTCTCAAAACGGTAACGCTACGCATCCAACTCTCCAACACATCATGCTGCGGAAGATTGAACTGACGAGCAATACGTTTTTTCAACTTCTTGTCGCTGAAATTGTAGTAGAGTTTTGAAAGTGTACCGAAAGATGCCAGTTCAAGCGTTTTCCATGCAGGAGGAAATATAGGCTTGTCATAGTTGCGCCTATGCTCCTTGATAAAGTCCTCCTTGCTACGCTGAAGTTCTCGGTCTATAGAGTTCATATTCTCAATAAACTTGTGTTCATCGTCAGCAAGGCTTGTATCAAAGAACCAAAACGGTCCATGTGCCAAAGAAAACTCTTGTATAATTTTTGTACGCAAAGTAATCTCCAATCGTTGGACGGCCTTGAACATCAAATCTCTCAAATCTATATCAAAATTGTAGAGAGCAACGGCATCTTCAAATCTGCTGTTTGGCTTAAATTGATGTGTAGTTTTGTCTGCCTCCATAGGACGGAGGTATTGGACAAAACGAAAATAGCTGACCTCTCCAAGGAATTTTGCAGCCTTGGAAGAATCGTTGATATTTAAGCCTCTACTTTTTAGTAGTTCTATTTGTTCCGAAATAGAAAGAGCCTGTTTAGTGTATAATCTTAATGTACCCATAAAAAGCAAAAGACCCGCCCTGGTTCGCTATTCAAATGGGAAGCGAGGCGGATTCTGATGATGCAAAGATACGAATAATCATTGATAATGCAAACTTTTTAGCAAGAAAAATCGGGAGCTATGATGAATGGCGAGGAAGTTTTGAACACCTACTTATTATTATTTGGGTTACAATAAAAAATATATAAGGACGTTTTATAGATATGATAAAAGAGTTGTCTATACTGATTCCTGTCTATAACGACAATGCTTCCGCATTGGTACGGTCGCTTCATGTTCAAGCTCAGTCCATCGCAGGGTTGAACTATGAGATTGTGGTTTTTGATGACGGAAGTACTGATATGGATTCTATCATGCAGAACGATCGGTTAACGTCTCTTCCCCATTGTAGATATGTGCGTTCTTCTCACCATTTGTGCAGGGCTGCCATGCGCAATGACATGTTTAGACAGGGCAGGTATGCTTGGCATTTGATGATAGATGCCAGATTGTCGCTTGTAAATGATGATTTTATTATGCGTTATTTGCAGTGTGAAGTCTTGGAAGGAGAAGTGGCTTGTGGGGGAGTTTCTGTGAATGGAGGTGACAAGACAGCATTGCTCTATCGCAAAAATCTGAGGTTCAGGTATGAAAAACATGAAGAACGTAAGCATTCTTGTTTGGAAAGAAGTAAAAATCCATATTTGTCTTTTCGTACCACTAATTTTTTCTATCATTCATCAGTATTGGCAAACGTGCCTTACGATGAGCGTGTCGTAGGATATGGATATGAAGATGTCCTGTTGGGTAAAGCTTTGAAACTAAATGGCATAAATGTAAAACATATAGACAATCCTGTGGCTTACACAGAATTTGAATCAAATGCGGTCTATTTAGGAAAAATAGAGGAAGCCTTATGTACCTTGCATCAGTTTTCGGAAGAGTTGAAAGATTATTCTCCCTTATTGAAGTTGGAAGATATATTAAAACGATGTTATTTGATATCGATTGTCAAGGCGTTCCATGTGCTTGGATATAGGATAGAGCGTAAGGTGCTGTGTGGCAGTCGGCCTTCGCTCTTTTGTCTCAAAATGTATAAGTTGGGCTTTTATCTGAGTCTATAGTTTGGGCATTGTATGTTTGGCCAAAAGGATGACTGCAAATGGTATGGCTGCATCTATGTATGTAATGTCATATACCGATTGGAAGATGTCGGTCCAGTTTTCATGTATATACATACTTTGTCCGTATGATATGATGGGTACAAGTATGAGTATGATGGCTGCATATAATAATAGTAAATTGTTGTTGTTTTTCCAAGTGATGGCCATCAGCAATGCTATTGTGGCGAGTATGAGGGTACCCGTCATACTGCCTTGTCTAAACTGTAAAGAGAACGGGTTGTTTGCTGCTCCAAACAACTCATGTGAATCCCATATAATAAGTGGAAGGAAAGTACAGGCAAATACACTTATTATTATGATAGGTATCCATATCTTCCTTTGCCATGGCAATGAGATGTAGACAGGGAATAACAAGATAAAGAGAGGGAAGGCAACACTAAGTCGGGTGGATAACCACAATCCTGTACAGATGGCAAGAAGAAATGGCCGGTTCTTCAGACTGATGTGATAAGCCTGAAGAAAGATGACGAATGTGGCAAGCAAGAGAAAATTGGATATGAGGTCACTTCTTACAGCTACCTCATACCACAGGTTGATGCATACAAACAGTAAGAGCATGCTCCTTAGTGCAGCTTTATATCCATACAGGGTCTTGATACTGCAGATAAAGAGCAAAGTAGTTACTATTTCCGACAGTCCTACATTGTTGAGTAGGTAAAACGGAATATGCAAGATGAGCCATATGGGAAAAGGGGAGGCATTGCCTCCTAAGTGGGTCTTTGCCAGGTAGGGGAATTGTCCCTGAAAAAGGTATTGGATAGGATTTGCTATGGCAGACCATCTGTCAACCCTGTTTTCCATGGGGTCAAAATGATATTGTACAACAAGCAATGCTATCGTAAAAACTGCCAAAGTCGTCCAAAAAAGACAAGCTGTTTGTTTGTTGGACAAGTGGCACCATTTATTGTTCTTGCTGGGCAGTTTGTTGAATAGTAAAATGATGCAAGCCTGTATGAGGGTATAGGTGATGCAGATATAGCCAAAATATGGGGTTGCTCTCATACTGTATTTACACATGAGTATATAGCAAATTCCTAAGTATAGAAAGCAGCCGATACCTTGTATCAAGTATTCTTTTTTGCTAAGCAATTTATTGATTTTATGGAAAACTATACTGATAACGATAGAGTATGCGGAATATACCAATATAGAGATGAAGTGGGTAATAAAAGGCATGAAATTGTAATGTACGATATATAGTTCGTAGCAGATGGTGCCCAATTTGTTGAATATCCCAATCTTCTTGACTATAGGTACGAGATAAGGCATGGCTATGATGCTCATAGCCAACGGCAGTTTGATGTTCAATAAGATGATGTTAAAGGGAAGGGTACCTTTGATAGCTTGGACAGATGGCAATTCCTTTACAAGGAGAAAAACAAGGCCATACAGGATGCTGAGTCCTGTAAATTTGATGATGCTCTTTCTTTCCAACTTGTTGATGACCCCGATATGTTCTGATACCCAATATCCAAAGAAGAAGGAAAATGCTTGCTCGCTATATAATTGCTGTTGGAAAATGTTGTATATGGCGAATGTTATCAGCAAATACTGGGTATATTTGGACAATATCAACCTACATCCCCAAAATACCAAGTACCAGCGCAGGATATAATCAACAAACCATAGGTCTGAATCGGTAAACAATAAGTTGTGTAGGAGTTTGGAGGCTTCAAAATGTTCGATGAATGGCAATTGAAACAGGTAGACTACCCAACACGGAATAATGACACGGACAAATCTTTTTCTCCAGAATCCTTTGATGCCATTTACCTTGTAGCTTTCGTTGATGCCATAGCCTGAGATGAAAAGGAATACGGCAACGGCCACACTTCCAAAGATATTGAAGAATCGAGGATAGCCGTCTATTTGCATGACAAAGTGCATCAGCATGATTAGAAATGCTGATACGCCTTGCATCCATACAGTATTGTTTTTTGACAATATTGTTTCGTTCATGTCAGTGATTTATCGAATGATGGCTATTTTACAGACAGTTCCTTTCTCGCCTTCTGATGTTGCTGTTTCAACCATATAGATGCCGCTGGCTACTTTCTTTCCTTTCAGGTCGCAGCCATTCCAAGAGTAGCTGCCGCCAGTACTTTTTCCTTGGTTTACGATAGATCCATTTGACGATACAATCTTTACATCAGCGTTATAAGTCAATCCTACAATATGTATGTAGCCTGTATAGTCTGGTTTTACGGGGTTAGGATAGGCATACACATTGTCTTTGCTCATCTCCGTACTTGGCTCGATGGTGTCGCTTAAGTAAGAGCAAAGTCCTTTTTCTGTGGCAAAATATACTCTTCCGGTAATTGGGTCGATGGCTATGCTATATATGATGTTTGATATTAATGGAGAGTTTTCTGTGGTGAAATGCAATAGTTGGGTATTGCAGTCGTCGCTAATCAGAAAAACTCCGTTATCTGTTCCCATCCACTTCTGGTTGGCTCCGTCTATAGCGATAGAGCGTATATTGATGTTGGCAAGCAGATAATCGGCATAATTGGTACCGTCGTTGCGAGGTATTTTGTGCTGTGTGAATATCTGGGTGTCGTTTTGAATGTCCGAGGCGGCATAGTAGAGCGGTCCCGAGGTTGTTCCTATCCAGATATTGCCATTCTTGTCTTCTGTACAACAGTGTACATATATGGGATTGATGGCAGTTCCGTCTTCATTGGTGAAGGTAGGTCCATATTTGCTGATTTTATCATTGATGTAATCGTATTTGTATAGCAGGTTCTTTTCATAAAAATTGTTGATAAACCATGCATATCTTCCACTTTTGTCGAAGAACATGCTGCCTAAATTATATCGGTCGTTGCTATCTATGTCTGAAAATACATGTGTATCCCAATTTCCTGTGGATTGGGTATAGGAAAGAATAGGGGTTTCAGCAAGACTGTTCAAGACCCAAAGTTTTCCACTTTTTTCATATTTTACACCAGAAACGATGGTATAATTGTCGCTAATAGGAGATGAAATGGTACTGTTGTGCTGATTGTAACATTGGATGAACTTGCCATCTTGAAATTCGTACAATCCACTTTTTGAGCCTACCATGACATGTCCTTCTTTCAGTGGGTCAAAGTCCAAGCAAAGGTTATCTCTATAGCGATGTCCCAATGAAACATCTGATGGCTGTTCAAATTTCCACCAGTTATTTCCTTCTTTTACATGTACTTCACCCATATAGTTGTTGTCTCTTTCCTGTGACCAAGCTCCTGCTACAGCATATAAGTTGCTGTTATGGATGTAGAGGCGATAAAAATTGTTGGAAGCAGGGCCTGTAGGCAGTATACCGTCTGTCTTGTATATCTTTTCGTTGTTTTCGTCTTGGGTGTAATATGTGAGTTTTCCTTTTTTTACCGTCCACCAGTACTTGGTGGTTGGGTCGTATACGTTGGTACGTGTTTGGCTGAGAGGTGTAAAGTCTCCTTCTCTCTGCCAGTTGCTCTTGTCTAACAAATTGCTGGATAGACTGGCACTATATTTTCCTGATATGCTGGATTCTGCGTAGATTTTATTGTTTTCGATGTAGCAATAGTCCACGTTGATTCCCAGTTGGTATGAGTCTTGTATATAGCCATCCTTGGTGTTTACTTTCATAATACCAAAAGGAAGCGACAGGTAAGCATAGATACCGTTTACATATATGTTGTTGATGGTCTTTGAATCTGTGAGGTTTTTGGTGTATAGGTCGGATATGTTGATTACGTTTCCGTCAGGTTCCAACAAGTCGATGTTGCCATTGGCATAGGCTATGACTAGTTTTTTGCTTGAGTTTACCCAGGCAATGTGACTGATATCTATGTCTGACAGGTAGGTAGCCTTGTCGTAGGTCGTTATGGAACCATCTTTTATGTTGTAAGAGAAAACGCTGCCGGAAGCTAATGCAAAGGCATAGTTTCCGGCAGGTTCTATTTCTGTTATGTCGCTATAACTAGGATAATTTTCCCATTTTCCATCGCTGTTGGCTGCGTTAGGAAGCATGTATGCTAGTAATAGACCTATTATAATGATTGTTTTTATTCTCATAGACAATTTTCTTTTTATCTATAATAACTCTATTTTCTTTATCTTATTGTTGGATAAATACAAATTTCTTGCCATTTTTTATCTTTATTCCTTGATAATTGTTGTTTACTTTTTGCCCGAGAGTATTATAGATGGTTGATGCCTGCTCTTTTTTCTCTTTTGATATGTTTCTAATACCTGTAAATATAGGTGAGTTGTTGGAATGGAGATATTTGAATCTTTCCTGGAGCCAGTTAGATATATAGCTAAGTTCATCTTCAAAGTTAAGCTCGTAATTGCCTATATCTGAGTCTTTGCTCCATTTTTTTTCTTCTCTTTTGGCAGCTCCACTATTTTTCAATATACTGTAGTATCTTTTGTATCTTTCTAATAGTTGTTCTTTATTGAGATATGACTTTTCTAGTTCTTTGAATCTGCTTTCTAGTTTATCGTTATAGTTGTCAACATCGAGTGACCATAATCTGTTATAGAGATTAAACCCTTCTTTTACCCCCATACTTGTATTAGGCCAAACATAATCAGGATGTATAGGCTCGCTACAGTGCCAGTCTTGTCCTACAGAAGCATCTAGATCCCATACTGCTAGTGTTAGCTTAGGGTCCTTGTCTTTATCGTATACTGCCCAATATATATTTTTTCCACAATTATCCACAGGCTTGATAACCTCCATAAATATATGATAATCAATTAGTACGGGTATGTCAAAGTATTGACTTGCTTCTTTCTTGAAAGTCTCATCATCACTATTTGCCACAAAATCAATAGCTTTGTAAAGAGTGTTGTAGTCTGTAGGATTTACATCTTCTATGTCTGGATATTTTGTTTCGAAGCAATGCCAGGTTTCTTGGCTATTATCGTAATCATTTTCTATACTCCAAAATTGTGCTTTGTCCCAAGAACTTACTTTCCATAATTGTCCATGAAACTCTTTGTTTTTCTCATCATATTTCTTGAGTTTCAATTCTTTTCTATCCATTGCTTCTGTCAAAGAGTAGATACCACGGTATTCGTTGTTGAGAATTACCTCAACAACTTTTCCTTCCACTCCACTTTTTGCTTTTGGTTCTTTGTCAGCATAGTATGGTTTGGTGGCAAAATCATTCCAAAGTTCGGTGGCAATACGATTTCTGAGGCGGAACAGGTCTATTTGTCCAGCATCTAGTATCCAGTTGTTGTCTTCTCTCATTCCCAAGAATGAGATGTCTTGGCTCTTACCTTTTGCATTAAGTGTCTTAATCTTGTAATTTCTTTTATGTCTATCTTCTGAATTAGTACTTCCTCCTCTCCATTTAGCTTTGATGGGTGTTGCGATTGGAGTTGTCTCTGTAGGGGTATAGAGCTGGAGGTCTCCTTGTGCATAATCGTATCCGAATTCTCCTTGTAATACTAGGACTGGGAGAAAGGTAAATGTAAGTTGGCCTTCTATCTTTTCGTTGTCTTTAGTTGCCTTTATATCGTAGCTTTTATTGGCTGTAACTTCTTCGAAAGTATAGTTTGTATCTATTTCTTGACCATTGATACATAAGTCTTTCCAGTTCGAATCTTCGTTTATGGTAATTTGAGCTTGATAGTCTTTACCAAAACTATCTTCAGAAATGGTTACAAGATATGTATTGGAAAAATTATCATAGATGATAGCTTTTCCATTAATGGTAAATTGTGCATAAGAACGAATGCTTATCACAAGAAAAGTTAATACTAAAATGATAGTTCTTGTCATAGTCTTTATTTTGTGCAAAGTTAATATGTATTGTCCCTGTTAGTTTCTCGAATGTTGGCATATATAGGGCGAATATAAAACTCAGTTACCTTTTTATTTCCCATCCGTCAATTGTCCCCGTCTTTGACGAGAAATTACAACCTATCTGGTAGATGGTTCTGGGGTCTGTGGCATATTCCTTTGCATAGCCCATTTCTTTTATTTGCTCAAGGGCATCAAGTGCCGAACCGTCACGCTTGAATTCGAAGATATAGACAAACTTCGGAGTTTCCACGATGCAATCCACCCTTCCTTGGCTCTGCTCCTTTTCGATATAGACCGTAAAACAGCTTATCATGCGCAGGATAAGATAGAATGTGTATTGGAAATATCGTTCCTTCTCCCGCTCGTCATCCTTACGGCGCTGACTGTACGGTATGCTGGCGAAGAAGGACGTAAGAAGTTTCTCCAGTTGAGAGCAGTCGCCTGTTTTCATTACTTTAACGATCTGCAAGACACAAGCATCAGCAGATTCTGCTGGGGTCAGATAATTTGTCGCCAACAAAGCCAAGAAACCATGTCTCACTTCATCATTCGGGAAATCCAAGAGATAAGAGTCCGTATCCATATCCCAATCCTTAATGGTGAGATAGCCACTCTGATAAATCATTGGCAAAGGTGCCTCGACATCGGCGCGATAGTCCACGAAACTACTTCTTGGATGATAAATCCCAATCAGTTCGTTGATATTTTCATTGCAATGGGACAGCAAGCGAACCAAATAAGATGGCGTGCCCGTAGCAAACCAATAGTCCGACAATATCTTTTTGCTCATAGAGTTCAAGATACTGAATGGATTGTAGATGTCAAGCATATTAGGGCTGAAATGATAACCGTCAAACTTACGCTTGAGTTTGTATTTCATTTCGTCCTCAGAGACCTTGTATCTTGTAGCCATCGCCTTGATAGGTTCTTCGAAGGTTGCATAGAGTTCCTCCTCCGTGATGCCGCAAAGAGCCTCGTAGCGATCGTCCATACTGATGTCGTCCGGCTGGTTGAAGCCACTAAATACGCTCACTTGCGAGAATTTGGTGACACCCGTAAGCAGTACAAACTGCAAGTCGGCATCAGCAGCTTTGAAGACGCTGTAGAATCCTTTCAGTACCTCACGGTTCCAATCCTCCAACTTGCGTTGTTGTCCGTCAATGTTGACGAAAAGCTCTTGGTCCAACACATCCAGCAAAGGCTTATCATACTCGTCAATCAAGACCACGGCACGAAGCCCAGTCTTCTCATGGGCTGCCTTTAGGACAGCTGCAAAACGGTCTCCCATTGTCTTGGCAAAAGCATCCTTCCCGTATATAGCCTCATGCCTTTCTACAAAGCTCATCAGGGTTTCCTCCAATTCCCCAACCTTTGTGAAATTCTTAGCATTGAAATCTATATGGAACACAGGATACTGATTCCACTCCGTCTCCAACTCATCAATGGCAAGTCCCTTGAACAGCTCTTTACGTCCTTCGAAATAACATTTCAATGTAGACACGAGCAAGGACTTTCCGAATCGCCGGGGACGGCACAGAAAGTAAATGTTACCACTATGTGTTAAATCATAAACGAGGCCGGTCTTGTCAAGATACACATACCCTCCCCCTATGATTTTCTCGAAGTTCTGTATTCCTATAGGATATTTCATGATGCTGTCCTTTTAAGATATATTTTGTGCAAATTTACAACTTTATCATGACTTCCACAAATTATTCTGGTTTGTATGGTTGGTAAATGCAAGAATCAAGCTCTTACTATGGAAGAATTATACCTATAAGTTCATTAGCTTTTTGGAAGCTGGCATTACGATATATTTCTTGGCTGCCCATGCCATAAGGAGGGTGAGGAACAGGGAGAATAAGAACTGTAAACCAAGGTACGGGATGTCTTCTCCGTATATTCTGAGGAAAATGCTCTGGATGATGCGATTGCTGAGGCTATGACAGAGATATATTTCAAGACTGATGCTGCCTAACCACAGTAGATATTTGTTGTGTAGCAAATGGGTCAGCCATCCCTTGCCGTTGTCTATAGCTATGATATAGAGTAAGGTTATGACGGATGATGCCCAATAGAGAGCTGCGCAGCGAAAGTTGGGATTGCAGTGGATGGAAACCTCATACATTCCCATAAACATGATGGCACACAATATGTCGGTGATATGTGCCTGCCAAACAGACAACTTGGTCTCTAAGAATGTTATTAATCTCTGACCTCTTTGCATGCGGTAGAACTTGAAGCAAAGAATGCCGAGACAGAAATCTATCAAGCGGAACAGTGGAAAGAAATAAATGAAGCCTGCAGAACAATCACCGTTCATCTGATTCCCCAGAACGATGTAAGCATTCATGTATATTCCCATACACAGGAGTATGGTCAGCCATGAAAGTCTCATTACCCATCTGTATAGGTACTTGAATATGAGATAGAAGAATAAAATATCTGAAATAAACCATGTTGGTGCATTGTATACAGCAATGAATTGATGAGTAGGTACCCAACATTGCAGAAGCAGAGTATGTGCCAATGTCTGGTACCATGGTACCTGATGTCCCAGCCGCCAATCCATTGGCAATAGGAGGGCTAATATTAATAGATGGAGCGGGTAGAGCTTGAAGATGCGCGAAAGGAAGAACTGCTTGTTGCTCAGTTCTCCCTTTGCCAGTTTCTCACCCTTGCTCAAGGACAGCACAAATCCACTGATGACGAAAAATATCGCTACAGGACATTCGCCCAAGTAATCGTGTAGTCCTTGGGATATAGGGAGCATCGAGTGCGAAATCACAATCATCAGTATGAGGATGAATCGCAGAGAGTTGAGGGTCCTAATCATTCGTATTTTTTTGAGTGCCACCTTGAGTGCTACCTTGGGCGGACATTTTTGGGCATCCCCTTTTCCTATTTATTTCTGCTTCAGATATTCCGCCAACTTAGCCACGGCTCTGGCTCTGTGGCTGATGCCGTTCTTTATAGCCTCTCCCAGTTCGGCGAAACTCTTGTCGTACCCTTCCGGTACGAATACAGGGTCGTAGCCGAAGCCTTCTGTGCCGTGTTTCTCTGTAGCAATGCTACCGTTCACAATACCCTCAAACTGGTGTGTCTTCTTGATGCTGGTGCAGCCACAGGGACATACATCCTGCTTCTCTATGTAGCAGATAACAGTGCGGAAACGAGCCTTACGGTTTTCTTTCCCATTCAGTTCATGCAGCAGTTTCGCCATGTTTGCCTCGCTGTCATGGTCGGTTCCCTCTGCATAGCGGGCACTGTGTACGCCCGGTGCACCCTCCAGTGCCTCTACCTCCAGACCGGTATCGTCGGCAAAGCAACTGATGTGGTAATGGTCGTAGATGTACTGTGCTTTTTGTAGGGCATTCTCCTCCAGGGTATTGCCTGTTTCGGGAATATCCACGTCGCATCCTATCTCTTTCAGCGACACAACCTCGTAGTCGCTGCCCAGAATCTCCCGTATCTCCTGCAGCTTATGCTGGTTGTTGGTGGCAAAAACTATTTTCATCATTGTAATTTCTGAATATCTTTCGCTTTTATCTTCACTTTCATCTCGTCAAATCCCTCGCCGTATACACCGATAACGGAGCTTTGGCTCACGAAGGCATTCGGGTCTATGATTTTCACGATTCGGAAGATGGTAACGCTCTCGTTCTTCTTGGCCAGGATACAGAGTACTTTTCGTTCATGCCCCGTGTACCAGCCATGGCCGTCGAGGATGGTTACGCCATGCCCCATCTGGGTGCCGATGGCATTGGCTATCTCTTGATATTTTTTGCTGAATATCATAAACTGTACACTCTCGCGCTGGGCGTTCATCACATAGTCGAGCACCAGGTTTTCTATCACCATAGTGCAGAGACCGAACACCACTTTACGTACGGCGTCTATCGTCTCGAAGCCGGGTTTGCTGTTGAAGATGAAGAACGAACTGCCCACGATGACGAGGTCTACGAAGATGAGTACACGTCCCAGCGAGATATTGTGGTACTTGTTCACGATGGCGGCGATGATGTCGGTACCTCCCGTACTGCCATTGTGCAGGAAAACGACGGCAAGTGCCAACCCCGTAAAACAGCAGCCTATGATGAGCGACATGAAGTCCTGTCCCTCGCCCAGTACTTGCACCATTTCGCCATTGGGCCCCATCATCCAGTCTTGTGCCAATGCCAGGAACAGCGAGAGCATCAAGATGGCATAGATGGTCTTCACCATAAACTTGAATCCCAAAATCTTCAGTGCTGCCACCAAGAGTGCGGCATTGATGACAAAGTAAGACAAATAGATGGGAATGTTGGTAGCATAAAAGATAAGGGCTGCGATACCCGTAACTCCGCCTGTTACAATCTGATAGGGCAACAGGAATATTGTCCATCCGAAAGTATACAACAAGAGACCAAGGGTTATGTAGAAATAATCCTTGATCTCGTTTTTGATAACTTGATTGATAGCTATTTGCATATAATCTTATTTTTTCAACACGACGTTGACTATCTTCTTAGGCACGATGATAACCTTCAGTACGTTGAATCCTTCCAGGTATTTCTGGCTCTTCTCGTCTGCCAACACCTGCTTCTGGATTTCGTCGTTTGGAGTATCCACAGGGAAGGTCATCTGGAAGCGAGCCTTGCCGTTGAAGGAAACGGTGAGTTGCATGTCGTTCTCCTTCAGGTACTGCTCGTTGTACTTAGGCCACTCTGCATCGCAGACGCTACCCTGCTCGCCCAGTGTTTCCCACAATTCCTCTGCGATGTGCGGAGCGAAGGGAGCAATAAGGATAACGAGGTTCTTCATCAGTTCCTTGTTGTGGCACTTCTGCTGTCCTAGTTCGTTCACGCAGATCATGAAGGCAGAGATAGAAGTGTTGTAAGAGAACTTCTCTATGTCCTCGGTTACCTTCTTGATGAGCTTGTGTACGCTCTTCAGACTCTCTGGCTTGGCAGCCTCGTCTGATGGCAGGAAGGTTCCGGTGCGGTTCTCGTAGAATAAGCCCCAGAACTTCTTCAGGAAGCGGTGGCAACCGTCGATACCGTTGGTATCCCAAGGCTTGCTTGCCTCTACCGGTCCCAGGAACATCTCGTAGAGACGCAGGGTGTCGGCACCATACTTCTCTACTATCATGTCAGGGTTCACCACGTTGAACATACTCTTCGACATCTTCTCTATCGCCCACCCGCAGATGTACTTGCCGTCCTCCAGGATGAACTCTGCGTTCTCGTACTCAGGACGCCAGGCCTTGAATGCCTCGATGTCGAGCTGGTCGTTGCTTACGATGTTCACATCCACGTGGATAGGTGTCACGTCATAATCCTTCTTCAGGTTCAGGCTTACGAAGACGGGAGCCTTGTCGTGGTCATCGCTGTTGATGCGATACACGAAGTTGGAACGTCCCTGTATCATACCCTGGTTTACCAACTTCTGGAATGGTTCTTCCTTGCAGCTTACGCCGAGGTCGAAGAGGAACTTGTTCCAGAAACGGGAGTAGATCAAGTGGCCTGTAGCATGCTCGCAACCACCCACATAGAGGTCCACGTTCTGCCAATACTCGTCAGCCTCCTTGCCTACGAGGGCATTGTCGTTGTTCGGGTCCATATAGCGGAGATAATAGGCTGAAGAACCTGCGAAACCAGGCATGGTGTTCAGCTCCAATGGGAATACCGTCTTGTTGTCCACGAGGCTCTTGTCCACCACCTCTTTCTTCTCTGCATCCCAAGCCCATTTCTTGGCTCTTCCCAATGGAGGTTCGCCAGTCTCTGTAGGCTTATAGGCATCCACCTCTGGCAATTCGAGAGGCAAGCACTCTGCAGGCACCATCTGTGGCATTCCGTCCTTGTAGTATACAGGGAACGGCTCGCCCCAGTAACGCTGGCGCGAGAAGATGGCGTCGCGAAGACGATAGTTTACCTTCACACGACCGATACCCTTCTCTGTGACAAACTTCTTGGTGGCAGCGATAGCCTCCTTCACGGTCAGGCCGTTGAGAGAGAACCCGTCCATGCTGCTCTTGCCCTCCACGGGCGAGTTGGTTACGATACCTTCCTTGGCATCGAAGCTCTCCTCCGAAACGTCTGCACCCTCGATGAGCGGGATGATGGGCAGACCGAAGTGCTTGGCAAAGGCATAGTCACGACTGTCGTGGGCAGGTACAGCCATGATGGCACCTGTACCATAACCAGCCAGTACATATTCTGAAATCCATACGGGGATAGCATCGCCCGTGAATGGGTTGATGGCATAACTGCCAGAGAATACGCCCGTAACGTTGTGGTTAGCCATACGGTCCAGTTCGGTACGCTTCTTTACGTAGTCGAGGTACTTCTCCACCTCTTCCTTCTGCTCGGCTGTCGTTACCTGCTGTACGTACTCGCTCTCAGGAGCCAATACCATAAAGGTAACGCCAAACATGGTGTCGGCACGGGTGGTGAAGATAGTAAACTTCACGTCGCTGTCCTTTACTGAGAATACGACCTCTGTACCCTCCGAACGGCCAATCCAGTTCTTCTGGGTCTCAGTAATACTGTCGCTCCACTGTATGGTGTCCAGTCCGTCGAGCAGACGCTGTGCGTAAGCGGATGTACGCAAGCACCACTGCTGCATCTTCTTCTGGATAACAGGATAGCCACCGCGCTCGCTCACGCCGTTCACCACTTCGTCGTTGGCAAGCACCGTACCCAGTCCGGGGCACCAGTTTACCATCGTTTCGCCGAGGTAAGCTATGCGGTAGTTCATCAAAACCTGCTGTTTCTTCACGTCATCGTAGGCATTCCACTCCTCTGCGGTAAAGTCGAGCTGCTCGCTCTGCGCTACGTTCAGACCCTCGGTACCCTTCTCCTCGAAGTGCTTGACGAGGTCCTCGATAGGCTGCGCCTTCTGGCAAGCGTTGCAGAAGAACGACTGGAACATCTTCTGGAAGGCCCACTGGGTCCAATGGTAATACTTGGGGTCGCAGGTGCGCACCTCGCGGTCCCAGTCGAAGGAGAAACCTATCTTGTCGAGCTGCTCGCGGTAGCGGTTTATATTGGTAACGGTGGTTATTTCCGGGTGCTGTCCCGTCTGTATGGCATACTGCTCTGCAGGAAGTCCGTAAGCATCGTACCCCATCGGGTTCAGCACGTTGTAGCCGTTCAGGCGCTTGTAGCGGGCATAGATATCACTGGCGATGTAACCCAGTGGGTGACCTACGTGCAGACCGGCTCCCGAAGGGTAAGGGAACATGTTGAGCACATAGAATTTCTTCTTGTTTTCATCCTCCGTCACCTTGTAGGTCTTGTTCTCAACCCACTTCTGGTGCCATTTCTTCTCGATTTCTCTGAAGTTGTATTCCATTGTTTTATCTTATGTTATTTTGTTTCTGTTTGGTCTTTCTTGTTATCGTGATTGTTCTTCTGTCGGGGCATATCTCATGTATTATGCATTTGCTTATATATAAAAGCACTTGCTTCTATATAATAAGGTATAGCCCATATAAGGTGCAAAATTACATTATTTAGAGGACATTGCAAAATAAAAAGCCTTTTTTTACTTTACAGGTAGGAA
>CAVCGV010000064.1:0-17118 GCA_963601815.1 bacterium
TGCTCAACGCACTCATCTGGGGCTTCGACATGTACTCGTTTCTCAACGTTGACAGTAGCATCGTGGGCAACCTCAGCACGGTTCTGTCGGTGTCGGTGGTGCTGGTGTGCTCCACATTCATATTCAAGTTCATCGGCAACTTCTACATGGGCTTGCAGATGCCGGCCATTAACAACCTGCTGGTGACCGTCGGACAAACGCTGATGTTTGTCGGCACGTTAGCCGTTTACCTTAGCGGCATACACTCACTGCTGCTCATAGCCCTCGTCAATACGCTGTCGCCGTTCGTGGTCTATCTGGTCAGCTATCCGATAACGTTCCGTGGCCGATACAAAGACCTGCGGCCAAGCCTGTCGTTCATAGACCGACGCACTGTAAGCGAACTGTTTGGCATGGGCGTGAAGTTCTTCGTGCTGCAAATATCGGGCTTGGTGCTGTTCATGTCGTCAAACGTGATAATATCCAACTCGTTCTCGCCCGAACTCGTAACGCCCTACCAGATAGCCTACCGCTACTTCTGCGTGGCAATGCTGCTGTTCAACATTATCTGCACGCCCTACTGGACGGCCACCACCGATGCCTACAAGCGTGGAGACATGGTGTGGATAAAACGTGCCAGCCGCACACTCGACCTGTATCTGCTGCTCATGGCGCTTGTAGTGGCGTTGCTCATGGCCGTATCCGGGCCGGTGTTTGTCCTGTGGATAGGCCGCGACGTTGAAATACCGTTCGCTATGACGGTCATCGTTGGCGTGTATATGCTCACGACGCTCGTCAGTATGCGCTACTCATGGGTGCTTAACGGCGTGGGGGCACTCAACCTGCAGCTCTGCATGACCATCTTCGCCGCAGTCATCTACGTGCCGCTGGCATTGGGAGTGAGTGCCTTGACGCGCGACATCAACTGGCTGCTCGTGGTGATGTGCATAGTCAACGTGCCCGGATTGATGGTCAACGCGATACAATACTACAAGATAATAAACGGAACAGCCACTGGCGTTTGGAGAAAATGACCTGAGCCTTGGCTAAATACATATATATATTATGGACAATACAAAAAGGAAGATTATAAACGTGAGCGTAGTGGATGTAATGACTATGCTCAAGACTGACCGTAAGCGTGTTCTTTTGTATGTAGGGATTGCGGCTGTCATCGGCCTTGCGGTTGCGTTCACCACTCCCAAGACATACAAGAGCACGGTAATGCTGGCACCTGAGGAGTCGGGTGCGGGCTTTTCGGGCAGCATATCCTCGCTTGCGTCGATGGTGGGCATGAACATGAAGATAGGACAGACGGGCGATGCGCTGTATCCGGAGATATATCCCGACCTTGTCTCTTCCACAGATTTTCTTGTCGGACTGTTCCCCGTGCAGGTAACAACGAAGAAAGGCGATGTCAGGTGTGACTATTACACATACCTGACCAAGCATTGCAGACCTGCACTGATTGACTATCCCAAGATAGGTATGGGACGGCTGATGAAGTCTCTTATGTCAAAGGACGACAAGCGCAGCAGTGGCGCAAAGGGGCCTGACCCTTTCTGGCTCACACGCGACGAGTCGGAAGTGGTAAAAGGAATTGATGGTAACATCAAATGTTCGGTTGACAAGAAGACAAGTGTAATAACAATAACCGTAACCGACCAAGACCCATTGGTGGCAGCCTTGATGGCTGACTCGGTGAAGAACCATTTGCAGGTGTCCATTACCGACTACAAAACGAAAAAGGCGCGTATTGACTTAAACTATATGCAGAAACTGTTTGACGAGGCGCGCGCCCAATACGACAAGGCGCGGCAGGTGTATGCGGCTTACGCCGATGCCAACCAGGAAGTAGCCTTACAGTCGTACAAACTGAAAGAGGAGGACTTGGAGAACGACATGCAGTTGAAGTACAACATCTACCAGCAGGTTGTGGAGCAACTGCAACTTGCCAAGGCGAAAGTGCAGGAACGCACACCTGCATTTACCGTGGTTCAGGGAGCCAGTGTGCCGTTGCGCCACAGCAGCAGGTCGAAACTGGCCACGATGGTCATGTGGATGTTCATGGGATTTGCACTGCGCATGGGTATCTTGGCATGGCGTAACCGTAAAAAGTTCGTCTCTTTATGAATTGCAGACATTAACCAAACAGCTGTAGAAACGTGGACTTGTTGAAGAGGCATCCTTATGCCGTAGCAATTGTTACGGCCACCATCCTTTCGGTGGTGGTGTGGTGTCTCGTGCCAAAGGAATATGCAGCCCGTACAAAGATTATTGATGAATACAAGGAGGTTGACCTTTCCATCGGACTTAACAGTCTGACGGCCAAGATGCGCGATTTGGATGGAAGTTCAAACAAAGGCATAAACGACATAGAGGTGTATTGCAAGTTGTTGGAGGCCGATGACTTCGCACGCGAACTGGGCAGGAAACGGTTGGCAGGGAAAGGCATGACCTATGGAGAATACCTTGCCGCCGACGACACCGTTGACAAGATAAAGAGCCACATTGAATACAACTTGTCAACAAAGGAACAGGCTATAACCATACAGTTCGCCGACAAGGACGCTCTTGTGGCCGCCCAGATGCTCGACACCACGGTGGTGATGCTACAGGACTTTGTCACTCAGTCGCGCCGAAGTATGGCAGAGGCTCTCCTGAATAATGCGAAGAGGGAACAACAGACGGCCGCAGCCGACTATCATAAAGCACAAAAAGCGTATGCCGACTATATGGATACGCACATGGACGAGCAGACCGCAGAGGGGCAGCGGCATGCCGATGCATTGAAGAACGAGGTTTCAAGCGCATTCAAAGCCTATCAGAATGTAGCATTACAGTATGCCCGGCAAAAGGCACTGACGGAAAGAACATACATGTCGTTTGCTGTGGTTACGGCAAACACGGTACCTCAAAAGACAAATTCCCATTTTCTCGGATATTTCTTGGCTTTCCTTATACCTGCACTTGTTCTGACAAAGGGAATCAGGCTATATAAAGACAGGAAGAAAGACGGGATTCAAATTCAGCTTGGCAATATATTCTCTCCGTGGGGAATTACCCTTTCCATATGGAGCCTTATGTTTATTGGTTTGGCATGGTCTTCCGAAACATTATATCCTGTTACCCAACAATTTTGGGTGTCTGTCACCATTTGGATTATAGTGCTTGTGGTTTCTTCTTT
The DNA here is from genome assembly GCA_963601815.1 of bacterium. Classification (GTDB taxonomy): domain Bacteria; phylum Bacteroidota; class Bacteroidia; order Bacteroidales; family Bacteroidaceae; genus Prevotella. The sequence continues at coordinate 3,167 of CAVCGV010000064.1, forward strand.
GTCCACGTTCAACCTTTTGCCGGCAAGGAATAGATCGATGGGCAATTCTGGTATAGACCTTTGTATGCCATTGTTCAATATGTTCTTTTATATTTCTTTGCTGCTCACTCCATTATATGTGTATGAGATATACAGGATTGTGAGTATGTTCGACATGTCGGATATGATGAAGAACGTTCGTTTGCTGGCAATAAAGGGAGATGATGGATATGGCATACTTAACTACACATCGGTGATCAATCAGGCACTGTTGTTCATCGCAGTATGGCGTTATCCCAAACTTCCTTTGTGGAAACTATGCGCAGTGATAGTTTGCTGTATTTTATGTGCACTTGCAAAGATGGAGAAAATAACTGTCTTCATGGTGCTTGTGACCATAATATATGTATTGTATGAAAGACGCTATATAAAAATACGGACGATTGCATTCTTGGGAATAGGCATTGTTTTGCTATTCTTTGGTATAAACTTGTTAAGAGACACAGAAGACGGAGAAGTACAAGACACATCGCTTGTGGATTTCTTGTGCATGTATATAACGTCTGCGCCTGTTGCTTTCGGGTATCTCCGGCAAAACATAAGTGACACTCTATGCCCTGATTCTCTTTGGGTAATATATAACATATTTGAAAGGATATTCTTAGGAGCCGCATCGCCACATGAAAAGTTTGAAACCTTTGTGTTCGTACCTATCGCAACAAATGTATTTACTGTTTTCCGGCCATTCTATCAGGATGCAGGATACATCGGCGTTGCTTACTTCGCCCTTGTTTACGGCATCCTTTCAGGCTATATCTATCGCCTCGCAAGGAATGGCAGCAGTGTTGGAATATGCTTGTATGGTTACATCGTGTTCATTCTGTCTTTGCAATTCTTTGACGAGATGCTGTTCACCGCACTTTCACAAAACATACAGAGAGCATTGCTTATAATATTGATATGCCAGAATAAAATCAAGTTTACCATACGGAAATGTCCGCATCCACAGCAATGTCATATACCCCAATAAGTCATAACTCACATTGTTCTCAAAAACAAAAGACAAGAATGGAGAATACATTACCCTTCAAATATAAGATGATAGGTGTTGTCACGCTGTACAATCCCAACGTGAGCGAGGTAGCGGAGAATATCATGCGGTATGCTCCATGGCTTGACACCCTTGTCATTTGGGACAACTCGCCGTTGGAGCATAGCGTCAAGTCACAGATGTTGCCATTGCTCGACAGCATTGCCACCAAGATACTTTGGCATGGGACTGGAGAGAACCTATGTATAGCTCCAGCCATCAACTTTGCATGGCATTATGCCCAAGAAAACGATTTCGACTTCTTGCTCATAATGGATCAGGACAGCCAGTGGGATGACTTTGCCGCATATCGTCTAAAGGTGGAAGAACTTTGGTCTGACAATAAGCAACTTGTGTTCTGTCCTTACGCTACAATGCCCAAAACTGTGCAAGCCAAGGAGGATATTACATACCCGCGAACATTCATTAATTCCGGCACAGTATTTCCAACTACTATACTCACTGCTATAGGAGGCGCAGACGAAGCATTTCCTCTGGATGCCCTTGACCATGAATTGTCAATACGCATACAAAAAGCTGGATACCGAATTGCATGCCTCAACCGATTTGTCCTGCAACATCACCTTGGTTCTCCTTTCCACTCAAAGTGGTTGCCAGTGACAACTCTCAACTATAATTCTTTCCGCACATACTCTATTTTACGCGGATATATCCTACTGTTTCGCAAACATTGGGGTTGGTTCACATTAAGAGAAAAGTACATTATACTAAGAGGTATCCTTTTTGCGCGTCTTTTGAAGATTATCTTTATCGAAGATGATAAATGGCAGAAGACAAAGAGCCTCTTCAGAGCCATAAAGGACGGTTTTCTATACAAGCTATAAAGTCCCCAATGTATGATTAAGTCACGCTGAATATTTCTTCCAATTTGGTCAAAACCAACTGATAAACGGATGTCAGAAACGAATTAAGACAAACACATCAATGAAAAATCAGCCATTAGCCCCAAAGCACACTTCTCTCACAGAATCACTGTTCAATGACGTGAAACATATCATTGACAGTGGGCGGCAGCAATCTTATGTTGCAGTAAACAATGCTATGATTACAACCTATTGGAAAATAGGTAAGCGTATTGTGGAAGAAGAGCAAAAAGGAGAAATCCGGGCGGAGTATGGAGAAAAAATCATCAGCAGATTATCCGAATACCTGACGGAAGAATATGGGAGTGGTTTCAGCAAACGTTATCTTGCCTATTTTAGGAAATTCTACATCACTTTCCCAGAACCTCAGATTTTGCAAACGCGTTTGCAAAATCTGAGGTGGTCACACATATTAACGGCATTACGTGTGGGAGACAGCCTCGCTATCCGATGGTATTTGGAAACTGCATCACAGGAGATGTGGAGTGTAAGAACGCTTGACAGAAACATATCCACACAATATTACGAACGCCATTATCAATGTCCTGATTTGCCCAGCAAAAAAGAGGATGTCGATAAAAAGGAAATTCTCAAAACGCCCTTCATGGCAGAATTCTTGGGTTTTAAACTTGAAGACAGTTTCTCCGAAAAGGAACTGGAATCATGTATAATTTCCCACCTTAAGGATTTCATCCTGGAATTGGGGCGTGGATTTGCGTTTATGGCTCGACAACAACATATTCGTACAGATGCAGGAGACTACTATATTGACCTCGTCTTTTATAATGTAATTCTAAAATGTTACGTACTCATAGATCTCAAAGTCGGAAAGATTACCCATCAGGATGTAGGTCAAATGGATATGTACGTAAGAATGTACGATGAACTGAAATGTACTGAAGGCGATAACCCAACAATTGGCATTGTCTTATGTTCTGAAACCGATGAAGACATTGCCAAATATTCCATTTTAAATGGGAATGAACAGATTTTTGCAACGAAATACAAGACATACCTTCCAACGGAAGAGCAACTTCGAAAAGAAATAGAACGGCAGAAAGAAATCTTCGGTTTGCAACACAATTCTACAAAATGAAACTCACAGTCTGCATTGCTACATATAACGGTGAGAGGTTCATACACGAACAGTTGGCCTCCATTCTCCCACAGCTATCTGCGGGAGACGAAGTCATTGTCTCCGATGACGGGTCTACAGACAATACTTTGGACATCGTGCGCAGTTTTGGAGATTCTCGCATAAAGATTATCCTACACGAAAAGCGCAAGGCAAAGTTCACCATAGACTATGCCACAGCCAACTTCGAGAACGCCCTTAGGCATGCTGATGGCGATGTCATTTTCCTATCCGACCAAGATGACGTATGGATGCCGACAAAAGTGTCCACCATGCTTGCTGCATTGAAAGACAACGACATTGTCATGTCCGACTGCACTGTGGTAGACAGTAAACTGAATGTGCTACACAAATCATACTACACCACCCAAAGAGCGTTTAAGAATAGCCTTACCTACAATATAATTAAACCAGCTTTCCTTGGAAGCTGCATGGCCTTTCGGCGTAACATCATCAATCGCGCACTGCCTTTTCCTCCATACGGGGTAGGTCATGATTTGTGGCTGGGATTAATCGGTCTGCGCTTTTACAAGTTCAAGTTTATATCACAACCGCTGATGTATTACCGTCGGCATGACCAAACTGTAACAGATGGCGGCAAGAACAATGCAACGTCTCTTTGGTTCAAAATATCATATCGCCTTTACGTTTTAAAGGCAGTCATTTCCAAACTAATATTCTGACGATGAAGATAATATTCTCTGACAATACTCTTTGGGGGCTTCTTAATTTCCGAGGACCTGTGATTCGCCACTTCATACAACGTGGTCACGAAGTTGTTATTGTAGCTCCTCAAGACAAGACCTCTGACATGAAAGCAAGTGTTCCTGCCGACATACGCTTTATTCCTGTTAAGATGGAACGTTCTAAAACGTCACCAATAGCAGACCTTCGCTACTTCATTGATATTCTCAATATCTATAGGAAAGAGAAGCCAGATTATATATTCCATTATACCATAAAGCCAAACATATATGGCTCTATGGCAGCTAAGGTATTGGGCATAAAGTCAACCCTAATGATGGCTGGTCTGGGATATACGTTCTCTAACGACAAACTTATATCACGCATTGCACGCGGACTTTACAAGCAGGGATTAGCATGTTCAGAAAGGGTCTTGCTGCTCAATAAAGACAATTATGAAGAGATTGTACACAGGAACTTCTGTGCTCCGCAAAAGATAACCCTACTTGAAGGAGGTGAAGGCGTTGATATTGAAGCCTTCCCTTACCAAGATAACACATCAAGCGAAACAACCTTCTTGTACATAGGTCGCATACTCTACGATAAAGGCTATCGCGAGTTTGTCAACTGCGCAAAAGAAATTCGAAAGGATTTCCCTCAAGCAAAGTTTGAAGTGCTTGGCACTTTCGACAAATCATATCCACAATGTGTAGATGAGAAAGAATTCAAAGAAGACTGCAATAGTGGTGCAATAGAATACCTCGGCTTTACAAGTGATGTCCAAAGCATTCTTTCCCGTAAAGGCATCGTTGTTGTTATCCCATCATTCTATGGTGAAGGATTAAACCGTTCTCTCATGGAAGCATGCGCATCCGGAAAGCCAATTATTACAACAAACATTGGCGGGTGTCGTGAAACTGTAGTAGATCAGAAAAACGGTTTCGTTATTGCTCCCAAGTCCACTCGCGCCCTAATCGATGCCGTAAAACGCTACCTGTCCCTTACTACGGAAGAAAAACAGAGTATGTCTTTGCAGAGTCGCCGACTGGCAGAACAACGTTTCGATATCAGAAAAGTTATAGATGTTTACGAACGTATTATTTGCTAAAGCGTCCCCACCACCTTTCTGTTTGGCCTTTCGAAAGACCAAACAGAAAGGTGGGGAACGCTCTAATATCAAAAGTACTTATGTCAATGGAGTCTCCCAAACGCATCTATAATCCAAGTCTCGAGTCCTTTCGCCTATTTTTTTTGCTGGCACCCCTCCCACAATTGTAAAATCTGGAACATCAGTAGTAACTACAGCTCCTGCTGCAACTACAGCTCCTTTACCTATTGTAACACCTGCCAATACCACACTATTAACACCGAGCCAAGCGTAATCTTTAATCGTTATCTTTCCAAATTTTCCCGAGAAATATTTACTCTGCACTTGATGACTTCCTGTCATAAGTTTTACCCCATGTGATATTGATACACTATCGCCAATTTCTATTGTTCCTCGTGCGTCAACAGTACAATCACGATTGATATGTGAATATTTTCCTATTGTGAGAAGCCATGCTCCCATAATATACACATCTTTGGAAATGAATGATCCTATATCGACTTTTGCTCCAATAAACTTGAGATATTTTTTTCTCCATGACCAAAAAGGAATATGGGGCAGAACGTCATTTATTATATTCTCTGTACCAATGGCTTTTGCATACTTGTAAAAAATTGTCGTAGAGAAGTATTTAATGCATAACTTACGCAAAAGATATGGCAACGTCGCCAATCTTGCTTTGTTACCTGAAATTATTATATATATATACCAAATGCTCTTATAAGGATGAGCCGAAACACCTTCTGCATCATACTTTTCTATGATAGTACTTATCTTTTTAAAGATGTGCCCTTTTGTGTATACACGGTGTATCATTTCAAAATCCAACGCATAGCCTAACTTTTCTTTAAGAGATAAGTCATACAAATTTTGTTTTTGTACTTCTGTTCTCATAAATGAAGACCCATGTCTATACGCCACATCCATAGCCAACACGTGCCAGTTTTCATTCGCAGCAACAAATGTCTCTTTACCTTTTCCAATCTCTATACTATTACCATATATTACATCAATATCATGGTAATCGTTGTTCTCAAACACTGATTTTAATGTGTCTTTACTATTATAATAATCTCCACTATTTAGGATGTTTATCCAAGCACCAGATGCATGCAAAATACCTTTATTCATTGCATCATATATTCCTTCATCTTTTTCAGAACACCAAAAAGATAGTCTATCGGAATATTCTTTAATAATATCTACAGTGCCATCAGTACTTCCTCCGTCAATCACAATATACTCTTTATTTTCCCACGTTTGCGAGAAAAAACTTTCCATTGTTGCACGAATATGTGTGACATCATTGAAAACTACAGTTATAACACTTACCTTTTCACTCATCATATTTTTGTTTAATTTTCTTTTTACTTTATTTATTCCAAATACCTTTTGCCTTATTATTTATTAGAAGTCTACATTGGTATAGATGGATTAATGCCATACAAGCATAACTTCCAGCCATACTATATACAACTCCCTCTATGCCCAATTGTTTGCCTAATAAAAATACTACAATTATATACAATACAGTAAATACAAATGACGTAATAATCTGTACTCGAATTTTATTAAGACCATTTACCAAATATGTGACACAGTTATTTAGATTAAAGAAACACACATAAACTAAGGTGCAAAGAGATACAGAGAATGGAACTTCCACTTTATCTCCTACCCATATACGGTAAAACACATGGCAACACAATAACATAATCCACCCTAACAATACCGAAACACACCAAAGTTTTAACGCCCTATTAAAAGTTTTAGATATCCATATCATATCACCCTTGACATATGCATCTGTATATGCATTCCACATTGGCGCTATAACTATTGTATAAGCTATCACTAAAAGATTAAAGAACTTGTAAGATATATTGTAAGTAGTTACTGCAGAAGGACCACAGAACTGAGTAATAAACATATTGGCAGCACCAAATATTACTAAACAACTTGTTATTTGTATCAAGAAGAATCCCAAACCTTTTCCTATGATTTTATTACGTAACTTCTTATCAAAGAACTTGAATGAAGGTCTTAATTCTGGATACCTATAAAATAGTGGAATAGAAGCCAGAAAATACACCAAACAATTTGTCGCCGTGTATGCAAAAACAACATATATAAGATGTCCTGCCGTAAATTTTGTCAGCAAAAAAATTGTGCCTAATGACATAAGATTTCCAGAAACATTCAGCAAGTCGTTGACCGCATACTTTTGCATGGCAACAAAAATGAATCCAATGTTCTTTAACACAAAATTACCCAATGTAAATATTACTGCTACTATTAGAGCATTTCGCAAATCAAAATTACTGATTGCGTATGTGTTGAAAAACTTATTAAAGTTTATGGTTGCCAAAGGCATTAGTGTCACCAATGCTATAATAAAAACTATAATGGTCAGTAAAAACAGAGTTGTACTTATATATTTTCTACCTAATTCATAATTATTCTCAGACAAAGCCTCTGCTAGGTAATTGCGCATACCATTACCTAATCCTATATCAAATGTTCCAATCCAAAATAATATGGACGAAATAGTCATCCAAATACCATAAACCTCATTATTCAGATATCCTATAGTTATTGGAACTATCAGCAATGAAGTTAAGAGGCTTATAACCTTTAATATGGCAGAATATAGAATATTCGTTGTTAAAACTTTATTTCTTGTATTGCTTATTGTAAATCTCATTTGTATTATTATCTATAGCATGATAAACTAAAACGTACGTAGCCCAACATCCATTATTCTTTACTTGTTCCTCAACTACTTTCCTGTGTTTAAGCCCCCTACTAGCTTCGAGGGGGAACTGAGGGCTGCACCTACGTGTTACTCCCATGTCTGCTTACTGGCACTCTTGCATCTGTAAAACGGTTTCACCTGTACTGCAAGCTAACTACCCCTCTATAGCCCAGTCGGCGATGTTCCCTTGCGTGGAGTCGAAGTTGATGCCAACCTTTGTGACGGGCTTGCCACTTAGGGCGAAACGCTGGCGGTAGTTCTTTAGGTTGATCTGCTGCATCGCTACCGTTCCTTCTTGCCCTCGAAGTAGCTTTGCATAGTGGAAACCAGGAGCGACTTGCCGAAACGGCGCGGTCGCCCCAAGAAGAAATAAGTACCGCTGGTATGAGCCATACGGTAGATGTATTCCGTCTTGTCGATATAGAGCTTGTCTTCCTTACGGATTCTCTCAAATGTCTGTATTCCTATCGGATATAATTTCAATGCCATAGCCTTTTCTTTTTTAATGATAGCATGATGAGGATACCTATTCAGACTTATCTATGGTTTTCTCCTTCCACTCATCTATCGTTCCTTTCTCTGACGAAAAGTTGACACCGATACAATGTACGGTGCGTGGGGCGGCTGCATATTCCCTTGCATATCCCTTGTCTTCTATCTGCTGCAGGGCGACTTCTGCCGAGCCGTCCAGTTTGAACTCGAAGATATATACGTCGTTGGGGGTCTCGTAGACGCAGTCGGCACGTCCCTGGCTTGACTCCTTTTCCCGATATGTCAGATAGCAGCTCAGCATGCGCAGCAGCAGGTAGAAGGTGTAGCCGAAGTATCGTTCATATTCCTTTTCATCATTTCGACGACGTGCGCTGTAGGGGATGCTCGCAAGGAAGGCCGTAAGCGAGTCCATAAACTCCGTCAGCTTGCCTTGTTTCAGTTGGTGTACGGACTCTATCAGCCAACTGGCGGAGTCCTCTTTTGACTTAAGGTAACTGTTGGCAAGCACCACCATAAGCCCCTCCCTCACCTCGTTGTTTGGGATGTCAAGCAGGTAAGTGGCAGTGTCACGGTCGTATGCCTTGATGGTAAGATAACCACTCTGGTAAATCATGGGTAACGGTCTCTCTACATCAGCCTTATAGTCGTCAAACTGCGAGGTGGAATAATACCGTCCTATCAACTCATTGAAGTTTTGGTCGAAATGTGACAACAGGCGCACGAGATAAGTCGGCGTGCCACTCTTGAACCAATAGCTGCCCAAGTCCATGTGGTCAAACGCGTTAAGGAGACTGAACGGATTGAAGATATCTGTCAGTCGCTTACCGAAGTGATAGCCGTCATATTTCCGTTTCAGCAACTCGACCATTTCGTCGAAACTACATCCATAGTCTTCCGCAAATTCTTGAATTTGCTCAGAAAAATATTTCAGTAACTCATCCTTGGTTATACCACAGATGGCCTCGTAATCACGGTTAAGGCTAATGTCATTAGGCTGATTGAAACCGCTGAACATGCTTATCTGCGAGAACTTGGTGACTCCCGTAAGGAATACAAACCTCAAATCTTCGTCCGCCCCCTTGAACGTGGTGTAAAAAGACTTCAAAATACTGCGGTGCTTTTCCTCCAGTGTCATAGTCACGCCCAAGTGCTCCACCTTGAAGTCAAGGTCTATTACATCCAATATGGGCTTGTCGTATTCGTCTATCAATACGACAGCTCCTAATCCAGTTTGGATATGTGCCTCATGTAAAATCCTGGCAAAACGCAAAGAATAGTCTTCCGAGTCTGGCTCTATTCCATAGGCTTTCTCCCATTTCCTAATGCTTGCCCTTATTACCTCTTCCAGAGTACCATCATTAAGATAGTTGCCGGTATTGAAGTCCAGTCGAAAAACGGGGTATTGCTTCCACTCCGTCTCCAACTGTTCCACGGCCAGTCCCTCAAATAGTTCCTTCTGTCCCAGGAAGTACTTCTCCAGCGTAGACACCAGCAGACTCTTTCCGAACCGTCTTGGACGACCCAGAAAGCAAATATGGTTTTGCGCCAACTTCCACATCAGAGCAGTCTTGTCCACATAGACAAAACCACCCTTTCTAAGTTGCTCGAAACTCTGTATTCCTATAGGATATTTCATAGCTCTCCGTTTTTGCTTGCAAATGTAGCATTTTTTATTGGTATCTGCAAACTTTTCCGCTCCTCTCATGATTTACTTCTATACTATGCCTCTATAACCCAGTCGGTGATATTCCCCTGCTTAGCGTCGAAGTTGATGCCAACCTTTGTGACGGGCTTGCCACTTAGGGCGAAACGCTGGCGGTAGTTCTTTAGGTTGATCTGCTGCATCGCTGTCTGCGCGGATTGGTTTAGTTTCAGCTCTATGATGTAGAGGTCAGTCTTGGTGAGCAGTACGATGTCCACCCGTCCTTTAGGGGTGTGTACCTCCACGTCTACCAGATAGTCAGTGAGCAGGGAGAAGATGATGTAGAGCATCTGTTGGTAGTGGCCCTCGTAGTTGGTAACGTTGCAGTAGGGTACGGTGCCGAGGAATGTCTGTAGTAGTTGCAGTGCGCTGTCCATATCCTGCTTGTCGAGAGCCTGGGCAATGCGGCGCGCCGTGTTGGTTGTGGCGAGCGTGTTAGGGGTGACGTACGAAGGGATGAGTGCCTTGGTCAAGCCCACCTTGACCTCCTTGTTGGGCACGTCGAGGGTGTAGTAGTTGTAGTCGCGGTTGTAGTCCTTGATGGTGATGTAGCCGCTCTGGTAGAGTAGCGGCATGATAGTGGTCATACCTTCTGTCGGAGCATCGAACTCGCTCTCGTCCGCCTCCACGCGACAGATGTCAGCAGGAAGCGTATCAAACTTTCGCATCATATTGATGAGGTAGGTTGGTGTACCGGAGGTGAACCAGTATGCTCCCAGTTCGCGCTTTGCGAAACAGTTGAGCAGACTATATGGATTGAATACATCAGGAGAAGCCTTGGAGAAATGATATCCATCATAGTGCTCTTTGAGTTTGGCGATGGTCACTTCTACCGGCAAACCGAGAGCTTTGGACAGCATCTCTATGTCTTCCGACATGTTTTCCAACAGTTCCTCCTTCGTAATGCCGCAGATACCAGCAAATTCATCGTCCATCGAGATGTTTGTAATATTGTTCAGCTCACTGAAGATACTGAGTTGCGAGAACTTGGTAATTCCAGTGAGAAAGACGAAACGCAGCTTGCTCTCTTGCATCTTCAATGGACTAAAGAAGTTGCGCATGATATGGCGCAACGCATCCAACTGTTCTCTCTCGTGAGTCACATCGAGCAATGGCGCATCATACTCATCAATAAGCACCACCACCTGCTTGCCGCTCTTCTCGTAAGCAGTGTTAATGAGGTCGATGAGTCTGTTGTTAGCACCTTTGCTTGGTGTACTTATTCCCCATTTCTTTTCTTCATCCTGCAAACGATATCCGAGGTAATCCTCCAAACCGTCCTTATCCAAATGTTTGCCACCGCTCATATCGAAGTGCAACACAGGGTACTCCGTCCACTCCTTCTCCAGCTTTTCCATGGCAAGTCCCTTGAAGAGTTCCTTCTTGCCCTCGAAGTAGCTTTGCATAGTGGAAACCAGGAGCGACTTGCCGAAACGGCGCGGTCGCCCCAAGAAGAAATAAGTACCGCTGGTATGAGCCATACGGTAGATGTATTCCGTCTTGTCGATATAGAGCTTGTCTTCCTTACGGATTCTCTCAAATGTCTGTATTCCTATCGGATATAATTTCAATGCCATAGCCTTTTCTTTTTTAATGATAGCATGATGAGGATACCTATTCAGACTTATCTATGGTTTTCTCCTTCCACTCATCTATCGTTCCTTTCTCTGACGAAAAGTTGACACCGATACAATGTACGGTGCGTGGGGCGGCTGCATATTCCCTTGCATATCCCTTGTCTTCTATCTGCTGCAGGGCGACTTCTGCCGAACCATCCAGTTTGAACTCGAAGATGTAGACATCTGTCTTGGTTTCCAGCACGCAGTCGGCACGTCCCTGACTTGTCTCCTTTTCGTGAAACAGCAGGAAGCAGCTCAGCATGCGCAAGAGCAGGTAGAACGTGTAATGGAAATGGCGTTCGTACTCGCGCTCGCTATTTCTGCGGCGCACGGTGTAGGGGATGCTCGCAAGGAAGGCGGTCATGGAGTCCATAAACTCCGCCAGCTTGCCTTGCTTCAGCTGGTGTACCGACTCTATCAGCCAACTGTTGGAGTCGGTCTTGGTCTTCAGATAGTCGTTGGCAAGAATAGTCAGAAGTCCCTCGCGCACCTCGTTGTTCGGGATGTCAAGGAGGTAAGACTCCGTGTCTTGGTCGTACCCTTTTATTGTGAGGTAGCCGCTCTGATAAATCATTGGGAGAGGACGCTCCACATCTGCCTTGTAGTCGTCAAACTGCGGAACACTGTAATATTTCCCCACCAACTCGTTCATATTCTCGTCAAAGTGATTGAGCAGGCGCACCAAGTATGTCGGCGTACCGCTCTTGAACCAATACCCTATCAGTTTTTTATTGGAGAATGCGTTCAGCAAGCTGAAAGGATTGAAAATGTCGGTCATGTTTTCACTGAAGTGATAACCGTCATATTTCAGCCTCAATTTGTCAAGCATCTCCTCATGGTCGCAATTGTACTTCTCGGCAAGTTCTGCGATAGGTTCAGTAAAGTACTTGACCAGTTCGTCTTTAGTGATGCCGCACAGTGATTCGTATTTTACGGACAGACTGATGTCATCGGGCTGATTAAAACCGCTGAACATGCTTATCTGCGAGAACTTTGTCACACCCGTCAGGAAGACGAAACGGAGGTCAGCGTCGGCAACTTTGAACGTGGCATAGAAAGACTTCATGATGTTGCGGTGTTTCTCCTCCAGCGTTATGGTCTGTCCCAGATGCTCCACCCTATAGTCAAGGTCGAGTACATCCAAAATTGGCTTGTCGTACTCGTCTATGAGGACGACAGCACCGAGGCCAGTCTGCTCGTGGGCACTGTGTAGCACCTGCTTGAGCCGGAGTCCAAGGTCTCGGCTTTGTTGTTCTACACCATATTGCTTTTCCCACTTGGAGATTTCACAGGAAAGCACCTCCTCCAACGTGCCGTCGTTCAGGTAGTTGCCGGAACCAAAGTCCAAACGGAACACAGGGTATTCCTTCCACTCGGTCTCCAACTTCTCCATGGCAAGTCCCTTGAAGAGTTCTTTTCTACCCTTGAAATAACATTCGAGTGTAGACAACAACAAGCTCTTTCCGAATCGGCGCGGGCGACCAAGGAAGCAAACATGGTTTTGTGCCAACTTCCACATCAGATCGGTCTTGTCCACATAGACAAAACCACCTTCTATGATTTGTTCAAATGTCTGTATTCCTATAGGGTATTTCATGCTTCAACTGCGATTTAAGATTTCCTTCAGCTCGTCTATCGTGCCTCTATCTAACAAGGTGTCCTCTCATCTTAAAATAGCTCTATACATTGACGTTATTCCATGTAAGCTATAATTTTGCCCCAAAGTTAGATATTTTTTCCTAAACAACCAAACATTGTTATAAGAAATGCCGGCATAATCTACATGTTTCCAAGTATGGCGTCTTTGATGCAAGCAAGAGGCTTTCACAGGCAACCGTTGTGCTGACAAACAAGACTGCGTTCGGGATGCGTTCGGGATGCGTTCGGGATGACCCAGACTATTCCGTTGGTTCAATCATCTTCTCAACAAAGGCAACCGCGTCATCAGTATTCTATAAGCAGTATCATAATGAACTTTGTTCCTATGGTTTTGCAAACACGGGAACAAGCGTGTCTTCGTCCGGCCAGTTGGGAAGGAAGAACAAAGGCACGGGCTTTCCACCAATACCACCCCACTCTATTCTGCGGACATAGTCGAAGTCTGGTAGACCGAAATCGAAAGAGCGGCCATAGAGCAATATTGCCCCACGCCCTTCGTCAATCTTCCACAATCCGCCACCATAGACACATCGCTCGCCCTTGGCAAGCATATCACGATGAAGATACACGTGCCCGAAGCGAAGAGCACCGTCCTGATTGATGATAAATTTCTGAAACATCGGATAGGTATTTATTTCTCGTTCATTATAACGTCATTGGTTGTCACTATCTTTTCTGTTCCTTTCCATCGATACACCTCGATTACGAACGAAGTACTACCTCGATTACGAACGAAGTACTACTTCAACTGCGAACGAAGTACTACTTCAACTGCGAACGAAGTACTACCTCGTTGACAAATGAGACTATATCTTATTGCCAAGTGACTTGGGCGGAAAGAACAC
>CAVCGV010000065.1:0-17099 GCA_963601815.1 bacterium
AAGGGCAACCTGCACATAGCCCAGGGCAAGCGAAGCGGCACCCTGGGATTTATATTGATGCGGTTTACGTGCGCCCTGTAAGGGCAAAAGCGTTAATAATCAATACGATAAATGCAGCTGCCCTTACAGGGCGCACGGGCAAAAGCGCGCATCTTTACCCAGGGTGTTGCCCTGGGCTATGTGTAGCTGCCCTTTACCTTTCCGCTACGCGCCGGTGACCGTTGGTTCAGGGCGTCCCCGCTGCACCTCAAGCGAGAATGTTAGTAGTGTACGGCGTCCCCAGCGTAACTACTAATAATGAAAATTTGTTTTTTACTTTTGTGATGTTGGCGGGTCATGATAAATGAGTACGCTGCTTTTCTGCTATGCTGGTGGCTCGCTTGCCCTGGGCTGTTGTCGTTGCGAGACGCGTCCCCGCCGCACCACCTGATCAACCTATAGGAGGTTTCAATCCTCTAATGCTTGACATAAAAAATAATATGTACTAAACGAAAAAGCTATAAGAACAAACGGGGTACGGCTCTGTACGCCTTCCCCGAAATATCAAATCAATTTATTAACTTTTCAAAAAACAAAATTATGAAAAAAGGTTTACTTATTGTTGCTGCCATGTTTGCAGCAGTTTGTGCCAACGCACAGGGTACATGGAATGCTGTTCCTGAATCTGCAGCTGTTGACGATGTCGTTGCGACGGCTGGTTCTACCACGGTTGCTGTTGACGACATTCAGAATGCCGAGATCGTCCTCGTCGATGGCGGCAGTAACTGGACGGTCAAGAACCTTCCTGGCGAAGTGGGAACGTTCGAGTCGCAGGGCAAGACTTTCTCCAAGGCTTATATCCAGGGCGGCACGAATGGTAATGACGCTTCTCTGATGTATAAGGACAACACGAAGAGATCTGCCCAGGTGCAGTTCACACCGTCTGTTTCCGGCAAGCTGTATGTTGCTGCCAAGTATGGCGCAAGCAAGAAGATCTATGCTGCCAAGGTTCCTAACGCTGATTTGGGAGAGGCTTTTGATTACTCTGCCGTGAGCGCTTATGCTACTGACGTGTGGGGCATGTACATTACTGCCGATGGTGGCGTGGCTGACGCGCAGTCTGCCACAGAAGACGTTTATGCCGCTCTTGTTTACGACGTGGAGCCAGACTATACCTATTTCTTCTGGGTGTCCGGTTCGAAGATTATGCTCTGCGGCCTTACGTTCGAGGCTGGTGACACGGGCGTGAAGAACGCTGTTGTCGAGCAGGCTGACGCCAACGCTCCTGTCTACAACCTCGCCGGCCAGCGTGTAGACGCTTCCTTCAAGGGCATCGCTATCCAGAACGGCAAGAAGTTCGTGAAGTAATCTGAGCAATAGCTTTTTCGCAAGAATCTGTCATTCTTGGCAGATAAGTAGGTGTTCAGAATTATTTGATAAAGAAAGTGCAGAGACATGTCAAAGTATAATATGCGCCTGCTTGTACCATAATATATACGGATAATTTTGAACACCTACTTAAAACCAATGAGGGTGTGTCATAACAGACACATCCTCTTTTTCTGTGTGTCGGGCTGTTGTAGTAGCGAGATGCACTATATATGGAATACGCCATCCCCGCCGTCTCTCCTAACAACCTATAAAATAACGTGTATAATGCTTGAATTGATGCAAAAAAAAATCGGATGTCTCACGACAACCGATTCTCAAAAACAAACTACTTAAAAACTAATCTACTAAAACAAATCAAAAAAATATCTTTATTCTGGTACAAGACCAGCTATTTCCCTTTGTTTACGCTGCAAAATTACAAAAAAAGCAAACAGACTCCAAGCAATTATGCAGTTTTTTGCTCGAATAACAAGCAAAATACCCAAAAAAGGGGACGTCCCTGAAAGACAGTCCCCATTTTGTTATCTAAACTTTACATTTATTACATCATACCACCCATTCCGGCACCTGCAGCTGGAGCAGGAGCGGCAGGCTCTGGTTTGTCTACCAAGACACACTCTGTGGTAAGGAACAAACCGGCGATGGATGCAGCGTTCTCAAGAGCTACGCGCTCTACCTTGGCTGGGTCTACGATACCTGCCTGGCGCATATCCTCGTAAACGTCCTTGCGGGCATTGTAACCAAAGTCGCCCTCGCCCTCGCGTACTTTGTTGACAACCACGCTGCCCTCGCCACCGGCGTTGGCAACAATCTGGCGAAGAGGCTCCTCGATGGCACGCTCCACGATACGGATACCCGTTGTCTCGTCGGCGTTGTCGCCCTTCATGTCCTTCAAGGCCTCAAGGGCACGGATATAAGTAGTACCACCACCGGCTACGATACCTTCCTCGATGGCTGCACGGGTAGCGCAGAGCGCGTCGTCCACACGGTCTTTCTTCTCCTTCATCTCTACCTCAGAGTTTGCACCTACATAGAGGACAGCCACACCGCCGGCGAGCTTAGCCAAACGCTCCTGAAGTTTCTCCTTGTCGTACGAAGACTTGGTATTCTCTATCTCGTTCTTGATCTGAGCCACACGGTCCTGGATGCTTGCCTTCTCGCCATGGCCGTTAACGATAGTGGTGTTGTCCTTGCCCACAGTTACCTTGTCGGCAGAACCCAACATGTCGAGTGTAGCCTGCTCCAGTTTCAAGCCCTTCTCCTCGGAGATAACCACGCCGCCTGTCAATACGGCGATGTCCTCCAGCATAGCCTTGCGACGGTCGCCGAAGCCAGGAGCCTTGACGGCACAAATCTTCAAGCCACCACGCAGACGGTTCACTACCAATGTAGTAAGAGCCTCTGAATCTACGTCCTCAGCGATAACCAGCAATGGGCGACCGCTCTCGGCAGCAGGCTGAAGGATAGGCAAGAACTCCTTGAGGTTGGAAATCTTCTTGTCATAGAGAAGGATGTATGGGTTGTCCATTACACACTCCATCTTGTCGGCGTCGGTCATGAAGTAACCGCTCAGGTAGCCACGGTCGAACTGCATACCCTCTACCACGCCGATGCTGGTTTCGCGGCTCTTGCTCTCCTCGATAGTGATGACACCATCCTTGGAAACCTTGCGCATAGCGTCGGCAAGGAGCTTGCCAATCTCTGAGTCGTTGTTGGCAGAAACGGTTGCCACCTGCTCTATCTTGTCATAGTTGTCGTCCACCTGCTCGGCGTGATCCTTGATGTAGTCTACCACTGCAGCAACAGCCTTGTCGATACCACGCTTCAGATCCATGGGGTTAGCGCCGGCAGTTACGTTCTTCAAGCCCTCGGTAACGATAGCCTGGGTAAGGATGGTGGCTGTCGTTGTTCCGTCACCTGCGTCGTCGCCTGTCTTGCTGGCAACACTCTTGACGAGCTGAGCACCTGTGTTCTCAAACTTGTCCTCCAGTTCCACTTCCTTGGCAACGGTGACACCGTCTTTTGTGATCTGCGGAGCACCAAACTTCTTCTCGATTACCACGTTGCGGCCCTTAGGACCGAGGGTTACCTTCACTGCGTTAGCCAACTGGTCCACGCCTTTCTTCAGGAGGTCGCGGGCATCCATATTGTATTTAATATCTTTAGCCATGTCTTTATTTCCTTTTTTTATATATGTTCAGCAAAAAGTTTTTTTACCGTTTTCCTTTTTTACTTTTATCTTATTCTTCCACTACTGCGAGAACGTCGCTCTGGCGCATCATCATATACTTGGTGCCCTCCAGTTCGAGTTCGGTACCGGCATACTTGCCATAGAGAACGGTGTCACCCTCTTTGAGAATCATCTCTTCATCCTTAGTGCCCTTGCCTGTAGCAACAATCTTGCCACGCTGTGGCTTTTCCTTTGCTGTGTCAGGGATAATGATTCCGCCTACTTTCTCCTCGGCTGGTGCGGGGAGTACCAGCACTCTGTCTGCTAATGGTTTAATGTTCATGATTCTATACTTTTAAATGATTGTACTGTATGTATTATGCCGGGGAATTAGCTCGCCGGTCAACCTGCTTGTTACGAAAAACGTGCCAAAACGTCTCTACTGACACTTTGGCACGTATGTGTATGACAATCTTGTCAACCCTCCTGCTCTTTTCTTTCTTTTTCTTGTCAGTTATGACCTATATATAATAATGTGCTTCTGCCCATTACCGCGAAGCGTCCTCGTTTCGCCTCAAGAAGGTCTATTCAGCGGGGACGCTGCACACTACTACTGTAACCACGGCAACTTTATTGTTCTTTGCCGGCAGAACAAGGAGCGGCAAAGCTGTCGAGCCACTGTGACAAGTCGTACAGCATCTGGTTATGGAAAGTCCATGTGCTGCGAAAGCCAAAGCCGTGCCCGCCTGTGGGATAGACAAAGAGGGAACATTCGTTGCCGGCATTGTGCATCGCCGAATAGTAAGCCACTCCGTTGGTTACCGGAGGCACGGTTTTGTCGTCGTTGACCGTCAGTACGACAGACCGAGGGGTAATGTGGCTCAATACAGCTTTGTCGTTGGAATATTCCGCTATCAGTTTGGGGTCCTTCACACCGTCTTCGCCCAGAAAATGAAGGCTCGACCCAGCGTGCCCTTCCTTCGGATTCATGGAAATGACGGGGTAGAATAGGATAGAGAAGTTGGGGCGTTCGGCATTTTCGGCATGGGTGCTGACCGTAGACGCAAGGTGCCCGCCTGCCGAGAAGCCCATGATGCCCACGTCGTCAGGGTTTACATGCCATACCTTGGCACTGTCGCGCACGAGGCGCATGGCGTGGTAGGCATCGGACAGCGGGATGGAACGGTCGCCGTGCGGCATGCGGTACTGCAAGACAAACAGGGCGATGCCTTTCTCGTTGAAGAATGCAGCCCAGTCGTGCCCTTCGTGCTGCATGGCAAGGTGTGTGTATCCTCCGCCCGGGCAGTCGACGATGGCACGCCCGGAAGGGTTAGGCGGCAAATAGCAGAACAGGCGGCTCTGGCCGTCGGCAGTAAGATTGACGACAAACTTGCGGGCAGTATACTGTGCAGATGCGCACGATGAGAAAGTTAGCCAAACGACCAGTAATATCCAGCCCTTACATTTCCGTATTCTTTCCATAATAGTTGTATTTGTTTGGTTATGAGCGTTTGTGTTATGGTGTGCAAAGATACAAGATTTTCCCGGACTGTTGACAGCTTTGGAGACTTTTCATTTCTTTTTCGGATAAATATGTTTGCCGTTTGTTTCTTTTTTCGTATTTTTGCAGCAGATAAGTAGGTGTTCAGAATTATTTGATATGGATAGGCGCCTGCTTGTCCCATAATATATACGGATAATTTTGAATACCTACTTAAAGTGTATCATAAAAGTATAAAGGATATGAAACAATTCTTCAAGCAAGTGGCAGCTACGGTTGTCGGTATAGTGGCCTTTGGCGTTATTATCGTCATTTTCGGTTTGATCGGCCTGTTGGGCATGATTGCAGGTAGTGGCAGTCCGTCGGTTCCCGACAACTCGGTAATGGTCGTGAAACTGGACGGTGCCATCAGCGACAAGGGCGATGATAATGGGAACATGCTAAAATCGCTCTACAGCGGTGAGGACAACATGGGCATGAACGACATCATCTCGGCCATCAAGAAAGCAAAAGGCGATGACCACATCAAGGGCATCTATCTGGAGACAGGCAGCATAGACGCAGAATACGCCACGCTGCAGGAGATACGCAACGCACTGGCCGACTTCAGGAAGGGCGGCAAATGGATTATCTCCTATGGCGACGCTTACGACCAGGGTTCCTACTATGTGGCGTCTGTTGCCAACAAGGTGTACGTCAATCCGAAAGGGGCTGTGGCATGGCACGGTTTTGCAGCGCAGCCTATGTTCTACAAAGACCTCATGGCAAAATTCGGCGTCAAGTTTACCATTGTCAAGGTAGGCAAGTACAAGAGTGCCACCGAGGTGCTGACCGAAGACAAGATGAGCGATGACAACCGTCAGCAGGTGACACGCTACATAGACGGAATATGGCAGCAGCTCCTGACCGACGTGTCTGCCAGCCGCGGCATCAGCAAGCAGGCGCTCAACGGGTATGCGGACGGCATCATGGAACTGGAAGACGCAAAACTGCTGAAGAGCAGAAAGCTGGTGGACGGCTTCTGCTACTATGACGAAATAAAGAGCGTAGTGAAAAAACAACTGGGCGTAGCCGAGGACAAGAGCCTGCACAAGGTAAGCGTCAGCGAGGTAAACCAGGCTGTGGCAGACAGTAAGGACGGCGACAATATCGCTGTATACTACTGTGCTGGCGACATCGTGAGCGCACCGTCTACCAACCCCATGAATCAGTCGGAGCAAATCGTGAGCACGGAAGTGATAAAAGACCTGGAAGAACTCGCCGACAACGACCGCGTGAAGGCTGTGGTGCTGCGTATCAACTCGGGAGGCGGCGATGCCTATGCCTCCGAACAGTTGTGGCGAGCCGTTACGCTGCTTAACAAGAAGAAACCCGTAGTGGTGTCGATGGGCGACTATGCTGCATCGGGCGCTTACTATATGAGTATGGGTGCCCGTTACATCGTGGCACAACCCACCACGCTGACTGGCAGCATCGGCATCTTTGCCGCATTGATGGACAAGAGCGAACTGCTCACCCAGAAATTGGGACTCAAATTCGACGAGGTGAAGACCAACAAGAACAGCGGTTACCTCTCGGCAGGTTCTACACACCCATGGAGCGAAGGCGAGTTGGCCTTCTTGCAGGGCAGCGTAAACAGAGGGTACAAGCTCTTCCGCCAGCGTGTGGCTGACGGAAGAAAGATGAAAGTCGACGACGTGGAAAAAATAGCCCAGGGACGTGTGTGGACAGGTGCTGACGCCAAGGGCATCCGCCTGGTAGACGAACTGGGAGGTATTGACGTCGCCGTGAAGAAAGCGGCACAGCTCGCCAAGGTGACAGACTGGCACACCACCGAATATCCTGCGCCTGCAGACATGATGACGCAGATGATGAACAAGTGGCAGGGGGCCAAGGGAAGCTATCTGGATGAGCAGATGCGACTCACATTGGGCGAGTACTATGCCCCGTTCATGTGGGTACGCCATTGCCAGGAACGCCAGGCTTTGCAGGCAGCCATGCCGTACGCCCTTCACGTAAGATAAGGTGTCGTCCCCTACAAAAGAAAAAGTTTAACTGTGCGTGGATTCCTTTCAGAACACGCCTATATCATTATGCATGAGAACAGAAGGTGATCTCATAAAAATAAATGAATGGCTGCTCCCCCTGAGCTGGATTTACGGGGCAGTGGTAAGGTTTCGCAACTGGCTGTTCGACATTGGTGTCAAGCGAAGCCAGGCATTCAGTCTGCCGGTAATATCGGTGGGAAACATTACGGTGGGCGGATCGGGAAAAACCCCTCATGTGGAATATCTCATACGCCTTCTGCACAACGATATGAAGATTGCCGTACTGTCGCGCGGCTATAAGCGCAAGAGTAAGGGCTTTGTTCTGGCAGACCAGCAGACAGCCATGCCGGAGATAGGCGACGAGCCGTTCCAGATGCACAAGAAGTTTCCGGACATATTTGTAGCGGTAGACGCTAAACGGGCAAGGGGGATAGAACGCCTGCAGGAGGACGAGACGACCAAGGATGTGGATGTAGTGCTGTTGGACGACGCCTTCCAGCACCGGTACGTCAAACCGGGCATCAACATTCTGCTTGTAGACTACCACCGACTCATCATCTACGACAAGGTGCTCCCCGCAGGCAGACTCCGTGAGCCGCTAAGCGGAAAGAACCGTGCCGATATCGTTATCGTGACCAAGTGTCCCAAAGACCTGAAGCCGATGGAGTTCAGGGTGCTGACCAAGGCAATGGACCTCTTCCCGTTCCAAAAACTCTACTTCACCTGTATCGACTACGATGCCCCTGTTGCGATATTTGGTGACAAACACCTGGAAATGGACGAACTGAAGACGCAGAACGTGCTGCTGCTTACGGGCATCGCCTCGCCCAAGCAGATGGAACACGACCTGCGGCCACTGGTTAAGCGGCTCGACAGTCTGCCATTCGGCGACCACCACCAGTTTACGCTGCGCGATGCAGAGCGCGTCAACCGCGCCTTTAAGGCAATGCCGTCGCCTGCCGTCATCATCACTACCGAGAAGGATGCCGTGCGACTGAGGGAGACCGAAGGACTGGACCAGCAGGTAAAGGAGAGCATCTATGCACTGCCCATCAAGGTGCACTTCATGCTCGACCAAGAAGAAAACTTTAATGAAAAAATCATAAGCTATGTACGAAAAAATTCAAGAAACAGCATCCTGGCTAAAAGAAAGGATGTCCACAAGCCCGAAAACAGCAATCATACTGGGAACAGGCCTCGGACAATTAGCTTCAGAAATAACTGACAGCTACGAGTTTCCATACAGCGAAATACCTAACTTCCCCGTTTCTACCGTAGAGGGACATGCCGGCAAACTTATCTTCGGTAAGTTGGGCGGCAAGGATATTGTGGCAATGGAGGGACGTTTCCACTTCTATGAAGGATACAATATGAAGGAGGTTACTTTCCCGGAGCGTGTCATGTACGAACTGGGCATAGAGACCCTCTTTGTAAGCAATGCATCGGGCGGCATGAACCCACAGTTCAAGATAGGCGACCTGATGGTCATCGACGACCACATCAACTTCTTCCCCGAGCATCCGCTGCGCGGCAAGAACTTCCCTACAGGGCCTCGCTTCCCAGACATGCACGAGGCTTACGACAAGCAGTTGCGCAACCTTGCCGACGAGATTGCCCAGGAGAAGGGCATCGAGATAAAGCACGGTGTGTACGTAGGTGTGCAGGGCCCTACCTTCGAGACGCCTGCCGAATACCGCATGTACCGTCTCCTCGGAGCCGATGCTGTGGGCATGAGTACTGTTCCCGAGGTCATCGTGGCGCGCCATTGCGGCATCAAGGTGTTTGGTATCAGTATCATCACAGACCTTGGTGGCTTTGATGTGCCTGTAGAGGTGAGCCACGAGGAGGTACAGGTGGCTGCCAACGCTGCACAGCCCAAAATGACGGAGATTATGCGCGAAATGATTCGCCGCTCATAGGAAGTAAAGAATTAAAATTCCCACAGATTGGATATAGCAAAATTGGGTGAGTTTGGTCTAATCGACCATCTCACCAAAGGATACGAAAACAAGAATGCCTCTACCGTCTATGGCGTGGGCGACGACTGTGCGGTAATGCACTATCCCGACAAGGAGGTGCTCGTTACTACCGATATGCTGATGGAGGGAGTCCACTTTGACCTCACCTACATCGACTTGCAGCATCTGGGCTACAAGAGTGCGATAGTCAACATCAGCGACATCTTCGCCATGAACGGAACGCCCCGGCAGTTGGTAGTAAGCATTGCCCTGAGCAAACGATTCAGGGTGGAAGACATGGACGACTTCTACAAGGGATTGCGCATGGCTTGCGACAAGTGGGGCGTTGACATCGTGGGTGGAGACACCACGTCTTCGCTTACCGGACTGGCAATCAGCATCACTTGTATCGGTGAGGCTGCCAAAGAGGATATCGTCTACAGAAACGGTGCCAAGGAGACCGACCTCATCTGTGTGTCGGGCGACCTGGGCGGTGCCTATATGGGACTGCAACTGTTGGAGCGCGAGAAGGCAGTGTACTACGGACAGGTGGAGGATATCCGCAAGAAGATGGCGCAAGCCAAGGCGCAGGGCGACAACGGCAGATTGGCTTCCTTGGGCAAAGAACTTGAGGAGATGCGCAACTTCCAGCCCGACTTCGTAGGGAAGGAATATCTGTTGCAGCGCCAACTGCAGCCTGAGGCACGCGGCGACGTGTTACAGCAGTTGCGCAGTGCCAACATCAAGCCCACTGCCATGATGGACATCAGCGACGGACTGAGCAGCGAGCTTATGCACATCTGCCAGCAGAGCCATTGCGGATGCCGTGTCTACGAGAAGAATATCCCCATCGACTATCAGACGGCTGTCACGGCGGAAGAGTTCAATATGAACCTTACGACGTGTGCCCTCAATGGAGGGGAGGACTATGAGCTTCTCTTTACTGTCCCCATAGGCGACCATGCCAAGATAGAGACGATGGAAGGCATCAAGCAGATAGGATACATTACCAAGGATAGCCTCGGGCAAATGCTCGTCAGCCGTGACGGACAGGAGTTCGAACTGAAAGCCCAAGGATGGAATCCCCTGAAAGACTGACGTCATGGATGTAAAAGGATTCTACACAGCCGATGCCAATCGCTATGGCGGCGCAGAGGCTCTCTATGCAAGATGCGGCAAAAGCGGCGTCTTGTTGCCCAAGGTGAGTCTGGGATTCTGGCACAACTTCGGAGGGGTTGATCCCTATGAGCGAAGCCGTGTCATTGCCCACTATGCTTTCGATCACGGCATCACTCACTTCGACCTGGCAAACAACTACGGACCTCCATACGGCAGCGCCGAGGAGACGATGGGACGACTGATGCAAGACGATTTCCGTCCCTATCGCGACGAGCTGTTCATCTCCACCAAGGCTGGCTACGACATGTGGGAAGGTCCCTATGGTAACTGGGGGTCGCGCAAGTACCTCATGGCAAGTCTCGACCAGAGCCTCAAGCGCATGAACCTCGACTATGTTGACCTCTTTTACAGCCATCGTTACGATCCCAATACGCCGCTCGAAGAGACGCTGCAGGCTATGGTGGACATCGTGAGGCAAGGTAAGGCGCTCTACCTCGGCATTAGCCGTTGGCCCTTGGAGGCATTGAGGTTCGCCGACCAATACCTGAGGGAGAGAGACTGCCCGCTTCTTATATTCCAGGACAAGTTGAACATGCTCGACAGGAAACCGCAAGAGGAAGGCACGCTCGGCTACTGTGCGGAACACGGCATCGGGTTCATTTCGTTCTCGCCCCTGGCACAAGGACTGCTGACCGACCGCTACCTGAACGGCATCCCCTCTGACAGTCGTATGGCAAAGGAACAATTCCTCAAGCGAAGCGTATTGACCCCAGAACTGGTGGGCCAACTGCAACAATGGAACAAGGAAGCCGGTGATCGTGGCGAAACGCTTGCTGAAATGGCGCTCGCTTGGATATTGCGGCAGAAGGGAGTAACCAGCGTCTTGGTGGGGGCCAGTTCCACAGCCCAGCTTCAGGACGACCTGAAATGCATCCATGCCCAGACTTTTTAGGACAAGAAGTCGAACAAAATTGTTAACAAAATATAACTGCAATAAAAAGTCTTGGCATAAATTTGGGAGTATGAAAGAATAGTAGTACCTTTGCAACCGCAAATAAGAAAGCGCATGGTGCCATAGCTCAGTTGGTAGAGCAAAGGACTGAAAATCCTTGTGTCCCCGGTTCGATTCCTGGTGGTACCACTCCTCCTTTCATTTGAGGCGGTTCTCGAGTAATTTGAGGCCGCCTTTTTTGTATTTAAGGCATAAATTTTTGAGACACAACATTCTTATTCAAGACATAACAATCATATCAATTCCTATACAAACTACAAGACAACTATGAAGAAAATCATCTTTTCTCTGTTGGCACTACTGGCTATAACGACAGTACATGCTGCCAACGACTACGCCAAGTATTACCAGAATTTGCCCGTAGCTATGCCTCAGCCTACGTTGCCCACGATTCCCGACAACCACGTCAGTCTGCTCGACTGCGGCGGAAAGGGCGATGCCCTGAGTATGAACACCGAAGCCTTCAGTAAGGCCATCAGCAAGTTGAGCAAAATGGGTGGTGGACACCTCGATGTACCGGCAGGCATCTACCTTACAGGACTCATCTCGCTCAAAGACAACATCGATCTGCACTTGGAGAAGAATGCCGTCATCGTATTCTCTGAAGACAAGAACGACCTCATCAAGGTAGACAAGACAACCGGCGCCAAGGAAGGTCGCGCTTCTACCGCCATCACGGCAAGCAAGCGCAGCAATATCTCCATTACCGGCGAAGGTTGCATCGACGGTAACGGCGAATGGTGGCGAGCTGTAAAGCGAGTCAAGGTAAGTGACGTGGAGTGGAAACAGTACCGCGAAATGGGTGGTACGGTGTCTGCCAAGGGCGACCTTTGGTATCCTTTCGACCTGAAGAACCAGCCCAATGTGGCATCGTCTATGGAGGCACAGGAAAAATACCGCAACCATCTGATTCGCTTCACCGACTGCCAGAACGTGCTGTTGCAAGGCATCACGCTGCTCAATTCTCCCCGTTTCCATTTCGTTCCTACCCGCTGCCAGAACGTCATTATAGACGGAATTACGGTCAAGTGCCCCTGGAACGCACAGAACGGTGACGCTCTGGACATCACCTGCTGCAAGAATGTCCTTATCGTCAACAATGTCATCGATGCAGGAGACGACGGCATCTGCATGAAGGGCGGTGCAGGAGCAAACGGCGTAAAGGCTGGTCCCTGTGAGAACATCAACATACAAGACAATACCGTATACCACGCACATGGCGGCTTCGTGATAGGCAGCGAGTTCTCGGGCGGTATGAAAAACATACTGGTACGCAACAACACGTTCCAGGGCACAGACGCCGGTCTGCGCTTCAAGAGTGCAGTGAAACGAGGCGGCAAGACGGAGAATATCTTCATCGACCACATCTACATGACTGACATCACAGGCGATGCCATCACCTTCGAGACAACCTACTGGGACAACCATGTGGGCGCCAAGCAGCAAAGCAATGCCACGGCAGAAAAGGCTGAGTTCGTTCCCGACTTCCAGGACATACATATAAGTAATGTATATGTGCGCGGATGCAAGAACGGTATCGTGGCGCATGGCGAAAAGGGCATGATACACGACATTACCATCAAGGACTGCAACATTTTCTACAACAAGCAGGCGCAGGACATCGACAAAACCTGCGACGTAAAGGTGGAGAACGTTAACTTCTCCACGTTCAAGGCAGTACAGTAAGCACGTCTCCGTCTACGGAGAAATGCACATCCATACCCTCATAAGGCATACCGTATACCTTATGGGGGTCTTTTTGGTAATGGGGGCGAGGGTCTTGTGCCAATACGTCCCTAAGAATTTCCACCTGTTTTTCGTCGAGTCCGTTGCTTTGTAGGTAACGTAAGGTTTCTTCGGGCATGACTACCTGTAGGCGTCCCCATTTCCGCTTGTCTACAAATCCGCTCTTGGCACCTTCGTGGCAGTCGGCATAGGTAACATATGGCTTTATGTCGTAAATGGGCGTTCCGTTCATCAAGTCGCCGCCCTTTACATGAAGCACAGGACCTGCCGGACTCTCCAGTTCTACCTTGGAAAGACGCACCGACGAAAGGCCTATACTGTTGGGGCGGAAGGGACTGCGCGTGGCAAAGACACCCATCTTCTCGTTTCCTCCCAACACGGGCGGGCGCACCACTGGACTGTTGGCCTTGTGCCTGTTGGCGGAAAATCCCCAGATAAGCCACAGATAGTCGAAATCTTCTATCCCTCTAAGATAATCTGCATTGCGGAACTCCGGTTCGAACACAATCTGCCCGTCCAGGTCGGGTACAAGTCCCGCCTGCTTGGGGATGCCAAACTTGCTGGAAAAAGGTGAGCGAAAACGTGCTATAGGTTTTATCTCCATCGTCGTTTTTTATTGCAAAGATACGAATAGTTTGAAAAATAATGCTACCTTTGCATGCAAATAAAAAACACCGACAATGAAAATACTTAAGCCGCAATACGAAATATGGGAACAGCCCGCTGGGGAAAACGGCATCTATCGCCAGATAGAACGTGCTGGCAGGGTGTGCTACAAGAGTGAAGACAAGACAACGGAAGCCTCTGCCAAACCTTTCGTCGACAGAATGATAGCCAACGAGCATTATGCCATGCTCGAGCACGGTACCGTGTACCTCGTCTGCCAGCATGGGGAATTGCCTCTTCTTGCCGGCAACAAATTCTCGCGCTGCAATACTGTCGACGGCAAAGACTACATAACGACCAACCTCAGGGTGCTGGCGGAGAACCATGCATTGGACAGTCTCTGCTACCTTAGCGCATACGAAGAAGACAAGCACGAACTGCGCATAACAGTACATTTTACGACGCAGATCTCCATCACGCGCGAGTACAACCGTCATCGTGCCAACTCGATGGCCGAACAAAGCACACGCTATTGCAACTATTCCAAGAACAAGTTTGAGGGCGAGATCGCCATCAATCTCCCTTCGTGGGTGGAACAGGAGGCGCTAGACGTACAAGAGGGCGCCAAGCTGAAGGAACCGCAACTCCTCGCATCTCTCTGCCAAGACATCTATGCAGGCAAGGATTCGGAATGGACTAAAATGGATGCTTGGCTTTTCGCCAATCTTTCTGCCGAATTCGCCTATCTTAAACTGATAGCTTCCGGTTGTAAGCCGCAGGAGGCCCGTTCGGTACTTCCGCTCGATTGCAATACCGAACTGGTACATACGGCATTTGTCTCTGATTGGCTCCACTTCTTCGATCTTCGTGCCTTGGGCACTACTGGTGCCCCTCATCCCGACGCCAAGGCTTTGGCGCTGCCCCTCATGGAAGAATTCAAGAGCAAAGGCTGGATATAAGGTGTTCTTAAAGGTGGGGCTAAAAAACTCGCATAGTAATTGTTAAGAAGTGGTTTGTCCGGCAATAAAACGCCTGAAACAAACTTTTTTGCCCCTATTGTGCCAAATAGAGTAAAAAAGTTGGATAAAAATTTGGTTGTTTCAAAAAATAGCCGTACCTTTGCATCCGCTTAATAAAACCAACCCATATCCTTTCCGGTTGATTTGGAGAGATGGCAGAGTGGTCGAATGCACCGGTCTTGAAAACCGGCGTACTGAGAGGTACCGGGGGTTCGAATCCCTCTCTCTCCGCAGTAGAGTCCTGTAAATCTTTGATTTACAGGACTTTTTCTTTTTATGCTTTTAAGTAGTCTCCCCGAAGTAGTCCCCCTTTGCGCAATATTATTTTTATATTTGTTTAACGCTGACATTGCGCTGTTGTCCGTATTTTATGGTGTTTTTGTTGATTTCCGATTGAAAAAGATAGTACCCTCTCGCAACTTATGTTTTTAAACTTATACTCGATGTTTGGAAATTCTCAGTTAATGTGTTTAATAAAAATATAGCATAAAACAGACTCTTAATCGAAAAATATAGCATAAAACTACCTCTTAATCGAAAAATATGACTATCTTTGCAGAAAAGAAAACGCTTAATTGTAAAATATGGCAAAAAATAAGACCATACATAACATTCTGGAAGTAGTGGTTGGCACAGCTGACATACGCAGCAGTATGCAGGTGAAAAATGGAAACTTAAGAAAGATTGCGACAAGGGTCTATACAAGTAACATGGATGACGCACCTGAGGAGATTATAAAAAGAAACGTGTTCTACATTTTGGGGCAACTTTTTCCCCATGCAGTTATAAGCCATCGATCAGCTTTTGAGCTAAAGCCAACCTCTGAGGGTGACATTTTTCTGACATACAAATACACCAGAAACGTGGAATTACCAGGTATTAAAGTTCACTTGATGAAAGGTCCTATGGGTACAGACCATGATATGCCTTTCATTGAGAACTTGTATATATCCAGCACGGAAAGACGAATGCTTGAAAACCTCCAAAAGGGAAGAACTCGTGGTAGTGTCTCAAAATGTTTGCCAAGAACTTATATCGAAGAGAATTTGGAAAAGATGTTGGTGGTTAATGGCGAGACTGGCATCAACGACTTCCGAGATAAGGCTAAAGAGATAGCCAAGCAATTGGAAATGACAGAAGAGTTTGAAACTCTCAATTCCATCATAGGAGCTTTGCTTTCAACAAAACCTTCAGGAATACTTTCATCTAACAGTGCTTTAGCCAGAGCACAGGGAGTTCCATTCGACCAAGAACGTGTCAAATTGTTTGGAACATTGTTTGAGGCACTTAACAACGATTTTTTTCCAGACATGGACGAGCAGAACATTTCTACAGCTGCTTTCAGAAACTTTGCTTTTTTTGAGAGCTATTTCTCCAACTACATCGAGGGAACCGAGTTTGAGATAGAAGACGCTTATCGCATCATTGAGACTGGTCAACCGATGCCTGCAAGAAACGCCGACTCGCATGATGTCCTTGGAACGTTCCAAATCGTGGCGAGCAGAAGAGAAATGAGACGAACGCCAAACACAGCCGAAGAACTGATAGAGATTCTACAAGACCGCCATAGAATCATGATGGCAGCAAGACCTGACAGAACCCCAGGTATGTTCAAGATGCAGAACAACCATGCAGGTGACTCGCATTTCGTGGACTGCACACTTGTAAGAGGTACCTTGATGAAGGGATTTGAATTCTATCAAGCCTTGAAATCTCCTTTTGCCAAGGCTCTGTTCATCCTGTTCATGATTAGCGAGATTCATCCCTTCAACGATGGCAACGGTCGTATCTCCAGAATCATGATGAACGCAGAATTGGTTCATGCAGACCAATCCAAGATAATCATCCCTACAGTTTTCCGAGAGGATTATCTAAATGGATTGAGACGTTTGACAAGAAAGGGCGACCCAAGTGTCATCATCAAGGCTATATCAAGGGTTCGACAGTTCAGTGCCAACATCACAGGAGAAGATTTCGAGGAAACACGTCGCTATCTTGAAGGAACCAACGCCTTCAAGGATGGTGACGAATATATTTTGAGATTCTAAAAAACAACAAGGTATGAGATACGGAATGAGAAAGCCTTCTTGGAAGAAGAGTTTGAGCGCACGGACAAAAGGGCGTGCCACACGAGCCGTCAAAAGAGCCATAATCCCGGGTTATGGAAGAAGAGGCATGGGCATACTTCATCCCAAGAGAGCCTTATATAATAAGGTATATAGAAGAACTACGTTCAGCGTATTCGACTTGGCAAAGGGCTCTTCCTCAAATAGCGGTTGCTGTGTTGTTATTGCTTTCTTGGTTATTGCAACCATTGCACTTACAGCTTGCTGCATATAAATTGATTCACTTTTAATGACTTGCCGCATCTGCGCTTCCTGTTATCACTTTTATCAACCTATTTCCACAACTGTGGATTAGTAGATCCAGATATTTATCTCTACGGATTTCCATACTTCTATTAGTTTATTTTGTGTAAATACACATCTTCAACGATTACAAAGTTATTCTTATTCCTTTGTTCATACAAATTCCAAGGCAAGAAAATG
>CAVCGV010000066.1:0-16993 GCA_963601815.1 bacterium
ATTATCTGCCAATCCATGTGCAATTCATGATAATTCATGTTCAATTTATGGGCATTTGTGTTCCCTAAACCCGGGGCTTGCTGTAGTAGCGAGACGCGTCCTCGCGTCGGTTCTTGTTTGTTGTGCAGCGGGGACGCTGCACGCTACTAAGGCTTACTGGAGGTACAGCGGGGACACCGTACACTACTAACATTCCCGCTTGAGGTGCAGCGAGAACGCCCTGAAAGGGCAGCTACGCATAGCCCAGGGCAACACCCTGGGTTATGATGCCGAAGCGGTTTACGTGCGCCCTGTAAGGGCAGCTACATTATATCGTATTGATTATTAACGCTTTTGCCCTTACAGGGCGAGAGTGGAAATACCTTCCCTAAACCCCAGGGTGCCGCTTCGCTTGCCCTGGGCTATGCGCTCGTTGGGCCTTCAGCCCGCTTCTGCCGTGTTGTTATCAATGGGATGCACCTAATGGTAAAACTGGTTTTCTTTCTACTACAAATTGCTTCGCATAACCCATGTTTTGCCAAACATAACTTCTATTTTATGTTTGGTAATAGGCTTCAGTGGGTTTTGCGCTATGACGTTCGGATGTTTCTCGGCTTGCATCTAACATTTGGCGTCTAAAATAAAAAAGCGTGAAGGAAATGGTGTTTCTCGGATATTATTTGTAATTTTGTGGCATGATGCCGGTATTGAGCCACTTGCAGCCTGCCAGCAGGAATGGGGCACGTGTATGCCGGAGTACAATTACTATGCCACAAGAACAATTAAGGAGAAACAATATGACAGAAGAAACCCAAAACGAAGATGTCCAGGACAAGGGCCTGGACAACATGGTGGACCGCATATACGGTGCGGAAAAGGTGGTAAGGGTGGACGAGACGGACATGGCAGACCTGCAGAGGGTTAAATGGTTTGGCGTGGTCTGCTCATTCATTATGCCCATGGTAGGCTTTTTCCTCTTCTATATCCGCCGCAACACGCGCTCTAACCCTCAGGTGTATCTCTATTCAGGCATCTTGGGATATATGGTAACTTCGTTGAAGGGTGCCATAGAGATGCTGTTAGAGATAGACTGAGAGAGTTGTTTGTATCATTTGCCGAGTTTGTCGAGTCCGATGGCAAGTGATGTCTGTACTATGTGTGCCAGGAGGAACAAGTTGGCGTGCTCGCTGTAGGCGGCAGGCACAGCTTGGTTGAGCCATTCCGCTACAGGCATTTTGTCCAGTTGGTCGTACGTCACCAGGTTGAGTGACTTATGGCGTATGACGTCACATTCCATTTTTCTTTCTGTTTCCTCAAACTCTTGCATGCTCATGGGGGTATAGCCCATGCAGATGTGCGAGGCGAGGCAGCGCAGGTGTTCCAACCGCATGAGGTTGGTAAAGAAAGGCAACTGCTCGAAGTCGGCATAGGTACGGCATGCCCGCAGCTTCTGCAGGTTTTCGGTGCCTATGGCGTTGTCACTGTCTATGAGGCCAATACTCTTCAGTTTGGCGAATATATGGGAGGCATCAGAGAACTCTTGTGTCTCCATACGCTTGAGATTGGAATAGGCTATGGGGTTGCCCTTGGCTTGAGAATGGCGTTTCCACCATACGGTAAAGGCATCTTCTGCGTCCGCCACACGTATGTCATGCAGTAGGTGTCCAAAGTTGGCACCTGAGGTGGCAGAGTAGATGGCAGCGTCGCGCTCCAGGCATTTCTCCCAGATGTAGCGGTGGGTGAAGGAATCGGATATCTTGCCGATGACGCGTACCACCTGGCGTCCGTTCTCCCCGTCGATGCACGACTCTACCAGTTCGTCGAAGCGGCTCTCGTTCTCGTGCTTGTAGCACCTTACCACCAAGGCAAAGTTTTCCATACGCCGCTTGCGCCACCGCAGGGCATATTCGCCCAGGTCGTAAGTGATGGCGATGTCGCGGTTGTCACTGCCCGTGGCTATGACGACATAGTTCAGCTCGTCCTTTATCTCCTTCATGAGGTCCCAGAAACGGCCGTCGCCGGCACTGTGGTTGTGCCACTGTATGTCTACGTCGAGCAACTTGTTGTCGCTGTTCTCGCTGAGGCAGGGGTAGCGCATCTCGAAGAACCCTTTCTTTTGGTTGGCCTTGGGGTCGACGATGTGGAATACGGCATGGTGCCCATTGAACGTGTCGGGGTAGACAAAGTTGCCGTGTTCATAGAGGAATTTGAACGCCTCCTGACCGGTCTCTCCGAACCCGATGATGAGGTAATGTGCCACCGACTTGGCAAGTCCCGTATGGTAGTCGAAGTCGACAAAGTTGGCAGGATGGGCTTCGGGTGTACACATCATTGACTTGACTGACAGTCGTGAGGCATCGACGAGAATCGTCTCCGCACCACACCGTGAGTTATATTCGAACGAGGTACCTCCGTTCAGTTTGCCCACCGTGGCACGGCAGTAGATGTATGCCTTCTTGCCCATGTCGTGGTTGAAGAACTCGTCGTTGCGCAACTTGATGTTCTTGGCCAGGTTCTGCAGGTCATCCTCGTAGAGGAGATAGAGTCGCATAAACTCTTTCGTCTTGTTGAGTACGCTGTCAAGGCCGAGCTGGCTTATGACACGGTTGCCCTCCATCATCTGTATGGGCATGCGCGTCTGCTTGATGATGCCGTTGAGGCGGTCGATGCTCGCCACCACCTCGCGTCTGAAGCCGAACACGTTGAAGATACTGGTAAGACCGAGCAGCCCGCTGTTGCTGGCTTCCTGGGGAGCATTGATGAAGATGAGCGTGTCGGCAGGGGCATACTCGTGTATGTCGTGTGCCAACTGGAGCGAGATGTTGTTGATGCCGAAGAAGATATGCACGTTGCCCGGCAGCCGCTTGTGCCACTGTAGTTTACGCCAGCGCCATGCCGAGCGAAACCGTACACCGAGGTAATTGATGGCGACGGCGAACGATACGGCAGCCGCTGCAAAATGGACAACGGAGAATATCGTCATGTAAACCATGCTGTGGTGGCATGGCTCGCCCACCTCGAGGAGGTCGCTGTGGAAGGCAAACATCTCCATGGAGGAAAGCAGCGGACGGAAGAAGGACGCATACCAAGACAACTGGGTGCCCACAGACTCGTGTCCGGAGCGGAAACCTACGAAATAGACGCAGAATCCGGCTATGAACACGATGAGTGCTGCC
Organism: bacterium; assembly: GCA_963601815.1. GTDB lineage: Bacteria > Bacteroidota > Bacteroidia > Bacteroidales > Bacteroidaceae > Prevotella. Next base: position 3,156 of record CAVCGV010000066.1, read on the forward strand.
CGGCGTATGAAGATGTCGAAGTCGCGGAAAACACGCCGTCTACAGGCATAGCACATGGCCAGTGCCGCCACGGTGATGATGACACTCAGAAGGTTGGCTGTAAGCATATTTTATCGATCAGTCTCTAATATCGAACAGGGTGTAGAACCCCGTCATGGTAAACACATTGCGGATGGTATCGTTGATTTTCTCTATGATGACCTTTCCGCCCTTGGCGGCGCAGTCTTTGCGCAGTCCGATAAGCAGACGCAGACCTGACGAACTGATGTACTCGAGCTGGGCAAAGTTGAGCACAATCTCCTCGTTGGCTTTCTCGGAAAGACGGTTGAAGTCGTTGGCCACTTCGGCTGCTGCAGCGGTGTCAAGACGGCCGATGAGGGCGGCCTTCACACTGCCGTTGGTTTCTTGGATATCTATAGTCATATTTATAATATAATGATACTTGTGGCGTGTCCTGAAGAAAACGTCAAAGACATTTTTTTCTTAAGACACGCCTTGTGTGTAAAGATTAGTTCTGCTTGCTGATGCACTCCATGATGATGTCTACGGCAGCGTCTTCGCTGAGATTACCCACGTTGAGTACAAGGTCGTAGTTGCGTGTGTCGTAGCGGCTGGTGCCGGAGAACTCCTGGGTGTAGCGCTCGCGTCCCTTGTCCACCTTGTCGATGGCCTTCTTGGCTTCGGCCTCGCTGAGACCCTGGCGCTCCATGACACGCTTGATGCGGCATGGCATGGGACTCTGGATGAGAACCTTGAACGCATTGGGATGGTCGCGGAAGATGTAGAAGCCGGAACGGCCGGCAATGACGCACGATTCGTCTTCAGCCAAATTCTTGAGGAACTGCGACTCCACACGGAACAGGTTCTCGGTGGTGGCTACGGTGTTCTCTACATTGAAACGCTCCTCTACGCGGTAGTTGAGCATGTAGTTCTGTATGAACTCGTTCCACCAGTTGAACTTGGAGGATTTCACCTTTTCCAGTTCCTCTACCGAGAGGTCGAACTTCTGGGTCAGTTCCTTGACCAGTGCCTTGTCGTAATACTTTACGCCGAGGCGCTCTGACAGTTTGCGGCCAATGGTGCGGCCACCAGAGCCCAACTCACGGTTGATAGTTATCACAAATTTCTTGTTTGTATCCATAGTCTTCTTATTTATAATTGTTTTATATTCTTTTTACTCATTCTCTTCCTTGCCGAACACCAGTTCGATGAGCGAAGAGAACTCCCGGTAAGCGAATGTGTCTGCTATCTCGCTGAAGGCATTGCGCAGCCCGCGGAATCTCCACGCATGCGTTTCCTTGTCCTTCTCCCGGAATATCTGCCAGATGGCATCGCCGTTGGTCTGATAGTCGCGTGCTATGGCCCGCATGTTGGAGAGTTTGTCGCCCATGGCTACCATCTTCACCTCGCGCGGTGCGTTGCGCAGGGCATCCATGTCGCGCTGCTTGCGCTCCTTCCATGGCAGTTTCTCGCCGTTGGCATCGGTCTTTACGTCGGTCTCGCTGCTTACCAACCATGCTACACGTTCGCCAAACTCCTGTTTGATTTGCTCTAAGGTGACATCGGTATCCTCTACAGTGTCGTGCAGGGCTGCTGCTGCCAGCAACTCGGGGTCGGAACTCATGGTAGCCACGATGGCCATAGCCTCGAGCGGGTGAACGATGTAGGGAAATCCCTTGCAGCGCCGCTCTGTGCCGTGGTGTGCTTGGGTGGCAAAGACGATGGCCTTGTCTACAAGGTCTGTGTTTAAGGGTCTGTTTGACATCTTGTTTGCCCTTTGTCGGGGCTTATTTTGTTAATATATATAGGCGTGTTCTAAGCCACGCATAATTAAACTTCTTCTTTTTTAGACGGACGACTCTTTGCCCTATCTGTTCATGAACGGCAGATTGCAGGCTGTATTGTATGCCATCTCTGCCAACCGCTCGTTGTGTACCGACTTGCCGTTGAGCGCATCGTACAGGTGAACCAGTCCGGTCTTGCCGCTTCCGTTTTTCAGTGTGGCGACGATGAGCAGGTCTTGAAGGGCAAGTGTAGACGCGATGATGTCCAGGTCGGTATCGGCCAACTGGCTCATGGCAAACTTGTAGGCATCTTCCTCATTCTTCTTGATGAGGTCTTCTATGTCCTGCAGTGTCTGCATGCCGGCATCCTTCAGCAGGGGGAAGAAGGGGGCGAAGGACATCTCCTGCACCTCGCTCTGGTTGATGGCGGCGATGCGTCTGGTAAGCGAGGCGAAAGGTTTCTGCGCGATGTAGGTGTCGAAGGTCTTTCCGTCGAGTCTTACCTGCGAAAGTTCGCCTGCCCTGATGAGCCGTTCCATACGCCTGCGGTAGTCGGCCACACTGATGCGGATACGCGAAAACTCCTCGTCTGCCAGTTCGAGCATACCGGCCAGACGACCGAGCATACGTGTGTATTCGGGTGGAGCCTCTATCTCGTTCTTGTAGCCTATGTCGTGCTCCATTGCCGCCCATGCGTGCTGCAGTGTAGAGCGCATCTGTATCTCGAAGCGTATGCTGTTGATAAGCGGATAGCGTTCGTCGTGGAAGAGACTCTTGGGTATGCGGCAGATGTAGTGGAGCGAGTTGTAGCCGAAGCTGTTCATCTCGTGCATCTTGCGTTTGTCGATGGAGCACTCCCAGTCTATGTCGAACATCTTCTCCATGTAAGAGGCCACACGGTCTACGTCGCTGCTGAAGAAGGTGATGATGCGCACGCCCAGTATGTCGGTGAGGTCATCGAGCGTGGCGTACTTGTAACCTTTGCGCTCCAGTTTGCCGATGAGACTGTCGCGCTGCTTGATACGCGCCTCTACGGCCGTAATCTCCATGTGGTTGTCGGAGAGCACTTTCTTTATCTCGGCGAGTGCGATGTCGCGCATCTGTACCAGTGTGTCTTGCCGTTCGTCGTATTCGTCTACGATCATCTGGCATTTCATGTCAAGCATATCGTATGCGTTTGCCATAATCTTTACCTCTTTTTGTTTTAGTTTCTGAAACGCTGTTGTTTTGTCTGCACTAAAAGTTCTTGCGCAGTGTCAGGATGTTGTTGCCGTCTATGCGTTCATAGTTGACGGTGTCCATAATCTGCCTTACCAGGAAGATGCCGAGACCGCCGATGGGTCTGTCGTCGAGCGTGGCTTTGGTGTCTGGTTCGGCCTTGGTTGTGGGGTCGAACGGTTCACCGCTGTCGGTAATGACAAACTTCATGCGTACGTCGTTGACAAAGGCCTCGAGCTTTATCTCGCCTATGTGGTCCTTGGGGTAGGCGTAGTTCATTACGTTGACGACGGCCTCCTCGATGGCCAGATTCAGACTGCTCGTCAGAGCGACGTCGAGGGTCGCCTCTTCGGCTACCGCCTCCATAAACTCGTTGATCTTGGGTGTCTCGGCAATGTCGTTGTGCAAGGTCAACTTACTGTAGTATTTGTTTTCCTGTTGCTGGCGCATATATTTGATGGCGACCATGGTAAGGTCATCGCTTTGTTCTGCATCCTTTACGTGTAGGTGTACGGCGTCGAGCATCTGCTGTATGATGCCTTTGGAGTCTTCCTGCGTGCTCTTGCCCAACTGCTCCATCATCCTGTCCTCGTTGAAGAGTTCCTTGTCTGCATTCTCTGCTTCGGTAAGGCCGTCGGTGTAGAGGAAGATGCTGGTGCCGGGAGTGATGACAACCTCCTGTCCTTCGAACTTGATGTCGGGCACGACGGCAATGGGTACGTTAGGCTTGACAGTCAGCATGGTGACCTTTCCCGTAACGCTGTCTACGAGCACGGGGGCATTGTGCCCCGCATTGCAGTATCTCAGTCGGCCGGTAGGCAGGTCGAGCACGCCGGCAAAGAGCGTGACAAACATGTTGGAATCGTTCATGTCGGACATGGAACTGTTGATGGACGTCACGATGCGGTCGGGGTTGCTCTCCTGTGCCGACACCATGCGGAGGAGACTTCGCGTTACGGCCATGACGAGCGAGGCTGGTACGCCCTTGCCCGACACGTCGCCTATGCAGAAGAACAGTTTCTCGTCGCGCAGGTAGAAGTCGTAAAGGTCGCCGCCCACAGCCTTGGCAGGTTTTATCATGCCGTAGATGTCGATATCGTCGCGGTCGGGGTAGGGCGGGTATATCTTGGGTATCATCGACATCTGTATTTGACTGGCGATATTCAGCTCGCTCTCGATACGTCCTTTTTCCTGGTTGATATCCTTCAGCTCGTCTATGTATTTGGCGAGGTGGCTCTGCATGCGGTGCAGGGCGCGCCCCAGATAGTATATCTCGTCATGGCTGTGCACCTTGGGCAACTTTACATTGAAGTCGCCCTCGGCTATGCTCTGTGCTGTACGTGCAAAGCGCAGGATGGGGCGCAGAGACTGCCAGATGAGGAGGAACATGAATATGCAAAGTATGATGACGAACGCTGTGTACGTAGTGAACAGCGAACTGCGTATTTCGGAGATTCCCTTGGTAATCTCCGTCTTGTCGCACGACAGCACGACGGTCCATCCCATGCGTTTGATGGGTGCATAGTAGAGAATCTTCTTGGAGTTTCCTTCGCCCTCCTGCTTGCTGCTGAGTGTACAGTCGCCCCTCTTGTGCGCCTTGAAGTCGGCGAGGATGGGCTTGTCTGTTTCGTACATGTTTTTGTCCAGCACGTTCTTCATGCTCTGGGTCATGATGAGCGACGGGTTGGGATGTACCACAAAGTGGAAGTTGCGGTCCAGGATGCTGATGTGCGAATTGATGTAGGGCTTGATGCTCTGTACCTCTTCCGTAAACTCCTCCATGTTGAAGTCGAACGCCACCACTCCCAAAAACTTGTTCTCGCTGGTATAGATGGGGATACAGTAGCTGCACACGATACTGCCGTTGGCCTCTATGAAGGGGTCTGTCCAAATGGGGCCCCGCCTGTGCTTGGCTTCAATGTACCAGTTTCTCTTGTTGTATACGTACTTGTCGGCAAGGTTCATCCTTGTCTGCTTGCCGCTCTTGAAGTCTTGTATGACATAAGGGGCAAACCCCTTGGGGTATCTGGGATAGAGGTCGGGTTCGAAACAGAGGGCTATGCCCTGGATGTTGACATTGGTATTAAGGAAGTCGCTGCAGATATGGTAGGCTGTCTCTGGCGACATTCTGTGCTGCTTGTCGAGAAAGGCAACCAGGTTTTCGCCAGCTATCTCTACCGCTTCCAGTTCGGTGTCTATGAAGAGAATGGCTTTGTCCAGTTCGAGATTGGCCTTCTTGTTGGCGTTTTCCAACATTATTTTGCTGGTATACTGCGAAGAGGTGGTACAGGTACGCATGAATACGCCAGTTATGCCGAGGGCTACCCAGAAGCATATCTTTGCAGCAAAAGAATGGTTAATGTTTAACTTGCGCCATTTTATCATAGGTCGTTCCTGTTGAAATACACTACAAATTTAAGACTTTTTGTCGACTAAAACGAAGTGGATTAGGGAAGGATAAACTTATTATAGATAATTTTACATATTTTAATAGTGTGTGGTTCTTGGTTCTGGCACTTGCCAGTTGAACTTGCGCACCCAGACAAGTTGCACCTGCATACACTCTCTGGTTGTGTTCGCATAGCTGCCGTTACGGAACTTTTGGCATAATGAAGGAATTTTCGTACCTTTGCACCCAAAAACAACAAGACATGGGAAGAAACAAATATTCAGCTTCCGAGATAAAGGAAATAGGTAAGTTGCTGCGCCTGAAGAATGCGGGCAACCGTCTTCAGCAGAAGGAAATACGTCATCAGTTGCGGGTGGACTATGAGTTTAACATCTCCGACTTCAATGTGCCGGGCAAGGCTTTCGGCGAGGAGGAGCTACAGGATGCGCTGCAGCGTGGTGCCATTCAGATACTGGATGATGCCACCATCGAAGCGATGAAGGCAAAGCGTGCCCGCGACAGAGAACGTGACGAGGCGGCACGCAGGCAAGAGGCCATTGCTGCCGGCGAGCAGACCGACTGGCAGGAGGCTATGAAACAATGGAACGATTATTATGAAGGTAAGGAACAAGAAAAGGGGAGTTAAAGGAGGTAGAGAAGATAAAGAAGTTAGAGAAGGTATTGTCCCCAAAAATAAGTTGGTAAACTTCGCATCAATATGATAGGTCAAGAATTAGAAATTACCACGTTATTTTTTACACATTACTTAAGCCATGAAATCACGAGGTTCGAACCTTACGTGCTCGAGGTTCGAACCTCGAGAAAAAAGGGTTCGCACATGAAGCCAATTTTGCGATAGTGTGCATGCTGTTTTTTACCCATAAAAATCATGAGGTATTAACCTTGCGGGCTTGAGGTCTTAACCTCGAGAAAAGAGGGGTCGCACATGAAGCCAATTTTGCGATAGTGTGTATGCTGTTTTTTATTGGCTTTTTACACATTACTAACTTCTCTAACTCCTTTATCTCCCCCTAACTCCTCATAAATTACTTTGTCATGTCGAAGCCGATACGTACACCGTCGTAGTTCTTGGAGAGGTTGCCGATGGTGCTGAGGGTAGAGTTGCCGCTCAGGGCTGTGAGGGTCTGAAGGAGTGTGAGCAGTTTCTTCGACTCGAACAGAAGGCTCATGCCCGAAGTAGTCTTGGTGGCGTAGCCCGAGATGGTGAGCAGAAGCATGCTCTTGAGCTTGATGGCATGGGTGCTCTCGTCGAATGTGTAGGTTCCGCTGAACGACTTGCCTGCAACCTTGGCGGTGAAGCTGCCGTCGGTCTCAAACTTGAAGTAGGTGTTGCTGCTGGAGAATCCCACCTTCTTATAGTAGGTGTTCAACTGGTTTTCAATCTTGTTGGCCACAATCTCGCCTCCGGCTTTGGCAAGGAGGTTCTCGGTGGTGAAGGCACATCCCGGAGAACTGTATTTCCAGGTGCTGGCGCAGAGGTCGGCCTGACTGAAGGTGGTACCGCCGATAACACCGTTTATCAGGCTGCCTATCAGGCTGCTTGCCGTGCTGCCTGTGCTGCTCGAACTGTTGCCGCCGAGCAAACCGCCGAGCAGGCTGCTTGCCGTGCTGGAAGTAGAAGAACTGGAGGTGCTTGATGAGCTTGAAGTGCTGTTCGACTTGTTGGAACTGCCGCTAAGCAGACCGCCGAGTATGCTGCCTACTGTAGACTTGGTGGAAGAGGACTGGGCAAGGCTTGCGGTGGAGCAAGCCATTACGATAGCTGCTGTCAAAAATACTTTTTTCATGCTTTTGTTTAGTTTTTGTTTCGTTTTGTGGTGCAAATTTCGCAAAAAATATCCAAATGTGGAAAGGAAATGGCCTATATTTGGTAGGTGTATCCCTATTAGTTTTGACATAAGTCAAGAAATAAAGGAAAAGTGGTGTATTTCTGTCGTGTTTTCTTCCGCTTGTAGTAGGAATCGCATACCTTTGCAGTGCTTACAAATATTCAATAGGTTATGGATTACAGTTTGATTAAGGTAAACGCTGAGGCCGAGAATCGTGCGCAGGACAAGTGCCAGCAGATGCTCAAGGGCCGTCGTGAGGCCCTTGCCGGCAAGTGCAGGAAAAGAGCCTGAACGAGAAATGGTTAACGGGAAAAGGATTGTTGTTTCAGGACAACAAGAACTTCTCCGTTTCTTTAATATGAAGATGCGGAAAACAAAGAGAGAGGGTGTGCCAAAAGTTTGGCGCACCCTCTCTTTTTGGCTTTCTCTGTATGTAGCAGGAAAGCGTATGCTGTTACATTGCCTTCAGTGAATAGCCTGCATCGCGCAGTTGCTGCAGCAGACCGTCGGTACCCGCGAGATTGGCGGCATCGATGACGAAGAGGGTGGGCTTCTCTGCCATGACCTCTCCTATCTTCTTGCTCCAGGCCTGGATGATGCCTGCGTTGACAGTGTGCGGCATGTTCTTGGCGAGTCTGTCCAGGTCTTTGGCACAGAAAGCCTCTATGCCCTTGTTAATCTTGGAAAGCTCGGTGTCTTCGTTCTCCAGGAAGTTGACCAGATTTTCTACCTGCCCGTTGATGTCGCTCTTGTAGGTGGCGGTAATGTAGGAGTCTACGTCGCTCAGTCCCTTGATCGACTCGTTGTTCACTTTTGCCTGTGCCTCGAAGTAGGTGTCAAACGTGTTGGTGGGGTCGTACTTGCCCATGTTGTTGGCAACGAAGAGAAGTTGTTCGAGGTCTTCGAGCAGGGCTGCAGGAGTAAGGTTGCCATACTTGTTCTGTACGTATGTGCTGCTGAAGTCCACCTCCATGTATTTCTTCAGGAAGGCATTCAGTTTCTGCTGCTGTGGGGCGGAAAGGAGGCTGAGCAGTTTCTTGCCGTTCTCAAGACGCTTGGCTTCGTTGATGCTGGAGGCATAGGCGTTCTTGTTTACCTCGAAGTACATCTGGTCGGTCTTGGTGATGGCCTCTTTCAGTTCGGGCATCTGGCTGATAAGCCCCATAGGGTTGAGCAATCGGCATGAAGCCATGATGTAAGACGGAGTAGTGGTACTGTCCTTGCTTACTTCGTAGAGCAACTGTGCCTGTGTTGCCACGGTGCAGCACAGGAGAAATAATGACATGATGATTTTTTTCATAACTCTATTGTTGTTTTCTTTTACTTATGTTGTACCAAGTGGTTGTGTTGTATGGATTTTGTAGGCAAATATTTTGGAATAGTGCGGCAAAGTTACGAAAAATCCCGATACAAACCAAACTTGTATCGGGATTTGTTGTATTTGCTATGCTTATGACGTTACTTCTTTACAGCCCTCATGATAACCTCGGTATGGTTTCCGCTCTTGAGGATGGTGTTCTGCAGGAAGTCGGCAATAGCCTTGCCGTCTACACCGCTGACTGTCTTCACGTAGTCGGTGTACAGGTCTACGCCGTTCTCGTTGAAGGTACGGAGAACGCCCATCCAGTAGGTGTTGTCCTTGGCATTGACGCCAGCCTGCTTCAGCATGATTTCCTTGGCTTTCTGAAGGTCGCTGCTGTTGGGGGCAGTAGCTGTGCTCTTGATACCAGAGAAGAAATAGGGGATGGCGGCATCTGTCTTCTCCGGATTGAGCTGTGCCGAACCGGTGAGGCTGATGGCGAGTTTACCGTCAAGGCCTATCTCCTTTTCTGCATTGGCACCAGCGTGGTAAGCGGCACTGAGTTTTTCGCGGATGTTGCGCAGGTAGTCCATCTCGAGGAGGCGTGCCGAAATCTCGGCGAGCACACTGTTGCTGAGCGTGTAGGGAGTCTTGGCGTACCAAATCTCTGTAGCTTGCGACTGTGGGTTCTCCATAGCCTTCTCGAAGTTGTTCTTCACTTCGCCCAAGGCAACGGGGATTTCCTTGTTCTTCATCTTGAATCCCTTGTTGGGGAGAGAGGCGATGTACTGCTCGATGAGCGGCAGGAGAGTGGCCTCGTCGAAATTGCCCACGAAGTAGAAGGTGAAGTCCTTGGCGTTGCCGTACAGGGCCTTTGCCAGTTCTACGATGCGGTTGTTGTCCAAAGCCTTGATGCTCTCGGCAGACGGAAGGCGTGCAAACTTGTTGCCCAGGTAGACAGTGCTCTGTACAGAGTCCTGGTACACCATGGCCGGTGTGTTGCTCTGGTTGGCAAAGATGGCAGCCAGTGTGTTCTTGATGTTGTCTACCGATTTGTCGTCCTTGCTGAGGGCTGTCATCTTGAGATGGATGAGCTGCATCAGCGTCTCGATGTCCTTGGGGGTAGAGTTGCCTGCCAGTCCGTGCTTGAAAGGACTGAGGGCAAACTCAACGCTTGCCTGCTTTCCGGCAAGGGCTTTCTCCAGTTCGTTGCTGCTGAAGGAACCCAGTCCGTTGGCGTCCATCATCTTGTCGCCTAAGGTGCCCAGTACATAGTCATTCTTGTCGAATCCGGAGAAACCGACGTTGGCCGATGCAGAGAAGACGATTTCGTTGTCCTTGAAGTCGGTCTTCTTCAGAATGACCTTGGCACCGTTGGAGAGAGTCAGTTCCTTGTATCCCAACTGCTTGTTTTCTTTAGTGGCGGTAATCTTGCCTGCCTTTGGCTTCTCTGCCATCAGGGGCTCCTGCTTCACGTTGTCCACGTAGGCTTCCAGTTTCTCACCGCGTACCTGCTTCACGATGGAGGCAAGCTCGGCCTCGGTGGGATATACGGCTCCGTCTTTCTCGCACATCATGACGAGGGAAACCAGATTGGTGTCGCTCTCGCCTATTGCTTCCTTGGCATATTCGTTTATGACCTCTACCGGCATGTTGGGTACCAGCATCTTGTAAATCATGTATTCTGTCTCTACCGACGGGATAGGCTCGTTGGAGATGAAGTTGTCTACATACTGGGTAGTAAACTGCTCGTTCTTCATCTTGTCGCGGTTGGAGTAGGTCTTCTCCATCTGGCTCATGAATTCGTCCTGTGCACGCTGGTATTCTGTTGCAGTAAAGCCGAAGTCGCGTGCACGTTTCAGTTCGCGCATAACGTCAGCATAAGCCTCTTTCATCTTGCCTTCCTTGGGCAGAACCATGGCAGAGAGGGCCTGGACGGTGCGCGACAAGAGGTAGTCGCCCATGCCGCAAGCGGCAGAGAGGAACGGGCAGTTGGGGTCTTGCGACATCTCGCTGAAGCGGGCGTTCATCATGGTGGCGAACACGTTGTCGCAATATAGTTTGACAAGGTATTCCATGCTCGATTTCATGGAGTCGGGCATGGCTTCCGTCTTCATGAAGATGTTTGCGATGTCTACCTGCTGTTCCTTGTCCTTGTCTACGACGAAGATGGCCTTCGTGTTGTCGGGTACCTCCTCCGGAACTACCTTGGCGGCGTTGGCTGGTACCTTGATGCCGGAGAAGAGCTTCTTGATCTGTTCTTCTATGTGGTTGACATCGATGTCACCCACAACGATGATGGCCTGGTTGTCCGGACGATACCACTTGCGGTAGTAGGCGCGCAAGGTTTCGGGGTTACACTTGTCTATGATTTCCATCAGACCGATAGGCATGCGCTCGCCGTACTTGCTGCCGGGATAGAGCTTGGGCAGGGCACGCTCCAGTATGCGCTGCTGGCCTACGATGCGCATGCGGTACTCGTTGTGTACTACGTCACGCTCGTCGTCGATAGCCTCTTGGCTCAGGGTAATGCCGTTGCTCCAGTCCTTGAGGATGAGCATACATGAGTCTACAGCCGTGATGCGTGTGGTGGGAACATCTGTAAAGTAGTACACCGTTTTGTCGATGGAGGTGTAGGCGTTGAGGTTTCTGCCGTATTCTACACCGATACTCTGCAGGTATTCCTGCAGGCTGTTGCCCTTGAAGTGCTCCGAACCGTTGAAGGCAAGGTGCTCAAGGAGGTGGGCCAGACCGCGCTGGTTGTCATCCTCGTTGATGGAACCCACTTTCTGGGCGATGTAGAAACTTGCCACATGCTCGGGGTAACTGTTGTGGCGGATGTAATAGGTAAGGCCGTTGTCGAGATGGCCTATCTTCACATCCTTGTCTACGGGGATAGAAGGCATTTCTTGTGCCATGGCTCCTGCCGCAGAAAGCAGCATCAGAGAGGCTGCCAAAAAAAGGTGCTTTAGTTTCATAAACTTTATTTTATTAATATATTGCGCATGATGCGCGCGTATTCATCATATAGAATGTTATCCGGCCTGCTATTTGTAGGATGTTGTCCGCCTTGCTATAGGAGTTCGTATAATATTCCCTGTTTGGGTGCAAAAGTACGACAAATATGGAAGAAAAGCAAGTATTTAGGCTTGTTTCTTGTGAAAGCAGCTTGTTTTTTAGGCGTTAGGCAACTTTTTGTAGCTGTTATCCTGCCGATGAAGCACAATGTGTGCTCCCTTCTGTAGAGAAACTGTGCAGCCACCTGCCGCGGAAGAGGCGTACAAGGAACAGGATGCCGCGGAAGGTGAGCTCTATGGCCATGGCTGTCCATACGCCACGCAGACCATACTGCTGGGAGAGGAGGTAAGCCAGTGTGAGCCTAACCAGCCACATGGTGCCGAGATTGATGGCGGCAGGCTTGATCGTGTCGCCGGCACCCACACATACGCTGTAGACCACGATGCTTGCGGCAAAGAAGGGCTCGGCAAAGGCTTCTATGCGCAGACAGTCGGCTCCCAAGTCGCGTATGGTGTCGACGGGCGAGAGGATGCCTACCATCTCCGGGGCGAAGATGTACATTACCACCCCCATCAGCGCCATCACTACCATGCCGAGTCCTACAGTCATGTAGGCAAAGTTGCGGCAGAGGTCTTTGCGTCTGGCTCCGAATGTCTGTCCCACCAGGGTGGTGGCGGCGTCGCCGATGCCGTAGCCCGGCATGTAGCACAGGCTCTCTGCCGTGACGGCGAAGGAGTGGGCGGCTATGGCTATGTTGCCGAGGGGAGCTACAATCATGGTGCTGACGATCTGTGCCCCGCTCATCAGTACCGACTGGATGGCTATGGGCACGCTTATGCGGCAGGCATTGCGCACATAGATGCCTATCCACTGGAAGGGCTTCTGGTCTTGGCGCAGGTTGAGTATCTTGCTGCGGCAGGCTGTCAGCCACAGGTTGGGGAGGGAGATGCAGATGTAGGCGAGTGACGTGCCGTAGGCAGCCCCCAGTACGCCCTGGTCGAGGATAAAAATAAAGAGGTAGTTGAACGCCACATCACACAGGCACAGCATTACCGCCATAATGCTGGGGGTACGCATGTTGCCCGAAGCCTTGAGCATCGACTCCGACGTGTGGTATAGGTAGATGAAGGGGGTGGTGAGCGAATAGACCAAGAAGTAGCGGGAGGCGTCGCCGGCAATGTCTTTTCCGCCGCCAAGCCAGTAGGGCAAGGCGGAGTGTATGGCCAGACCGGTAATACACATGAAGAGGCTGAAGACGAGACCACATACCAGAGCGTGGCGCAATACGTCTCTTGCCCTGGCAAAGTCGTTGGCCCCGATGAAGTGGGCCACCTGGACAGAAAAGCCCGACGAGGCAGCCCCCATCACACTGCCTACCAGCCAGGTGGTGGATTCTATCAAGCCGATGCTGGCCGATGCTGCAGCCCCCAAGTGGCCTACCATAGAAGCGTCGATGAAGAACATCATGACGGTGGAAATCTGGGCCAGCATGGAGGGGAGGCTCAGTCCTGCTATGAGGCTGAGCTTTTCGCCGTTGGTCATGGGCCTGCCCGTACGGATAGACTCTATCAGGTGTTCTGTCTTTCTGTTCAGATTCATCAGCTACTTTCTTTTATTGCAAATTAGATCCTACCTTATTATAATAAGCGTATTCTAAACCCCCATCAAGGGTAAATTCTTAGACCCGCCTATAAAGAAAGGCGATTCCATATGGAGGAACCGCCTTTCTTTATTGATTCTTAAAATAATCGCTTACTCTTCATCAATCCCAAAATACTTATCTTGTTACCTAAACTTGGAACTAATAACCTATTTCTCGTCGTCCTTGAAAACAATCTTTAGTTTTACCTCCGTAAACTAATAGCCTAAACAATCTATTACCTAACTAAAAACCTAAAACTTATTTACGTGTGCAAAGGTACAATTAATCTTTGAAACGACAATAAGAATGCGTGTCTTTTTACACGGATATAACATTTTTTTAGTGTTTGTGTTCGAACACAAGCGTATTATTGGGGCTTTTCAACATATTTTTAGACTTCGGGTGGGGGAGAGAGGAAAAGAAAACTTTACGGGCATTGACACCTTTATAGATAAGTAATGTGTAAAAAATAACTTGCGCAGATTTGTCCTGCACGCCCTTTCAGCCCGTCGTTGGCACATTTCGCGAATCAAAAAAATGCTCAAGTTATTTTTTACACGTTACATAATGTTGAACTTGCGAGTCCGCCTAAAAATTAAAATCTCCATGCTTGGCCATACTGCAAGAGTATGAAGCC
>CAVCGV010000067.1:0-16779 GCA_963601815.1 bacterium
ACATTACATAAGAAAATAAAGGGGAGAAAATTAAGCAGTAAGTTTAAATCTCATTAAATAAAAGTGCCGACGTGCGGCAGAATGCCGATAATTCAGTACTTTTGTAAGACATTTTTCTAAACTAAGGCTAACAAGATTTATATTGTCAACTATGAAAGTCGGATTATTCGTCCCTTGTTATGTGGATGCCCTCTATCCTGAGGCGGGTGTTGCCACATACCGTTTGCTCAGGCATTACGGTCTGGATGTAGGCTATCCTGAGAGGCAGACTTGCTGCGGCCAGCCGATGGCCAATGCCGGTTTCCAAGATAAGTCGATGAAGGTAATAGAGACCTTCGACGAGCTTTTCAAGGATTATGACTACATCGTGGCTCCTTCTGCCTCATGCGCAGCTTACGTCAGAGTGTATTATCCCAAGATTCTTCAGGGTAAGCACGAATGTGTTTCTTCCAAGAAGATCATGGACATCGTGGAGTTCCTTCACGACGTGTTGAAGGTAGACCATGTGCCGGGCAAGTTCCCGCATGTGGTGAGTGTTCACAACAGCTGCCATGGCGTACGTGAGTTGGGGCTCTCGTCGCCATCGGAACGCCACATCGCTCCATTCAACAAGATGATCGACCTCTTGCAGCTGGTGGATGGCATCACCATCCGTGAACCGGAGCGCAAGGATGAGTGCTGTGGCTTTGGCGGTATGTTCTCCATCGAGGAACCTGCCGTTTCCACCCGTATGGGCGAGGACAAGATAAAGCGGCACATGGCTACGGGTGCCGAATATGTTACAGGACCAGACTCTTCGTGCCTGATGCACATGGCAGGTATCGCCAAGAAGGAGAAAATGACGGTCAAGTTTATTCATGTTGTTCAAATATTAGCTGCAGGACTATGAGTACAGAACATTCCAAGAGAGCTGCGAAGTTTACGCAGAACGTAGAGAAGACCACTTGGCATGATGCTACCTTCTGGTCTGTTCGCCAGAAAAGAGACAAGATGGCGCAGGAGTTGCCCGAGTGGGAAGACTTGCGCGAGCATGCTTCAGCGATAAAGATGCATACCATTACCCACCTCGCCGACTACCTCGACATGTTCTCCAAGAACCTGGAGAGCCGCGGCGTAAAGGTACATTGGGCAAAGGATGCACAGGAGTTTAACGAGACGGTGCTCGGCATTCTGAAAGATCATGGCGTGAAGAAGATGGTGAAGTCGAAGTCGATGCTCACTGAGGAGTGTGAGATGAACCCTTACCTGGAGCAGCATGGCATAGACGTGGTGGAGACCGACTTGGGCGAGCGCATCATCCAACTCTTGGGACAGAAGCCCAGTCATATCGTGATGCCTGCCATTCACCTCAAGCGCGAGGAGGTAGGCAAGATGTTCGAGGAAAAAGGTATCTCCAAGGAGATAGGCAACTACGACCCTACCTACCTGACGCGTTGTGCCCGCTATCACTTGCGCGACCAGTTTATGGAGGCAGGTGCCGGTATGACGGGGTGCAACTTCGGTGTGGCTGCCACGGGCGACTGCGTGGTGTGCACCAACGAGGGCAATGCCGACATGAGTACCTCCATGCCCAAACTGCATATCGTGGCGATGGGTATCGAAAAACTGGTACCCGACTATCAGTCGCTTGCCGTGTTCCAGCGCCTGCTTTGCCGTTGCGGTACGGGTCAGCCCACCACCACTTATACCTCTCATTTCCGTCAGGCTCGTCCGGGAGCAGAGATGCACGTGGTATTGGTGGACAATGGCAGAAGCGACATCCTTGCCGATGATCAGCATTGGCAGACCTTGAAGTGTATGCGCTGCGGAGCCTGCATGAATACCTGTCCTGTCTATCGCCGTTCGGGCGGATACAGCTATACCTATTTTATTCCTGGTCCTATAGGCGTGAACCTCGGTATGCTGAAGAATCCCCGGAAGTACAGCGACAATGTCTCGGCATGTACCTTGTGCCTCTCTTGCGACAACGTGTGTCCTTCGAAGGTTGCCCCCGGCTCGCAGATATATGTATGGCGTCAGAACTTGGAGAAACTGGGTAAGGCAGACCCTGTGAAGAAGGCGATGTCTAACGGTATGAAGTACCTCTTCGACCGTCCTGCTTTGTACACAACAGCCTTGAAGTTTGCACCACTGGTCAATATTGTACCCGAGAACTTGACGAATATCGGCAACCTGAACGCTTGGGGCATCGGGCATGCTATGCCAGAGTTTGCCAAGAAAAGTTTCCACCAATTATGGAAAGAGGGTAAGGTTAAGTGAAGAGTGAAGAGTGAAGAATTCAATAGCTTTGAGTGATGAATAAAGAAGATTTCCTGAACAAGTTGCGTAAGAATACGCACGTTCAATTCGATATGCCGGCGACTGAGGTAAAGGGTATTCAGTATGCGGATACGTTGCAGCAGTTTGTTTCCATGACAGAGTCGGTGGGCGGCCATGTGATAGAAGCGACTGAAGGGGAGCGTCTTGACGATTTGGTAAAGAAGGCTTATCCTGAGGCAAAGGTCTTTGCCAGCAACCTGCCTGAGATTACCATCGCGCAGAAGAATCCTGACACAGTGGCTGAGGCTAACGACCTGAATGGTACCGACGTGGGTATCGTCAGGGGAGAAGTGGGTGTGGCAGAGAACGGTTGTGTCTGGATACCGCAGACCATGAAGGAGAAGGCCGTGCTCTTTATCTCCGAATATCTCGTGATATTCTTGGATAAGAAGAACATCGTCAACAATATGCATGAGGCTTACGCCCGCATCGAGATGAACCCGAAGTACAATTTCGGTACTTTTATCAGTGGTCCAAGTAAGACTGCCGATATAGAGCAGGCTTTGGTCATGGGTGCGCAGGCTGCAAGAGGCGTAACCGTCGTGCTCATCTAAAAATAAAAGCTCGCCAAGATAGGTGAGCTTTTATTTTTATATTGCATAACCACGAATCAAGCAGATATCTTTAGCTTACATGGTTGTAGCGGGCTGAAGGCCCAACGAGCACATAGCCCAGGGCAAGCGAAGCGGCACCCTGGGTTGATGTTGATGTGGCTTATGTACGCCCTGTAAGGGCAAAAGCGTTATAATCAAGTATTTAGACAGTGCAAAACGACATAAATACGCTTTTGCCCTTACAGGGCGAGAGTGATTATGTCCTGTTTATACCCAGGGTGCCGCTTCGCTTGCCCTGGGCTATGCGCTTCTGCCCTTACAGGGCGTGCAGGACAAATCTGCTCAAGTTATTTTTTACACATTACTAAAGCTAATTTTTCGAATAAAAGCACCTTCTTTTTAAGATTAATTGGCTTGTGTAATCCGTAAAAAAGTCGTACCTTTGCACCCGCTAAGAAAAAGTTAATTTTCGGTTAAGAAAAGTAAATGAGTCTTTAGCCATGTTCTCTAAATTATTGATTACCAATATAGTCTTATAATGACGAGTACTTGTCTATATCCAACAACAACAAGGATTAAGACTGTCCTTGCTCCCATGTTGTAGGAGCAATGTACATGATGTACTTGTCTATATCCAATAACAACAAGGATTAAGACCTCCACACTGCGACAAGCACAGCGAGCCAAATAATTCGTACTTGTCTATATCCAATAACAACAAGGATTAAGACTTATGTTATGTTGTGATGTGATTAATAGTTCCAGTACTTGTCTATATCCAATAACAACAAGGATTAAGACCAGTTGGCTCAACGACATCTTGAGGAGATTCCTCGTACTTGTCTATATCCAATAACAACAAGGATTAAGACTGCATCATGTGCAACAATAGATTCTGTAGGATTGTCGTACTTGTCTATATCCAATAACAACAAGGATTAAGACATAGGAGATAATCTTATCTCCATGTATATATGCAGGAGTACTTGTCTATATCCAATAACAACAAGGATTAAGACCATGAGATTTTCCAAGCGCAACGTACTACGATAAAACGGTACTTGTCTATATCCAATAACAACAAGGATTAAGACATGGCGGCATCCATGTGCGCTTACCCATGTACTGGTACTTGTCTATATCCAATAACAACAAGGATTAAGACTTCTATTACTTGGACTTTTTCACCACATTTACTACAAGTACTTGTCTATATCCAATAACAACAAGGATTAAGACTCGTTTGGGGTCATTAGCCCTCCACTCTTCGGCATGTACTTGTCTATATCCAATAACAACAAGGATTAAGACAAAAAGTGATATTGCCTTGACGATATTGAGGACTTGTACTTGTCTATATCCAATAACAACAAGGATTAAGACATGGATCTTTGATCTTATCCTCAATTGAGCCATAGGTACTTGTCTATATCCAATAACAACAAGGATTAAGACAAGTTTTCCAAGCGCAGCGTAGAACGCCACAACTGTACTTGTCTATATCCAGCAACAACAAGGATTAAGACTTAGTGGGGTCGAGGCTTTGAACCAAAGTATTAATTGGGGGTTTTCTGCAAACACTGTTTGCATAGAGGGTACAAACAACAAACATCCCATACCAAGGCATAACGAACCTTGATATGGGATGTTTTTTAGCAATGTAAAAAAAAGAACTCAACCTGACGTTTGAAAAGCACCAAACGATAGCTTGGCTTAGTAGCTGACGCGTCCTTGCGTCAGACGATAAGGATAATATTTCTTACATGTCACTTACTTCAGGTATGAGTTGTAAAGCGCTTGGGCTTTTTCTTTGCCTAAGAAGGTTGTCAGCTTCTTCCAAATGCCACCTTGCTCAAATGGTTTTGCCAGTTCTTTGACTTCTTTCTTGGAAGGCTCGTTGAGAATGCGGACAGACGTGGCGTAGAGGGCGTCGGCATCAGCCTCTGTCACTTGCTCGGCATGGGAGTCTTTCAGCCATTTGTCCACTTTCTGGAAGCAGACCTTGAAGTCCTTGATGCTATAGCTTACCCCATCGCCGGCAAGTTTGTCGAGGACAGCAGCCAGACCAGCTGCAAGTTTGGCGGCCTTCGCCTCCTGTGCAGCCTGCTCCTCCTGCTCTTTCTTGGCAACTTCCTGTTCGGCAATCTTAGCCTCTAAGTCTGCTATCTTTTGGTTTTCGGGCTGGAGGTTGATGCCCATCTTCAGGAGTTCGTCCGTGATTTGGTTGTAGATGGTCCTTGCCTCTTGGAGCTGCCCGTTTGCCTCATGTTCCTCGGCAAGTTTATATTGCTGGGATAGTGCTTCCCTTGCCTCTTTGCCGGCTCTTTCTTCTTTCGCCTTTAAGGACAGCACTTTGACGGCTTCCTTCTCTTCCTCGGACAGGAGCGTGTTGATGGGAGAGCCTTTTTCCTTGAGGCGGTTGAAAGGATTTTCCTTTTCAAACTTGCTTTCCCCATAGGCGGTCAATTCCATCATTTTCACGTCCTCCTCATCATGCTCTCCAAGGATATTGACAAGTTGGGTGATGCTTTCGGTTTGAGCCCACAACTGCTTGGAGTTTTCGTAAGTGAAGACCGACATCAGTTTCTCAAACTCACGCAGGCACCGTTCGTCGTCAGCATTTCCAGCAGTCTTTTCTATCTTGCATTTGCCAAAGCCGAATGACTTTGCCATGCCCAGATTGTGATACACCCCTGGAGTCTGGTTGAAGGTAAGGGCAGCGAGTATGGCTCCCACTTCTACCTCCTTTACGTTGTGCAGGGTAATGCAGAAACGGAAAGTTTGGCCAGGAGGAAGAGCCTTGAAACAGGTGCCGACATTCTCGTTGTTCTCTGCTTTTGGAAGCTCTGCAGTAGTACTGCCTTTGTGGATGCGGTACAGTTTTCTGCCGGCAATGCCTTCGTTCTCGTTGTAGGTCTTGTATGGAGAATGGTGCTGTTTGAGATATAGTGGGTAGTAGGAAGCCTTTGGAGTGCCCAACACGCCCTTGGTCTCTATAAGCTCGTTATCGGGAACGCTGCCTTCCATGAAGGCATGGCTCACCTGTACCCTTCCTTTAAGACTGTCATCCTTGCCCGCATAGCCAAAGAGGGCCTCCGCTAAGTCCCGTCTGTTCGCGTCAGCCTGCTGAAGCACTTCCACCTGTTGGCGCACGTTGTATTTGTACGGCAGTTTGAACATACGGGAAAAGCCCAAGGTCTCCTTGCCGTCTTCCAACTTGAAATAGAAAACGGGGATTCTCCGGCCGCTTTCCAGTGCAGACAAGAAGCAGCCCTCTCCGTCCTTCTTCTCGGCAAATCCCGGGGTGCTGTCGTACATGGTGGTAAATGTCTGTATGGTTTCGTCCTGAAGGAGAATGGGTTCGTCTTCATCGGTCGGGAACAGAAGCTCGTGCTTTTTTCCTCCTATCTGACCTGTACAGACAATTCTGTAGTAGTTGCCGTTTCTTTCTATCTCAGGATAAGAAGGATTGTTATCCTCCCTTTCTACGGATATGTTGCTTTTCCAAATGGACGGGTCCGACTTGTAAGACGGATAAGACTTTGCCAACTCGGCGATTTCTATCTTCTGCAATTCTCCGAAGCAGGGAGTGAAGTAATAGCGGTTGCCTTCTTGCGAGAGCCAGCCTGGTTTGCCCATGTTCACTTTACGCATGTACTCTGCGTTTGAGGCTTTGTTGGTCCTTCTTGCCACATCCCGGAAACCAAAGTAGCGGTTCTGGTAGTCCTTTCCTTCCTGCATTTTTCCGAAAGTCATGATTTCCACGATTTCTCTCAGCATACCCTTGATGGTGGTGGCTGGGATGAAATAGCGGCGCTTGCCGTCTTCGCCTGTGATGTGGGCGGAGTATTCGCCCTGCTTCCCGTCACGGGTAAACAGGGGAGATACGTTCTTTAGCTCGAACTCGAAGTAGTAGTCCTGGGCATCCTTCAGGGGCAAGTCCTGCGAGACCTTGTCTGCCCAGTCTGGGTAGAACACCTGCTTGTTGAGCGGTACGAAGTTATAGGGTGATGTTATATTCATAGGTTGATTGCTCTTTTATTTTTCAAATCCGACAAATAGGGTTGCTTTCAGTTGGAGGGTGTCCATGTTCTCGCAGAGAGGGTCTGGCTGCTTCTCCCAAAGGCGCAGGAACTTCAGCTTCCTCACTCCCGGCAGGCGGTGGGCAATGTAACTCACTCGGGTCGTATTGGAGTTGCCCTCCAACTGCTCTTGACTCACCTGGTGGGAGGCTACGAAGTAATGTCCGTCCACATAGCGGATGGTTGTGGATTCGTTCTCGTCCGGATTCCACAGTAGCCCCTCGATGATAAACGGGTTTTCGCCATCCTTCAGGGTGATGGAGAAGGGGGCATTGCCATCCAGCATCTTGGGCTTGCTCTGGTCGCTCGTCCAGAGGTAGCCCTCGTATTTTGCTTCTTTTATATTGTGTGTCATCGTTATAGCGTGTTAGTTGAACGTGATTTTGCCTCTGCTCTCGATGGTTCCGTGGAAGATGCCGTGGCCTCTGTTGGTGCCGCCTCCCAGTGCCAACCTACCCAGGCAGATGTCCCGTAGAGCCGCCTCGAAGGCCGCCTTTATGTCGGGGTCGTTTTCCAGAGCCTCGTCCTTGACGTAGATGACCTCGCGGATGGTCTGTCCTTTTGCCCAGGTTACCTTTTCCTGGAACAAGGCACCGTCCATGACACCACCCGTAAACTTGTCTGTCCTGATGTGGGGAAGCACTTTTGTTTTTGCAGAAGCCTTCTCTACCAATACATCCGAGAAGATTACGTTGCCGATAGCAGGGGAACAGTCTTTGTCGTCCGTTACCGTGCCGAACAGGGCAATGACGGCCGGGTTCTTGTCACACGGGATGGCAGTTCCGTCCTCTACGTTGCGATGGGTGATGAGATTCCAATGGTAGGCTACGCGATGTGCCAAGGCACCCTTTACGGATGTGGCAGGGATTAGGGTGCAGGCTTCCCGGAACGAAGGTTTGCCGTCGGTCCATTCTATGCGCTGTTCCTTTACGGGCGTCATGTCGGCATCTTCGTCGCCAAAGCCAGACGAGAACAGGAAGAAGTCCATCGGGGCAAGTTCCAGCGTTATCTCTGTCCAGTCTTGGAGGAGCCGGTCGCTTGTCTCTTTCTTCTCTGCCTGTTCGAAATCGTCAGACAGGCAAGCGGTCTTGCTGACGTAGGCTTTGAGGTCTGCTTCCTTCGTCAGGTCATAGGCACGATAGAGGTAACTTACTATCTTTACGGCACCGAAGCCGCACCTGGTGCCACTGCCTATCCGGAATGTTCCGGAAGAGATGATGGAGGCAAAGGTTTCCATGACGTGCTCGTCGTCCGTGGCGGAGAGAAGTTCTATCTCAAAGGCGAAACGTGTGCCCGTATAGACCACCTGCTCGTCGAACTTGCCGTACCGGGCAGCAGTTCCCTTTTCCGTGATTCTGACATGTTGCCTTACGGGGAGGACTTCGAAATGGCGCAGGTACTCGTCGTCTGCCACGTCTTGCAGACCGTCTATAGCCTTGCCGTCTGCGCCTACCAACAGGGCGTCGGAGATGATGACCTTGGAACCCTCGCCCTTGTCGCCCTCTTGATAGCCAAGCAGCGTCTTGGCGTAACCGTGGTCAAGGTTGTGTCTGATGATACCCATAAGAGAAGTACCGGGAATATACGGCAGTCCGTTGCAGTCTCTTGCTACCGGGGCATCCGTGATGATGTCTTTCTCGCCAGAGCCAATCGCCAGCGGTGATGTCGCCTCCAGTACGATTCTGGCTACCAGTCGGTGTGTGTATGCTGTCATGTTCATTGCTTTTCTTGTTTTTTAGCCATTTCGGACGCTAAGTTTACCAATGCTCTCTGGGCGAGGTCTCCGTATTGTGCGGTAGTGCCCATGCGCTGGATGAAGTCTCTCAAGACGGTGGCTCTGTTGTAGAGCTTCCAGTCTTTTGCCTTGATGCCGTGGGTAATGTAGCCGGCGGGTTCCGACACTTCCGCTCTTGAGTCGGTAGGCGTTGGCTTTCTCTTCTTGGTGACTACCTTGTCGAAGAGCTCGTCGAGGATAGCCTTCATCGTATCGTTTTGTATGGCAATGTCTCTGATGGCTCCCCACTGGGAGGCGAAACTGCTCTTGCTGAAGAGGTGCTTGTTGGCTCCGACGAACCCGTTTACCTGCTCGTAAATATAGGAGGATGCTGCCTTTGCCTGTTGCTTCTTGGCCAGGAAATTTAGCAGGGGTGTGCCCTTCAGCGCTGTGCTTTGTGGCGCTTCGCAGTTTGCGAGTTTGGTTATGTGGAGCATCTTTAGTCCGTTGGCTCCTGCTTCCTGCAGCAGGTCCCAACCGTAGATTACCTTGCCGAACCCTTCATTCAGGTAATTGCCCACGTAGGAGGGGAGCGCGTCAGGTTGAGGCTTGTCCGCCAGTCTTACGACAAACACGCTTCCCTTCTCGAAGCCAGCGCGGTCCGCGTCCCTCGTTTGGCGTTTGCCGTTCCAAGGGGCATACTGGAAGGTTCTTGCCTGCGACTTCTCCCAGTCTATTTCGCCGTCCAGTCCCAACATCCGGGCTGTTGGTCTGAACGTAGGCTCTCCATATTCGTCCAGGAAGATGAGTCTTCCGTCAGCATACACCGTGATGTAGTCGTTGCCGTTTTGGCTGTAAGTGTTGGCGGTGGATTCCTGCTCTTGGAAATGGCATGCGGTTATCTCCACAAGACCGTACTGGGCTGTGCGTGACCTTCCGATGTGTCTGATGCCGACAAGGGAGCGGGTGATGGCTTCTGCGAGGTGGTCATCGTCCAGCTCTACACTGAAGAGAAACTCGGTGTTCTTCTCCAGACTCTCATAGCCGAACATCTGACTATCCGAGCTCTTGCGCAATACTCTGTCGTAGGCACTCTTGATGGAAAAGCTCTTGCAGATTTCCACCGATAGGATTTCCTGCTCATCGAATACATAGAATCCTTGGCGGCATTGCTTCAGTTGCTCTGCCTTGCCCGTGGTGCGGATGGCTTCGCTTCGGCTATAGAAGTGGTTTACGTAGCACTTCTCGCCGATGCTAAGCAGTTTGGGATAGTAGAGGGCTGCAGGGATATGGAGGCTTCGTTTCTGTCTGTCCTTGGTGACGGGGTGGGCATCGGAGAATCGCACGTGGCCGCTGTGGAATATTTCTACCTGTTCCTCAGGTGTGAAGTCGTTGTAGCCTTGTGCCACGATGCCCAGGAAGTTGTTGCCGGGAATGAACGACAAGGACTCCTGGTTGCCTTCTGTGGCAGCCTTCTGGCTCAGAATGACATCTGAGAGAAGTTTGCATCTGAATTGGATGTTTTTCATACATTACCTCCTTTCTCCATGGTGAAGAGACACCGTCCCAGTCCTCTGTTGCGTTTGGTGCCCATGTGTTTGATAAGGCCGAGGGCGGGGGTGATAATCTCTGCGAGCTGATCGTCCACGTGCAGTATTCTCGCGTACAGTGTGCAGGGGATGGTGGTCTCGAAGGCTCTCAGTGAATGGTCTTTTGTCATTCCGTTTTCGCCGATGGCGGTCTCCACCTTGTTAATGTACAGCATGTCTTCTGCGTGGGCAGCAACGATGCTTCTCTGTTCCTGTTCGCTGAGTTCGGCATTGGTAAAGAAAAGGTAGCCTTTTTGTGTGTAGGCGTTTCCTTCCGCTGAGGCTTCCTGTCCGAAGGCTTCGTCAAGGTTGGTGTCCAGCCCGGAGAGAGCCGCATAGTCTTCCACGGCCTCTCTGACGAGTCCCTTGATGGTCTTGCCCGGCACGAAGGGCAACCCTTGGCTGTCCTTGATGACCAAGGAGTCCACATCAGTCCCAGCCGACAGACCGGAACCGCAGTGCCATGGTGAAAAGAATTGTATTTTTAGGATGTACTGGTTCATGTGTTTAGTCCTCCTTGGTTTCTTGGTTTTGGATGGTGTGCAGGTCTATCATGTCCGTGGCAGGGTAAAAGCTGCCCTCGAAGCCTTCCCGCCTTACGGCAGAGGTGGCCAGCTGGAAGACGTGCTTTGTGCGGTCTGCTGACAGGATGGAGTAGTTTCTCTCTGCAGCTTGCCGGGCCATGGCCGTGTCCTGGTGCATGATGCCGGCCCATTTCCTGATGCCGGTCTTTACCGTGTTGCCTTCCTTGCCTTGGAGACCCGTAGCGGCATCCTCCAGTTGCTCTATGCTCCAGTAGCCTTCTGTTGGGTGCAGGAAGTAAGGGCCAAAGTTGAAGGAGACGCCCTTTTGCGGGGTCTTTTCCTTCAGGAGCATCTCGTCGTAACTTTCGATGAAACTGCCTTGCACCTTGTAGAACATGACGCTGGACGGCGGATTTTGTCCGTCTTTCATGACAAGTGGATTCTTGGACACCTTTTTGGCTTGGCCGCAAAGGGTCTCGGCAAGGTCGTAGCCATAATGGAACGGGTAGGACGACTTGACGAAGGCAATGCCGGCGCAGGCGGTAAGTCCTTTGTCGGCTCCTAACTTTTGCTTGGTGGCCTTCTCAAACTCGTCCAGATAGATTCTCGTGTATTCCATGGCGAGGCTTGCCTTGCAGATCATGGTCATGTCGTCTCCGCCCAAGACAACGGGGCGGAAAGGGAAGACGACAGACGCCTGCGTATAGTCTTCAGCAGTATATATTCTCCTGAAGGCTGCATGTGCCGCCTGTTGTGTTGCTTCGTCAAGGTCCATGGAGAACTTACTGAACGCCTCCAGCGACTTGCTGAATTTGGGGAGAATCTGTCCCAGTCCATTGCCGTCGGCGTGTATGATGGCAATCCAATCGTTCTTGTCCGTGAGGTCTTCTATGTCCAGCGCAATGTTCCTTGGTGACAGGCCTTTGATGTCAAAGCTTTTCTCTGCAAGTTTGATAGTGGCCTGTGCGCCGACGGAGAGTTTGCGTTTTTGCAGCGTTCCCTCGTCGAGGTACTCTTGGTCGTTACTGTCTATGGCAGGAAGTCCGGTGTTTCTGGAACGCTCCGCTCCCATATAGCCCATGGTAAGGCTTTTGGCAGGTTTGTTGCGTTGTATCTTCAGCTTCTTCTCCAAGGAGTCGATGACTTCTGGGAAATGATTCTTGAATTCGTCTTCCGTTACCTTTACCACGGCTTGACTGATGGTGATGCCGGGAGCTTCTGTCATGACTCTTTTAGGAAACTCCAACACGGTCTTTTGGCATTTCGATGCGTCATCGTAGACGCACTTGATGTTGCCGGCAGCATTGATGATGGGAGTTCCTCCCTGAAGATAATTGGAGACAAACAAGGTGGTGCAGATCTTTTCCACCAGCTCACTTCCTCCTACAATGTCTTTGAGGGAGTTGGTCTGGAAGATAAATGCCTGGATGCCCTGTACGGATGCACCATATATGTATTTATGTTTTCCCATGTTTATGTTATTTGGTTAGTTTCGGCGGTAAAATTAATAAAAAATGTTGTAAGGCGTGATTTTTCTGTGTGCAAAAATGCATAGAATCAATAGATTTTTGTACTTTCGCAGAAAAATCGTCGATGGAAGCCAAGAATATATCCATATTGAGATTTAAGGAAAACCTGGGTTTGGTAGACCTCAGGTGCTTTCGCAGTGCCATTGTGGAAATGGTGGGCAGAGACAAAGCCTATTTCCACAACCATGAGGAAGGCGGACTGAGATATGGATATCCCATGGTGCAATACAAGGTAATAGACCATCATGTCTGTATGGTAGGTATAGCGGAAGCGGCAATGCCCGTGATGCTACTTGCAGGGCAGTTTCCCGAGACGCTAAAGATAGGCAAGAAAGAAGTGGAATTCCACGTGGAGGACTGTAGGCTTACGCCTTATACTCCGGAAATGGAGATAACGCCTAAGCTTTATCGCCTTAGGGATTATCTGGCGCTGACAGATGACAACTTCAAGAAATACCATTCCATGCTTGCCCTTACGGACAAGATTAATCTCTTGGAGCAAATCATTACGGGCAACATCCTCTCTTTTCTCAAGGGGATAGGCTATCATGCGGAGGAGAGGATAGAGTGTGCCATTACCGAGATGAATGAGCTTCCCGGAAAGTCTTACAAGCACGTAAAGTTCGATGCCTTCGACTTGCAGTTTGTAAGCAATATGGAACTGCCCGACGGTATTGCTCTGGGCAAAAGCGGCAGTGTGGGGTTCGGGACGCTTTCGAGATGCGAACTGCCTGAGAAATTCAAGAACTTTAATTAAAAACCGGTTATGGCTAAGGTACTGATATCATTTATAGGAACAGGCCCTCTTGTGAATAGAGGGGGACAAGGAGAGGAGAAGTCTGCCCGCGAATATCGCAAGGCTTCCTATCGTCTGGGGGATGAACACTTGGGCGAGTATCCCTTTATGGCTGCGGCTCTCTGCAAGACGCAGCAGATAGACAAGGTGATACTTATAGGTACAGTTCACTCCATGTGGGAGGAGGTGTACCGTTATTTCCAGGATGGAAACGGAAAGCCCGTGGACGATGACGTGTACTGTGAGGTGGCAGAGCTTTGCGAGCAAGCTACCAGCGAGAGCGAGCTCTTTGTTCCGCATCTCAAGGAAATAGAAGGGGCTGTAGGGGACAATGCCCACATTGCCTTGATAAGATATGGTGTGAACGAGGATGAGATCAATGAGAATATCAACATCATTCTTCAGCTCAACCAGTTGCTTTCTACAGGCGATGAGCTGGTGGTAGATGTCACCCATTCTTTCCGTTCCTTGCCCATCACCATCATGAACCTGTTGCTTTACCTGAAGAATGTGAGCAGCAGGAACATCAAAATTTCACATATATATTACGGTATGCTGGAGATGGCAAAGGAATACGGGCATGTGCCAATTGTTGACTTGAAGAAGATACAGAAGCTCAATGATTGGATTGTGGGTGCCAGTGCCTTCAGACAGTATGGCAATGCTTATCAGATAGCGGGATTGCTGCAGGCTGAGGATACGGATGCAAGCAACAAACTGAAGCATTTCTCGGATGTGATGAACCTTAACCACGTGCTGGCAATCTCCAAAGAAGCCCAGGCTCTGAGAAAGCTTTTGGATAAGGATTTTCGTTCCCAGCTTCCAGAGCTGATAGTGAAGCCTATGGTGAAGGCTTTTCTGAACAACTTCAACGGGACGGAGCACAGTCCTGCGCTCTTCCAGTATAGGTTGGCACAGTGGCAGTATAAGCATATGAACTATACTGCTGCGTTGATTTCCTTGCAGGAGGGTATCTTGTCTTATGCTTGCCAGGTTGCCCAACACGACTGTTATGACCAGGAGGAGCGTCAGAGCGTGAAGGACAGGATCTGTAAGGACAAGGAATTCTTGCCTTATGAGCTGAGAGGTGTTTATTTTGAGGTGACTAAGAACCGAAATCTGATAGCGCATGCCGTAGAAAGCGAGTACTCTGTAGGAAAGATAATAGATAGTTTGAGAAAGTCGTTGAAAACAGCAGGTAAATATATTTGTTGATTGAAACATATTTGATTATGGGAAAAGACATTATCATATATCAAAAGCGTTTGGAGCTAATTGATGAATGTTTGCGGAAGTTTGATCATCCGATGAACATTAAACAAATTGCGAAGTATTGCAATGATAGACTTCCTCGGGCTTTTGCTGAGCGCATGTATCGTTATGATATAGATAAGATCGCAGAGGATTATGTTGTGGATATAGATGTAGAGGTAAACAATGGATTACGGTGTTATAAGTATCAAGACGAAGATTTCTCTATTAAAGGTGAAACGGAAGTTAGTAGTGTTGATTTGTTGAATTTCCGTAAAATCAAGGAAACGCTGCGTGACTTCTTGGGGTTGGGACTGGATACCAGCTTAACTGCCATGACTGATGAAATAGACAAGTTCTTGGGATACGACAAGAACTCACAGCCTGTTATTTCCTTCGAGAAAGTTATCTTGGAGTCTTGTGGTAAGTTGAAACCCAATGAAATATTGGAGCCTCTCCAGAAGGCTATCATCCAGCATCAGACTTATGATATTAAGTATGAAGTACCAGGCAGAGGAAAGCGCGAATGGACGGTGTTCCCACAGTTCCTCAAGCAGTATAACCAGCGTTGGTACCTGATAGCCACCAGGCATCGTGACGCAGTGGAGAACAAGGTCTACAACTTGGCACTGGATAGAATCCTCAAGATGGAGCCAAACCAGCATATCCCATACAAGGAGAGCGGAATTGACTTTTCCGATTACTTCGAGAATGTGGTGGGCATTACCAAGCCAGACGGCGCTGAGCCGATTGAGGTAAAGCTTCGCATTGACAAGGGGGAGTACCCTTACATCGAGAGCAAGCCAATACACCCTTCACAGGACGAACTCCTGGAGAGCGATACGGACGAGAAGTATGCTTACGTCTCCCTGTATGTCTATAACAACTATGAGCTGCGCAGCAAGATTCTCTCATACGGTAGCAAGGTGACGGTGATGGAGCCTAAGAGCCTGAGGGACCAGATTGCACATGAGTTGAAAAAGTCGTTGTCAAATTACGGTGATTAAAAATACTATGGGTAGAAGAGTATTTTTGTCAATATTGGGAGTGGCGTTTTATGAGAAATGCCGCTACGGAAAAGAAGATTTCATAGGAACGGAGACCCCTTTTGTGCAGAAGAACTTGCTCGAGTATCTCCAGCAGAAGGAAGGGTGGAACAAGGAGGACCAAGCGTTGGTGTTCTTGACCGACAAGGCAAGGGAGAGTAACTGGGACAAAGGCCTCGAGTCCCGTTATAATAGGAAGGTACAAAAAGAGGTTCCGCACATAGGTTTGGAGAAGCTGCTGCTTGATATGGGAATATCCTACCAGGCAGTATCTATTCCCGAAGGTAAGGATTCCGGGGAGATGTGGAATCTGTTTGAGGTGATATACGAGCAGCTTCAGGAGGGCGACGAACTCTATCTGGACATTACCAACAGCTTCCGTTACCTTCCGATGCTACTGGTGGTGCTGGTAAACTACGCCAAGTTGCTCAAGGATGTAAAAGTAAGAGCCATCTTCTACGGAAATTATGAGGCGCGAGACAAGGAGACCAACATTGCGCCTATAATGGACTTGCTCCCTCTTTCCGTATTGCAGGATTGGACGCTCGCCACATCGGACTATCTTCGTTATGGACAGGTGGGGAGGCTGCATGAGTTGACGGAAACCTCCATAGCACCTGTCATGAGAAATTCGGAAACACGTACAGAAGACGCTGTGACGCTTCGTCAGTTCGTGAACAAGTTGAAGGAAATGGTGGAGGAGAGAATCACTTGTCGTGGACAGCAGATTGTTGACAGTAAGACCCTTCGCACAGTGGAGATGAATGCCAACAAGATTCAGGAGGTGATGATAGTCCAGTTCAAACCGCTGTTTGAGAAGATAAAGGAGTCTTTGAAGGACTTTGATGCAAGGGAGAATGTTCTCAACTGCATCAAGGCTGCCAAGTGGTGTTTCGACAACAAGCTGTATCAGCAGGCAACGACCCTGCTGGAGGAGGGCTTGATTACTGTCTTGTGTCAGCATTATCAGCTTGACTATAAGGAGGTGGATAAGAGAAATATCATTACCGGTTGCATTGCCGTTAAGACCAAGAAGAAAGAGGCTTACCAAGAAGGCGAAAAGTCTTCTGAGAAAAAAGAGGTGATAGCCCGTATTCTGGCGGATAAAGCCTTATGGAATAACCATGTATACATCAGCCTCTTGCAAGAGGTGGTAGAGTTGCGCAATAATTACAACCATGCCGGTTTCAAGAAACAGTCCTTTTCTTCTATGACAATTATAGAGAAAATAGAGAAACTGATGGGTATGGCAGAGAAGGTGCTGGAGGATTTGTACGCGATCACTGGTGTCCACTAAAATAAATTAAGACTTAGTAATGTGTATTTTTCTTGTTTTTGCTACCATTGCTACCACCACACCAATTAACCATCTAAC
>CAVCGV010000068.1:0-16384 GCA_963601815.1 bacterium
ATGATTACGCAGGTATCTGCGGCATCACCAAAGAGGAACTGTTGGGACAAATGTCGGACGATATTGACATGCTTTCCGAGGCTCTTGGCTTGTCGGTAGACTTGACTGTCGCCAAGCTCAAGGAACATTACGACGGTTACCATTTTTCAAAGTCATCGCCAGATGTATTCAATCCATACAGCCTGCTGAATTGTTTCTCGGAGCGAAACTTCGGGGCTTATTGGTTCTCGTCCGGCACGCCTACCTATCTCATCAACATGATGAGGAAGTTTGACACGCTTCCTGCAGACATCAGCAGAGTGGAGGCCGACGAGAGCGAGTTTGATGCGCCTACGGAAAACATGACCACCATCATGCCGTTGCTCTACCAAAGTGGCTACATCACCATCAAGGATTACAACCGTGACTACAATTTTTATACTCTCGACGTGCCCAACAAGGAGGTGAAAGTAGGACTGACGAAGGCACTCATCCCGTCGTATGTTACCCGAAACACCCTTGCCACCACGACGACAGCCCGTCGTATTGCCCAGGCTCTCGACAAGCAGGATATGGACAGTGCCTTGCATCTCCTGCAAGACTTCTTAGGCACTGTGCCTTACTGTAATGTAACCAACTACGAGGGGCATTACCAACAAATGCTCTTCGTCATCTTCTCGTTGCTCACCGATTATCTGGTGGACGTGGAGGTGCATACGCCAAAGGGCAGAGTGGACATCGTGCTGCTCACGAAGACCGATCTCTACATCATCGAACTGAAGCTGAACAAGAACGCACAGGCGGCGATGCAGCAAATCAACCTCAAGAACTACGCCCGGCGTTTCGCCCTCTCAGGCAAACCCATCACCAAAGTGGGCATCAACTTCGACTCCACCAAGGGAAATATCGAGGACTGGGTGATAGAATAAACAGAAGCACTAAATAATAAAGGGCGCAAAGACTGTCACCAAGCACTGCGCCTAAACTGGATTTCCCCAAATACAGCTTAGATATCGTTATATCTAATTTGTATTTGGGGAAATCCAGTTTATATATTCTATATTTTACAATAGATCTTCTACAACTTTAGCACCAAGGCTTATTGCATATCATATACTACCTGCATGAGCTTCTTGCCAAGGGCATCGGCCTCTTCCATGGTAGAAGCCTCGCTATACACGCGGATAATAGGCTCTGTGTTGCTCTTGCGGAGGTGTACCCACTTGTCGGTGAAGTCGAGCTTGACACCGTCGATGTCTGTCACTGTCACATCCTTCTCCTGCCCGTACATCTCCTTTACCTTGACGAGGATGGCATCCACATCGGTGGAAGGAGTCAGGTCGATACGGTTCTTGGCGATGAAATAGTTGGGGAAAGAGGCACGAAGCTCGCTAACCTTGCAGCCTTTGTGTGCCAAACTGCTCAGGAAGAGGGCGATACCCACGAGGGCGTCACGGCCATAGTGGCTCTCAGGATAGATGACTCCACCGTTGCCCTCGCCACCGATGGCAGCGTTTACATCCTTCATCTTGGTAGTGACGTTTACCTCGCCTACGGCTGCAGCAGTATATTTGCCGCCATGCTTCTCCGTAACATCACGGAGCGCACGAGTAGAGGAAAGGTTGCTCACGGTGTTGCCCGGAGTATTGCTGAGTACATAGTCTGCAACACTGACCAAGGTATATTCCTCGCCGAACATCTTACCGTCCTCGCAGATGAAGGCCAAACGGTCGACATCAGGGTCAACAACGATACCCATATCATAGCCGCCCTTCTTCAACTCGTCCATGATGCCACCCAGGTTCTTCTCCAATGGCTCCGGGTTGTGAGCGAAGTCACCGTTAGCCTCACCATTCAAGAACTTATACTCCACGCCAAGCGCATCGAGCAACTCGGGGAGAATGATACCGCCCACGGAGTTGATGCTGTCCACGCAAACCTTGAAGTGTGCCTTCTTGATAGCCTCTACATCGACAAGCTTCAAGGCAAGAACAGCGTCTATATGACGTTTGTTGAACGTATCATCCTCTGTATATTTACCAAGGTTATCCACATCAGCATACTCGAAGTCTTCCTTCTCGGCGATGTCCAGCACCTCGTTACCATTGTCTTTTGTCAAGAACTCGCCCTTCTCGTTCAAGAGCTTCAGGGCATTCCACTGACGCGGATTGTGCGAGGCAGTAATGATAATACCGCCGGCAGCACCGCTCATCGTGACGGCCAGTTCGGTAGTAGGTGTGGTAGCCAAACCGATGTTGAGCACATCGTAGCCCATTCCCATCAAGGTACCGCATACCACGTTCTTTACCATCTCGCCCGAGATGCGTGCATCGCGACCCACCACGATGGTGTTACTCTTGGAAGCACCGCTACGACGGATAAAGGTGGCATAAGCTGAAGTAAACTTAACGATATCGAGCGGATTGAGCGTATCGCCTGCAGGGCCACCCACTGTGCCGCGGATACCGGAAATGGATTTGATAAGTGTCATAATATAAAGATTTTATTCAGGTTCTTAAAGAGAAAAACATCCGTCAGCGCGCTGCCTGGAACGTGAGGTCATAGAGATAGGCATAGACATTGGACGAGGCCGCCGTCGTACCATAGCTATGGGGGATAAGCAGACGCACGTGTGCCAGTTCGTCATCCTCATTGACAAGTCGTCCCACCTTTATCCACGTAAAGGGCACAAGCCAGCCAGAAGGCACCGTAGCACTGACCGAACCGTAGGTAGACGTATTGTAGCTTAAGGCCATCAGACTGCGTGAAGTGTCGACAAACGAGCCTGTGAATGTACCCGAGTTGTTGTACACGTTGATTTCGTCAAGATAATAGGCATAGTCGGTAGCAATGTTGCTGAGCGTGTAGCCTACACCCGTAATGGCTGCACGTGCTGAGATACAGTACTCTCTGAAACGGCAGTACACGTTCTTGCTGGAACCCTGCTTGATATACTCGCCACAACCGTCGTTGATGACCTGCATATAGATACCATTGCTCTCGAAGAGCACATACTCGTTCTTGCCTGGAGTAGTATCGGTAAGGACAACGCTCTTGTCGGTCTTGCGCGCTTCGAAACGTGTCTTGAACTCTGCCTCACTGATAACCGTCACGTGTTCGTTGCTCAGGAAAGCGTTGATGGAGTCAAGCTCGCGGTTGCGCTGGTCTGCATAGGTCTCGCCGTCATTGCAGGAGCCGAAGCCGATAAGGGCCACAACGGCTACTACTGCCAATAATAGTTTCTTCATTATTCCGTTTTTCTTGTTTTATGCTGTAACTTTCGGTCTCTATCAGCACCACAAGTCATTATTGCATACTCTGTGCGTGTGCATAGAGACCATAATTGCGGACAAAGGTACAAAAAAAACGAGAGACCGCCCGTGCAGTCACCCGTTTTTTATTATTCTTTATCACTTCTCTGGCAGACAGCCATATCATGCCAGCAGATGGGCATATGCCTCGATGGCGCGACATGCCACCTGTTCGGCCTCTGCCATACTGCAAAAGAGCTTGCCGCCAGAGGCATTCTTGTGTCCTCCGCCATTGAAGAACTCTTCTGCCATCTTATTACAGGGGAAGTCGTCTACCGAACGCAGACTCACCAACACAAAGTTGTCACGCTCCGTATCCTCGCGAAGAGAGATGGAGAGACGGTGCCCCTTGATACGAAGCGGTTCGTTGACAAGTCCCTCGAGGTCGCCCTTCTTGAAACCGTAACTCTTCATGATGTCGCGCGTCACTGTGTAATAGGAGGCATGGAGGCGGTCGTGCACATGCAGCCGCTCACTCATGATGTGCCCCCTGAGCCGCAGTGCAGAAGCACTGTAGTTATTGAACACATTACGATAAATCCTGTCCTTGTCAAAGCCTTTGGTAAGGAGTTGGCCTATAATAAAATAGATTTCCGGATAAGAGGAGTTGTAAGTAAATCCGCCCGTATCGGTCATCATGCCGCAATAGACGCATATGGCCCAAGAGCGGTCCATCTGTTCGAAGCCGCCCAACTGCCACACCACGCGGAACACTACCTCACTGGCACTGCACAACTTGGGCTGCGACACCATCACGTCAGCTTCGAGCATAGGAGCAAGATGATGGTCGAGCATCACCTTGGGTGCTTTGCACTCGGTAAACACATGCTCCATTTCGTCGAGCCGCCCCGACGCATTGAAGTCGAGACAACAAACAAGGTCGGCCGTATGGAAGAGCTGGCATACGCGGTCGGGATGCTTGTCGTAACGGACAATGTTATTGGCATCGGGCAACCACTGCAGGAAGTCGGGATACTGGTCGGGCACACAGACTACAGCATCCTTGCCGAGAGAAAGGAGATAGCGCTGCCAGGCAAGCGACGAGCCCATGGCATCGCCGTCGGGAGACCTGTGACAGCATATCACTATATGACGGGAAGCCGCTATCAACTCTTGGAGGGTAGCGGCTTCCTGTTCGTTCATGATGTTGATATCCATCGCTTAGAAGAGCTTGTCGGGATAAGTACCGTCATCTACAAGCCCCTGGATGCGCTCCACTACAGAAGGACGGTCGGCTGCGTATGTCACGCCAAACCACTTGCTGGTGGTGTCAAGCACCTGTACCGTGGCAGTACCCTCATTGATAAGTTTGTTAACCATCAAAGGAATAAAGAACTCGGCCTTCAGGTTCTCCGTATTCTTGGGGTCGCTGAGGAACTCCTTGAAGTAAGCCTCGCTGTGGGCAAAATAGTCGGGGGTAAAGCCCCATACGTTCATGGATACAGGCGTGTTGTCCTCTACAGCTACCCACTTGCCTTCTTCGTCCTTGTAGGAAACCTTTCCGTCTACCCTCATTATTTCGGTACGCTCCACCACAGTGGTAAGGTTGCCTGCAGCATCCTTGGAGCAGATACCGCGAGCCACCGTTCCGTTGTCGCTCAGCGTGTTGCCTACGCGGAAGCCCACCATGGCATACTTGCCTGTACTGCCTTCGGGGAGCTCGGAAAGGAACTTACCGATAACCTTGAAGCAGTCACGGTTGTAAAAGTCATCGCAATTGATAACGCAGAAAGGCTCGTTGATGATGTCCTTTGCCATGAGCACGGCATGATTGGTACCCCATGGTTTTTCGCGGCCTTCGGGCACAGAGAAGCCTTCGGGCAGAGCATCGAGCGACTGGAAGCAGAGTTCTACGGGTACGTGGCCCTCGTACTTGGAGAGGATCTTCTCACGGAACTGGTCTTCGAAGTCCTTGCGTATGACAAACACGATCTTGCCGAACCCAGCCTGGATGGCATCATAGATACTGTAGTCCATGATGGTCTCGCCGTTGGGGCCCAGACCGTCAAGCTGTTTCAGTCCACCGTAGCGGCTTCCCATTCCTGCCGCCAAAAGCAATAATGTAGGTTTCATATTGTATTGTTTTTAATAGTTGATAATGCTCTCTATAACATGCCCGGCCGTAGCCGAGCATCACCGGTCTGCCTACGACATAAGCCACCGATGTTGCAAAAGTAATAAAAATATCGTTAGAATTACATTTATACGCTGTTAAGAATGATAAAAAACAGCATATTCGGCAGGTGCGCTCCGCCTTGTCAGAAAGGATATCCCACGGCAAGGTGCAGACTATTGGCATTCTTGAACGAGTCGATATTGAAGAATCCGCGCTTTGTCGTGTCGTAAGGTACATGGAGTCCGATACCCCAGTCGACGCGTATCACGAACATGCCCACGTCGTAGCGCACACCTACACCTGTGCCTACCGCCATCTGACGGAAGAAGTTCTTCAGTTCGAAACGGCCATTCGGACTGTACTCCTCGCTCCGCAGGGTCCACACGTTGCCGGCATCCAGGAACACGGCTCCGTAGAGGTCACCCCAGATGCGCGGCCGGAACTCCAAATTGGCCAGCAACTTGACGTCGCCCGTTTGGTCGATGTAAGATCTTGTGCTGCCTGTAGGCGCAAACTTGCCTGGGCCGATGCTCCTCACGTTAAAGGCGCGCACACTGTTGGCGCCACCTATATAAAACTGTTCGTAATAAGGTGCCTCCTTAGCATTGCCGTAGCTCCACACCACACCGCCATTGACATGGCCCACGAGAACCGACTGCTCTGACGTGCGCCATACCTTGGAGAAATCGGTCTCCAACTTCAGAAACTGGGCATAGGGGTTACGGAAGAGTTGCTTGTTCTTGTCGTTCCACTTCTTGCCGGCACACAGATAGCCCAACGAAAGCACGTTGCCCGCCTCGCTCACCGTGGTAGTCCATGTTATAGGACTGCGGTAAGAGGAAGGACTGGTGTAACGGTACGTATAACTCATCTTGGGCACAAACTGGTCGCGCATGGCTATCTGCAGATAGGGGCTTTGGGCTATCGCATCGCTAAAAGCCTGTGTGCTACTGTTCATAAATTCATACGACAGGACCAGCGGACTGTACGAATGATGGTGCTGGGCAGAGGTGGCCCAGTCGTACGTCAACTCTCCCGACACGATATGGCGGCGGAAATATCCCGCACGGTTAAGGACATTCATTGCTGCCTTGATGGTTGTGGTGGGTGTGCCGTAGTAATGGCGCGGCATGTGCCCCTTTCGGAAACGGCGCTCATTCTGTGCGGAAGTGCGGAAAAGGTTGAGAGGGGTTATGATACGCGGGAATGTCAAAGCGACATCGGCACCGTATTCGTACGAGTTGACGTGATTGGAACTGGATCCGTTGCCATTGTTGCGTGTCTGCCATTCATAAGATCCGTGCAGGTTGACATCGAGTTTCTCGCCTCCCCTGAAGGCATTGCGCTTGGTAAGACCCACTACCAGTTCGGGACCGATGCGCCCCGTCGTCTTTCCCTTGCCGTTGGCCTCTATATAGAAGTCGTACGGCTTGTCGAACACAAGGTCGAGGGTGGCATCGAGGGTGTCGCAGAGAGCCGTAGTGTCGCGCGGCGTGAATTGCAGACTGGTATAGCTGAAAAGTCCCATGGACTGCAAGTTCTGACGGGAAGCCTCTTCGTTCTCCACACGGTAAAGTTGACGCGGGCGCAACTGCAGGTCGCGGAGTATAACGCCGGCACGTATCGGCATCTTCTTGCCCCGGTAATAGACATTGAGATAACGACGGCAGAAACTATCGGTAAGCTCTTCCATGAACTGTTTACGGAAACGGATGTTGACATTGCCGATGTACCATTTACGCCCGACAATGGTATCAAGGCTGTCGGCCATGACTATTTTCATCTTTGCCTTGCCCGGTGTGGCAAGCGTGTCGGCAAGCCAGGAAGCATAGCCGTTCTGGTAATAGTAGTAGCCGTTGTTGCGGAAAAGGCGTGTAAGGCGCTGACGCTCTGCCTCGAGTTTGGACACATTGAATGGACTTCCCTTTCCCACGACAGCCTGCTGGCGCGTGGAGTCGATGAGACGATGTGCCTCGTCGGGGAAATTGACATACTGCACGGTATCGAGCGTAAGGAGCGGACCCATGGCCACATGATAGGCTACCTTGGCCTTCTTCGGATTGCTCTGCGTAAGTACCTTATAGTCTACCTTGCCATGGAAATATCCCAACTTGGCGAGTTGGTTTTCAGCCACCTGCGCACGCAGACGCGGATTGACATTCGCCATGAGCTTGGGCTGGGAGCCGAATGTCTTGGTAAGCCACTTGGGGATGGCTCCCTCCGACTGCGAACAGGCATTCCATATCCACAGACGTATGGGGAAGGGGGTACGGTAATAACTACTGCCGAAGAGGGCGCCGTTAGGGGCCGAGGCGAGCGCCGACTCCATTTCCTGGATGGCAGAGTCGGCATAGCTGCTCTCTACATAGTCGGTGTATTCTATCTTCTTCAGACCAGTAAAGAGCTGTTCGTCGCCTTTCAGGGCACTGGTGGAAGAGCAGGCTACCATCAACACCCCGCCGAGGACTACGGCAAGGGGCATACAGTAAGCAGGTCGTATGGTCCGCAAGAGGGTGTGCAGACTGCAGAATCTATTTTTTCTCATGGATCTTTTCATTTGGGGTAACCACTACTGACGAGGACACGGGCGCGACAGTATCGGCAGAGTCCTTGGATACGGGGAGCGTCTGCGTATCGTTCTTGAAACGGAAGATATCAAGGAAACGCTGCAACTTGCGTTGCCACTTGAAACCGACACCATACTCTCCTATCTGCCCTTCGAGCCAGTCGTAGGTATTGTTGTTGTAGAAACCACGGATATACTGGCTGGCACCATCGTTGAGACGGTACTGTATCTCGACATTACTGAAGAAGGCATCGTTCTTCACGGCATTCTCCATCTCCGCTCCCGATGACACCTGACCACCCAAGCTGAAAGAGAGACGGTTATTGAAGAAGCGCTTGGCAAACTTGAAGTTATAGTCTGTATGGATGGCACCTGCAGCATTGACGGAATTGTCTACCGTCATGCCGATGTCGAGTCCGATGGAGCGCATGGCCGTACCCGCAATGTTGTTGATTTCCGAGTTGAGGAACGAACTGAGGGCACTGTTCATCGTAAACGAGCTGGTATTACCACTGGACAGATACATACCAGAGGCGAGCATCGTGATGGCCACCTTGCCGCGCTCCTCTATGCTCATGGTGTTCAGTTCGTCCTGCATGGTCATGTCGGAAGGGGCCGAGATAATGAACTGTATACCGGGCTTACTGAGCGTCTGTGACAGTTCGACTCCACAAAGGAAGTCTACCGTGCGCCCGGTGCCCTGGCCCTCGTTAACCGTGGTCTTCACACTCTCTGTAGCAGTGATGTTCAGCGACGGGTTGAAGGGGTCGCCCGTAAACTCGAGGTAACTGCCGTCCTGTATGCTAAAGGTCTTGAGCGGGATGATGGGGAGGGAGTATTTCATCTCTCCGTTGTTGAGCGTATACTTGCCCGACAACTGCAGGTTATCCACAGGATTATAAGTCATACGCAGGTCGCCACCTCCCATGAGATCAATGTAGTTTGTCTTGTCTGCATTCAGGGCACAGAGTATGTGTGCCGACTCGTCTATGGACATGCCGAGGAGCATGTCGAAGCCTTCTATCTTGGGACGCACAACGGGTTCTTCCTTACCGCTGTTGAAGTCGGTAAACTTCACCAGCTCATCAAGCTGCGTATCGGTCGTCAGTTCTGATTCGCGCAGGATATAGGTCATGTCGGTATTGCCCAACACATCGAGCTTGCCACGCATCTTGAGGTTGCTCAATGCTCCCTGCATACTGCCGAAGAAATTGACGTATGCCTTACCGAAGGCTTCGGAGCGCGCATTCTCCTTGGCATCTACCAGCAGGAAGTTCTGTGCCCGCATCTTGATATCAAGCATCATGTTGTCAAGATTAGAGAAGTCGAGGTATCCTTGCACATTGAGCGGACTATCATTGTTGGCGTACATCATGAAGTTCTCGAAGAGCAGTTTGCTGCCGGAGATGCGCACGGGATCATTGTCGAAGCGCATCGACACGCCATAAGGCACACTTACCAGATAGACGGAGTCGAGGTATATCTCACCGTCCACCTGCGGCTTGTCCAATGCTCCCTTTACGGACAGTTCGCCCTCGCCGCGTCCCTTGAGACCTACAAGCTGGTCGGGCACGAATCCGTTGATGAAGTGTAGCGGCAACTTGTTCATAGCAAGGCGTGCGTCGAGGTAGCCCTCACCTTCCGAGCGATAGGTACCCTGTATCGTGGCCACCTCCTCGCCTTCATATTTCAGAATACCGTCGACGGCATGGGTACCGTCGTCCTTTGGCATATAGACGAAGTCGGTACCTACATTGCCCATGGCACACTTCTCGTACACGAGGTTGTCTACCGTGAGATTGGAGGCGATAGAGAGGTTCTCCCGTGTCTGCAATATATGAAAGTCACCATTCATGATTCCAGATACTTCGGGCATATAAGGTATGACACTGAGCACCTTGTCAAGGTCAAAATTACTCATGCCCACCGTGATGTCCTGTAAGGCCTCCTCGTTATCGTCATTAGAATAGATACGCACACCCATTCCCTTGTCATCCTCCAGTTGCAGGTTGGCTGACACACGCATATCCCGGCCCAGCATGAGATAGTTGTCATCGTTGGCAGTAAAGGTCTTGTAGCCTAAGACGGGCTGGGTGTCGGTAAGGCTCACCCGTATGCCGTTGCCGTACATAATGGCGGCAAGTCCTAACTTGACGCCCAGTCTGCCGTTGGCATCATAGATGCTGGCACTGATGTCGGAACCTCGTTCCTGTACCTCTCCGTCCACGAGGGCACGGAAGACGTACTGCGGATTGTTCTTGTTGTTCTGTATGCGGGCCGTATAGCGGATGGTATCGCCAAGGGTAAGTATTTTAGCACGGACAGTATCGAGCTGCACGCCCTGCGCCACAAGGGAGTCGACATTGAGATAACCGTTCACTCCCGACTTGGGAGAGGTATCGAGCAACATCTCCACCGACTTGAAGTGGTAGCCGTTGTACTCTATGAAGCGCGAAATGAAGTTGTCGCGCCCGGTAGTAAGATAGACATGCGCCAAAGGAAGCTCGCGTCGTATGCGTATCTGGTCTATGCTGCGGTTACGAAGCTGTGCCATCAGTTCCTCCTGCAGGACATCCAACCGGGCAAGGAGTTTGCGGTAACCTCCGTGTGTATCCATACGGAGATGGAAGTCGCCACAGTCTGCAACGGCATGGGTCGTGTCACTGTTCGTCACAAGGTCTACGACGACATCCACCGGATGATAGGTTTTCTGCTTGGTCTGCACGGCGATGTCTCCAAACGTGGCCTGCAACGAATGGCTCTCGTTGAGGTCTGTGTGCAAATCCGCATGTCCGCATACCGAAGCCTTCATGGGCGACTGTGTGAGTCCCATAAGCCAGAGGTCTGCCGTACGTACGTCTGCGACGACGGTGCCCTGTACATCCTTAGAGGCTGTCAGCGCATCGATACTCAACCGTCCGGTAAGGTAATCGTTCTTGCTGTCCACGTCGGCATGCACCTTACCGTTGGCCACATGCGCCACTGCCTGTATGTTGCCCGTATCATACCGCCCATAATGTATCTTCTTAACCTGCGCCTTGGCATTCAGGCGTGTAGCGGCAGACAGGAAGTCCACTCCCCTGCCCTCTGCCTCGATACTGCCCGTAAAGGAATAGAGTTCCTGACGCGGAAGGAAATGACGGGGCTGTACATTAACGGCATTCACCTTGGCGCAATAAGCCAATCCAGGCATGTATAGGTTGCCGTCCTTGTCGGTCTGGGTGTCTGCAGCCGCATCAATATGCATACGTCCGCGCCCCTCTGTTACATAGAGGTTGGTAGCATAATGAGGACCATCTGCATGAAGTCTGCCTTTGATGCCGATACCGGAAGGTATGCGCAGTTCCTTGAGCAAAGACGGGTCGAGCAGGGCTGTAATGAAATTGAGGTTATAGGTTTTGGCATCCAAACTGACGTCTGCCTTGAGCCGGGAAGGGGCAGTAAGGTTGGCAAGTGTGCCCGAGGAGGCCAGGCGGAATGCTGTGGGCAATGACACCTCCAGCCCGTCGTAGGTCAGGCGCTGCAGGTTTCCCTTCAATGTTCCCTCTATGCTGAGCGGGTAATAGGGCCAGCGACTGCGCATGGCGGAAGGCATGTATTGTCCGGCAAAGAGCATGAGGTCTTCGCGCCCTATACTGCCACGGAGACGGGCCGTCAACTTGCCTGGCGCCGATACGGCAAAGGCATTCATGTCCATACTGAACGTGGTCTGCAGACGGGAAGAGGGGGTCTGCAGGTACATGTCGGGCAACTGCATCTTGACGGAGTCCATTACAAAACGGCCCGCCATTCTGTCTACCTGCAGCCCGCTGCGCTCTGCAAAACGGGCACTACGTATGCGTATGTCTATATCCGACTTGCAGAAATAAAAAGAGTCGGCCGACAGTGCCATGTTGCGCAAGGCGAGATGATCAAAGTCCATCCCTGCGGCCGGCACCACCTGCGCTGGTGTCTTGCCGGCAAGCATGGCCGTCTGGTAGTTGTCGTAGGTAAACTTACCGCGCTGCAGGTCAAGATGTGAAACCTGATAGAGTCCCTGGTACAGGTCAATATAGGTTTTACTGGCTATAGCATTACCGAGGTAAGCACCTATCTGCAGCGTGTCGCCGGGCATATGGAGCGAAAGCCCCGTATCTTTTATCTTGAGTTTACGAATGTTTATTTTCCAGAAATTGGAACTGGGTGTCGTGTCTTCCGGTACCGTGTCGCTGAGTTCCACTGACAGACGGGAGTCGGCGAGAAGGACATCGTCTACCTGGACATGTTCCTTCTTCAGGTCTATACCGTGTGCTTGCAGCGAGAGGGTTCCGATATCTCCCTTGATACGTGCCTCATGGATAAAATGAGCCGTATTGACACGCATACGGTTGAATTCAAGGCCGTCTACCATCACCTGACTTTTCAGCAACGGCAACAGTTGTACGTCTACCCACATGCGGCCGATGTCGGCAATGGTATCTTTTGGGGTTGGCTGTGTTTGGGTTGTTGTGTTTTTCAGTGTATCCGAAGGTTGGTACACATTGACTCCCTTCACCTCGAGTCTGAGTGGAAAGGAAAGGTTGACATGTTGTACGCTGATATCCATGCCTGTCGACTCGGAGGCGTATGCTGCCACGCGCTTTACAGCCCAGTTTTGTACGGGTGGTAAATACAACAGTATCGCAGTCAGAAGGAGCAACAAGAGGGGTGTCAAGACTGCGATACCTGCACAAATGCCATATTTCTTCTTCGTAGACATGGATTTTTCGTTTTAGAATGGGGTGTATTTCAGTCGCGCTGCATACCAGCAGGCGGACAAATAGCCTGCCACAGGTTGTCATCGGGCAAGGGAGCATCGGCGCTCAACTTTTCCTTAGAAACAGGATGTACAAACTCTACATGTCTGGAAAGTAAGCAGATACTGCCGTCAGGATTGCTGCGCGGTGCACCATACTTCAAGTCGCCCTTGATGGGACAGCCCATCTTTGCCAACTGGCAACGTATCTGATGGTGACGACCTGTCATCAGGTTTACCTCCAAAAGCGTGTAACGTTCGGTATGCCCTATCACCTTATACTTTAATACTGCTTTTTTGGAATTCCTAACCTCCTTGTCGTATGCGTAGCTTTTGTTTTGTTTCTCGTTCCTTACAATCCAATGAGTAAGGGTAGCCTCAGGTTCCTGCGGCATATTCCCGACAATGGCCCAATAGGTTTTGTGCACATCACCGTCGCGGAACATCATGTTCAGTCGGCTCAGCGCCTTGGAAGTCTTGGCGAAGACTACAAGTCCGGAAACAGGACGGTCAAGTCGATGCACCACGCCGAGGAACACGTTCCCCGGCTTGTGGTACTTCTCCTTGATATACTGTTTCACGGTCTCGGAGAGAGGCTCGTCGCCGGTTTTATCCCCCTGGACGATTTCACCGCTACTCTTGGAAACAATAATGATATGGTTGTCTTCGTAAACGACCTTCATTTTTTTCTTGTTGTGTGTCAGACTGACAGTTTACATATTCATGCCACCGTCAATCTGGATAACCTGTCCACTAACGTAGCTTGACATATCCGAAGCAAGGAAGAGGCAGACGTTGGCAATATCCTCTGTCTGACCGCCACGGCGCAAAGGTATCTTCTTCATCCAGTCCTTGCGGATATCCTCGGGAAGCTGTGCAGTCATGGCTGTCTCGATGAAGCCCGGAGCCACAGCGTTGGCACGTACACCCTTGGGACCCAACTCCTGTGCGATAGACTTGGCGAGGGCTATCATACCAGCCTTAGAGGCTGCATAGTTGCACTGGCCTGCGTTACCGTGTACACCAACTACAGAAGCCATATTGATGATAGAACCGCTGCGCTGACGGAGCATGATGGGCGAGCAGGCATGGATAAAGTTGAAGGCCGACTTCAAGTTGACATTGAGTACAGCATCCCACTGGGCCTCGCTCATACGAAGCATCAGACCGTCCTTTGTAATACCGGCATTGTTGACGAGGACATCAATACTTCCGAAATCTGCGTGTATCTGCTTTACGGTCTTCTCTGTCTCCTCAAAATCGGCAGCGTTACCGGCATAAGCACGGCAAGTAACGCCGAGTGCCTCTA
The DNA here is from genome assembly GCA_963601815.1 of bacterium. Lineage (GTDB taxonomy): Bacteria > Bacteroidota > Bacteroidia > Bacteroidales > Bacteroidaceae > Prevotella. Next base: position 14,056 of record CAVCGV010000068.1, read on the forward strand.
TCTCCTTGCGAGTAGCCTCCAGACCAGCAGCCATCTCGTCGTTCAGGACGAGGTCAGTAAAAGCAATGTTAGCGCCCTCTGAGGCGAATTTCATAGCGACAGCCTTACCGATGCCGCGTGCAGCACCTGTAACAAGGGCTGTCTTACCTGTTAATAATCCCATTTTCTTTTTAATTTATTTATTTTGCAATGTTCTCTTTATTTATTATGTAATGTTCTCTCTTGCGTCTTGGCTTGGGTGTGTTCTAAAAAATCGCATAGTAAAACATCTTCTTTAGGAGGAAAGCTCTGTGATGGATTTTTTAGAACCCGCCGTTATAGTTTCATTCCTGTCTTGCCCAAAGCTCCATAGACAACTTTTGCAACCAACGGCTTGCTCGACTCCACGTCCAGTCCATGCCCCAAACGTCCGTAGATGAAAGGCACCTCCAGACCCTTGATGCAGTAGTGCGTGATGTCTGCCACAAGATCAACATTGTCGATGTCAAACTCACCGTCCAACTTACCTTCGGAGTAGACGCGACGCAACAGCTCTATCTCATCCTCGTCAAAGTTCTTGCGTGCCTTCTCCACCATCCAGATATTCCGGAAAAACTCAGCACGAAGGTTGCCATTTCTTACCACTGTCTCCTTTATCATACTGAGGTGGGTATAAATCAGCTCTATGATTTTCTCCTGAGGTCTCATTTTACTGGCAGCCACCTCGTCAAGTTTGTCGGACAAGCGTTCCAGCTCCGATTCGATGACAGCATAGTAAACGTCTTCCTTCCTGCTGAAATAAGTATAAAGCGTACGCCTGCCTTTGCCAGAAGCAACGGCAATATCATTCATAGTCGTGTTGGCGATACCGTTTTTGGCAAAAAGCTGACGTGCCACATCAACAAGTTTCTGACGAGTTTTGGATATTGACATAATCGTGTCCCTTCGTTAAATTGATTGCACAACAAATTATTCTGTGCAAAAGTAGTCTTTTAATTTGATATGGACAAATATTATTTTTTAAAATCCGTTAAAAACAAGAATATGACGGTAAAACATTTGGAGGATTCAAAAAAAGTTAGTACCTTTGCACTCGCAATTCAGAAATGAGTTGATAATATCGCGGTGTGGAGCAGTTGGTAGCTCGCCAGGCTCATAACCTGGAGGTCGCATGTTCGAGTCCTGCCGCCGCAACTATAGAGACAAGAAGTCGAAAGATTTCTTGTCTTTTTTGTTTTACCATTAGCCATTATTTGGTTCATGGCAAATTGTTTGACCAATAGCAATCCTGCGGTTCATAGAAAATCGTTGGCGAATACAAACCGTTTGGCGAAAGGCAAAAAAAATCCGGTCGTTCCTGACGGAACAACCGGACTATGAATTCAATCATTTACTTTTCAGATGTTTCATTACTTTTTCAAAATAGCGCTGGGTTCTTTTCACGCTGTAATGATTGCCACCATTCCACGAACGGATGGCCTTTTCGATGCTGTTAAGAGGATTGTAAACAGACTGTATGAGCAAGAACATCTCTTTCGACTTGTGAATGCTGAACCTGTCAGCGAGTTTATAACGCGTCTTGCTCTTTCTACGCTTCAGAATATTGTTACATTCTGCTACAAGCACCGGAGTAATCTGCATCACTCCTACGGAATTGCCACAAACAGCCTTGGCGTTTCCTTCACTCTCTACCTGAATGATAGCCTCCATCACTGGATTCCAATCATAGTCTGACGTAGAGGATTCATTTTCTAAATTGGCAGCCGACGCTGCACTCATCTTTACCGTCAGCATAAGCATGCTGACAAAAATCATTGTTATTCTCTTCATAAATATTGTTTTATGGAACCTGAAAAGCTGAAATACAACATCAGTGATTTCGCGACGGCAACTTGTGAGAAAAAGAACGGTTGCCAGTCTCAGTTCCGTTAGATACCTTAACGGATAACCTCCTTGAAAAGTCACGAGGAAATGCTATCCTTATTCTTATCGAGTGCAAAGGTACAAAAAAAAGTTGAATTACGCAAGTAATATTCTGGTTATCAGCATATATTTAACCAATTAAACACTTTCTAACGAAATATATGTCCTTCTTCCCTCTGAAATGTACACTAATTGAAGAGTCTATGCGTGGGCGTACGTTACTTAACAGCAGAATACAACTAAGTGAAGAGTAAACGCTAAAAAAACGATGCCAGAAAACAGAAAGGTATGAGCCTTGCAAGCAATATTCTATGTGACATGTACATTGCGTGTTCGAAAAGAATATTCGTTGGATTCGTGCGATTCGTGGTTAAAATAATAGAACATACGGTTGCACTTATTAGTAGGTACGGCGTCCTCGCCGTAC
>CAVCGV010000069.1:0-16109 GCA_963601815.1 bacterium
AACAGCATAGTTAGGACGACTAAGTGCCATAGATAGCTATCGTAAACAGCATAGTAATATTCCGCCACAAATGCGCCTTCGCCACCCGTATGCAATAGTAAAAATTAGTGCAGCGAGGACGCTGCACACTACTACAGTTAGACATGCTTAGTGATAGTGCAGCGGGGACGCTGCACACTACTACGGCTGCCTGATGATGATACAGCGAGGGTGCCGTACCTTCTAATAAAGGCAACCTGCAAGAGGTTTTCAAGTTGCGGATATGAATCAGTATTCCTCTATATGTGCGAAATTTCCCCAGGGGGAGCGGCGATAAGCCTCACGGCTTCCCTCGGGTACGTACAGACGGATTCGCTTAAGGGCGGAAGCATCGAACACGTCCTCCATCGTCACATGCCATATCGCATTGCCCAGCGTCGGCGGAACCTTGCTTCGGAAGCACAGGCTTTCCAGAGCAGGGCTCCCATCGAAGACGTGCTTCATCATGTGTAGCTGCGGATTGTCGGGCAACACCATGCGCTTGAGCTGTGGATAACCGGCAAAGGCACTGTCCTCTATCTCATCTACATGGTAAGTTACACCCATATACTTCACCGAACTGGGTATCTCCACCACGGAATCCTTCTCGTTGGCAGCACAGACCGTCACCAGTCCGCCACCCCACGACTTAAACTCCAAATTGCCTACCATAAACTGCGTTATGACATCACACGTCTGTTCTGTGGTAGCCACCTTATTGTATATAGTAGCCCCTGCGAAACATCCGCATACGATTATCCCCATGAAAACACCAAGGAAGATGTTACCCTTGTGAATAAGATGCACACGACGTCTCATTTCCACCACGTTGGCGTACCGTCGTTTCATGGGAAGGAGACAACGCTTGGCTACCATACGATAAGTGAGCCCCGGGCGCAACTGCTGCAGGATGACACCCATGCTGTAGATGTCGTTGCGCACGTCTGTGGGGCCTCCCGCCTGCTGCTCAGGCGACACATAGCGGGAGGTGCCGGCAGGTTCCTTCAAGATGGTGTAGCTGTCAGCATCGGCCAGTCCGAAGTCTATCAACTTCAGCATGCCGCCGTTGCGCGTTATCATGATGTTGGATGGTTTCAGGTCGCGGTGCACCACCAGTCTGCCGTGCACATACTCCATCACGGCGAGCAACTGGCGCGCCACCCTCTTGCGTGCAGCAAGAGAATGAGATTCCCGTAGCCAGTGCTGCAAGGTCTGCCCGTCTATCCATTCCATCACGAGGCATTCGCCGTAGCCATCCACCTCCTCGATGCCGTGGGCATGCACCACACCGGGATGCTCCAAACCGGCCAAGATGTCGAACTCCTTGCGCAGCAAGTTATGGTACACCTCCAGATGGCGCACATCGGGAGCGAGCGCCTTCAACATCCACCACTTTCCGTCGCGCTTGGCACGGATGAGGACGTTAAAGCCGCTATTGGACACCTCCACCATATCACTAAACTGACTGGAGGTTACACCTGTAGGAAGATTATAGAAACCGGAAACTTGTTCCATAATTGCAAAGATACAACATTCTTGGGTTTACCCCTTCTCTCACACTACCATCTCTGTTTCTTCATTTGTCTTTATGCAGCTCTGGCGTAATAGCTTCTGAACTCTTCTACTTTGTCGACTACTTGATAAACTCTATTTTGCTCTCGTCCCTTTGCTTCGCCTCTGGAGCCTCGTCAGGATAACCGACGGCGAGAATGTAGCAAATCTCATAACCTTCTGGCAGATTGAGCTTGGCAAGGTATGGCTTGCAAGCATCACTACTCTGAAGAAAACGGACAGGACCACCCAGACAGCAGGTGCCGAGCCCCAACGACTTGGCTGCAAGCATCATGTTCTCGCCCATCAGGCCAGCATCCACCAATCCCCTACCCTTCGGTGTAGCCACCACGATAATATTAGGGGCATTGCGATACATATTCTTGAAGTTGGCATCACGCTTCGCCTGCTCAGGGTTTTCCTTCTTGAATATCTCGGTAGTTCCCTTGATAAAGTCTTGGTTCTCTACCACTCTTACAGCCCAAGGTTGCTGGTTCATACCGTTTGGGGCATTGATGCCACACTTGGCAATAAGTGCCAACTTCTCATGCTCTACGGGTTTGTCGAGATACTTGCGAACGGAACGGCGAGACATGATGGTCTTTATCACCTCATTGTTCATCTGGCAGCAAGCCTTAACCTCCTGCTTCTCACATTTCTTGTCACTCTTGGCTTGACAGCAACTCTGTGCCTGGCTCAGCGATGGAAGCAGCAGCATGCCGCATACCATCAAAGTCTTCATATTCATCATATCAAAATCTCCTTATATTAACGATGCAAAGATACACATTTCCCTCGAATATACTCCAGAAATAGAAGGGGAAAATCTTGGCATTTTGCAAAAGATTGACTACCTTTGCATTATTACCCACTTAGTTTTTACCATTACGAAACAGACAAATGGCACTATCCAACATAGAGAAACATTACAACAAACACCCCGAAGACCTACGCCTGCTGCGCCGTCACGGCATAGTGGAGTTCGAAACGACGATGTACCACTTGCACCGCTTTCTGCGTCCGGGCATGCATCTGCTCGACATCGGGGCGGGCACAGGGCGCTATACTTCGGCGCTCATGGCCGAAGGCTACAATGTAAAGGCGGTAGAACTGGTACGGCGCAACATTGACGTGTTTCTGAAGCGGGAGCCCACTGCCGATGTTGTGCAGAGCGATGCACGCCACATGCCTTTCCTGCCCGATGCTTCGGCTGACATCACGCTACTGCTCGGACCTCTATACCATCTCATAGGCGATGAAGAGAAGCTCAAGGCGCTTACTGAGGCCCGACGGGTAACGAAGCCAGGCGGTCTTATCTTTGTAGCCTATCTGATGAACGAGTACAGCATCCTCTCTTACTGCTTTGACGAAGACCGCATCGACGGGCTGATGGAACGCGGTGCCGTGGACGAGGATTTCCACATACAGGCCAACCAAGACGAGCTGTACGATTATGTGCGGTTGGAGGACATCGACAGACTGGACCGGATGGCCGGACTGGACCGTGTCACCATTTTCTCTCCCGACGGACCGTCCGACTATATGCGTACGCGCCTCAACCAGATGAGCGACGAGACGTTTGCCCGTTTCCTCGACTATCAGAAACGTGTATCTGAACGCCCAGACCTGATGGGAGCAGGCAGTCATGTGGTGGACATCTGTAAAAGGTAAGCTAACTATAGTAGTTTGCAGCGCCCGCTGTACCATAATGCGCTGGGCTGTTGTAGTAGCGAGACGCGTCCCCGCTGCATTGTGTGTGGATACGGTGGGGGCGCCGTACCTCCTGCACGCCCTGAAGGGGCAGATGCTCATAGTTCAGGGCAACACCCTGAGCTATGTGTAGCTGGGCTTACAGTCCGGAACAACAAAGAGGGTGTGTCTTTTTTGACACACCCTCTTTATTATAAGACGGAGTACATATCCGCCGAAACTGTTAGTTTTGCAAAACACGCTTATGCGTTCGCAGCTACTGAAATCCAGTCGAAGACGAACGAGCATACGCCGAATGCCACGATACCTACCGTACAGATGGCAAGTGCCAACTTGGTAGAACATGCGCTCTGGAAGGTAGGCAACGGGTTGTCGTTGTGCTTGATGAACATAGCCTTCACGATGAGCAAGTAGTAGTACAAGCTGATTACCGTGTTGACCAAGGCGATGAATACCACACCGTATGCCCAGGCACCCATCGTGGTGTGGATATCGTGAGTACCCACAGCTGCCATGAACACGAAGAACTTAGAGAACATACCTGCAAACGGTGGAATACCACCGAGGGAGAACAAAGCCAAGGTCATCAGGAATGCCAAGCGGGGATTGGTCTTGTAGAGACCGTTGTAGCTGTCCATCTGAACGGTGCCGTTGTTGTGCTCCTCTACAGCCGAGATGATAGTGAAGACGCTCATGTTGGCTACCACATAGATAAGCACGTAGTAAGTAAGGGCGGTCACGCTCATCGCAGAATTACCTACCACAGCCAACATGATGTAGCCTGCCTGAGAGATAGAAGAGAACGCCATGAAGCGTTTCAGGTCACTCTGACGGATGGCGAAGAGGTTGGCGATAGTGATGGAGAGTACGATGACGATGTAGAGCAATACGGTCCAGTAGTGTACCATAGGTGCGAACACCTTCATCAGGATGGCACAGAGTGTGAACGCTGCAGCACCCTTAGACACTACAGAGAGGTAACCCGTAACGGTAGTAGGTGCACCCTGGTAAGAATCGGCTGTCCAGAAGTGGAAAGGAACCAAGGAAATCTTGAAGCCTAAGCCACTGAAGAAGAACACCAGACCGGCAATGCTCAGGGCTGATGGCTTCACCACGGCAGCCATGTCGCCGAAGTACAGCGTACCGCAGGCAGCATAGAGCAGGGAGATACCATAAATCATCACACCGCTGGAGAAGGTGGCTGTCAAGATAAACTTGGCACCAGCCTCAGCGGAGTTGTGACGGTACTTGTCGAAAGCCACGAGGCAAGCCATAGGCACGGATGCCATCTCCAAGCCGAGGAAGAACAGGAGGAAGTGGTTGGCACTCACCATCATGTTCATACCGAGCAGGGTGGAGATGGTGAGCATATAGAACTCACCCTCCTTGAAGGCAGTGTCCTCACGGCTCAACCACTCCTTTGCCTGAATGATAACGATGAGCGTACCCAAGGCGAGGATGGTCTTCAGTACACCTACGGCAGGACCAGTGGCGTACATGCCGCCGAAAGCCTCGCTGGCGTGCGTGGGGCAGATATTGATGGCGATATGAGCCACCATCAAGAGACATACCAGAGGATTGAACCACTTACGGTCTGCGCTCTTGGAACTGCAGAAGTCAGCTATGAAAGTGATAAGCAGGACTGCCATCAAGGTAGCCTCTGGAATCATATTTAAAAATTGACTGTAATTCATTTCTTCTGATATTTATTACATGTTTATTACACTAAAGATAGGGCCTACGGCATCCATGATGATCTCCTCTGCCCAGAGTGGGAACATACCGAGACCTGCCACGCAGGCGATAAGACCTGCCACGGCGATGCGCTCGTCCCATGTGGCATCGTGCAACTTCTCCAACTTGGGGTTGGGGACCTTCTGGTAAAGGATCTTGCCCACACAGCGAAGGATGTATACAGCCGTCACTACGATGGAGGTACAAGCGATGATGGTACATACGCGGTGGAACATGTCGGCGTTCTGGAACGCACCCACGAAGATGGTCATCTCAGCCACGAAACCAGAGAAACCTGGCAAACCGAGGTTGGCGAGACCTGCCACAGCATAACCTACAGAGAGGAAAGGAATAATCTTCATCAAACCACCCAGGTAACGAACGTCACGCGTGCCAGCCTGGTGGTAAATCATACCGATAACGGCAAAGAAGAGGGCGGTCATCAAACCGTGAGACAACATCTGGAGGATAGCACCCGTAGCTGCTGTCTGGGTCATCATACAGAGGGCGAAGAGCACCATACCACAGTGAGAAACTGAGGAGTAGGCGTTGATGTACTTCAAGTCGGTCTGCACACAGGCAGACAAGGCACCATAAACGATAGAGATGGTGGTCAACACCAGGAACACCTTGATCCAGAATCCGTGGGTAGCGGCTGGCAAGAGGAACATGGCGATGCGGAAGCAACCGTAACCACCGAGCTTCATCAACACACCGGCGTGCAACATGGACACAGCTGTCGGGGCACTGGCGTGACCGTCAGGAGACCATGTGTGGAAGGGGAACAAAGCACCCAAGATACCGAAACCGATGAAGAGCAAGGGGAAGAACACGTTCTGCACGCTCTCGGGGATTGCATGCGCACCATTGGTATGGTGGGCGATGTCCATAATCTCGAAGGTCTGGGCACCACTGTAGAAGTAGATACCCAAGATACCGATGATGAGGAGGGCAGAACCACCCATCAACATCAAGGTAAGCTTCATGGCAGAATACTCTTTCGCACCACTACCCCACACACCAATCAAGAGGTACATAGGGATGAGCGCCACCTCGTAGAACATGAACATGGTGAACATATCCACGGAGATGAAGAAGCCATACACACCGATGCTCAAGAGGGTGAACCAGAGGAAATACTCCTTCTTCATAGGCTCCATCTGCCAAGAGGCGAAGGTACCCGTGAAGACGATGATGGAAGTAAGGAGCAGCATCACCACAGAGATACCGTCTACACCGAGACTGTAGTTGATGTGCAAGGGCTTGAACCATGGCACACTGTAGGTGAAGAGCATAGGAGCTTGGTCTGCCGGCATTGTCTCACGAGCCTCGAGAAATGCAAACACCAAATAGACGGAGAGGGCTACCAGCACGGTGGCACCTGCTACCATCACACCACGCACCTGCTTGTCGTTGCGAGCCAACCAGAGGCCGAGCAACATGATGAGTGGTACTATGACGAATATACTTAAATTCATTTCTTTTCTATTTACTTAATTGTGAGACATGCTATTAGACAAATGCGATGAGGATGAGCGTCAATGCCACGGTACCGGTGAGGAACCAGATGGCGTAGCTGCGTACATCGCCGCTCTGCCAAGGACGGATGGTCTCGCCTGCCTCCTGTGTGCCCCATGCCATGAAGTTGAACGTGCCGTCGATAACGCGGCGGTCGAACCATGCGATGGGCTTGGAGAAGCAACCGAACACAATCTTGTGGGTGAAGAACTGCCATGCGTCGTCGATGTAGAAACGATTCAGCGCTGCCTTGTGCAACTTAGGCATCTTCTTTGCCAATGCGTCGGCAAGAGGAGTCTTCTTGGGAGCGTACATATAGGTAGCCAGACCGATGCCGATGAGGGCAACAATCACAGAGGTGGTAGCCACGCTCATGTCGATGTGGATGTCATAGCTCTGTCCGTCGGCCGAGATGAAGTGGCCGAAAGGAATCAAACCGCAGAACACCGAGATGACTGCGAGGAACACCAACGGGCCCCACATTACGAAGGGAACCTCCTGTGGCTTGCGACGATGCTCGGGATCCAACTCGTAGTAGCTCTGTCCCCAGAAGATAACGTAATAGAGACGGAACATGTAGAAGGCTGTCATACCTGCCACCACAGTCATGAACCACCCCATGTAGGGAGAGAACTGGAAGCAAGCAGAGATGATTTCATCTTTTGACCAGAAGCCTGCGAAGGGAGGTATACCCGCAATCGCCAAGCAACCGATGAGGAAGCAAACGTTGGTGATAGGCATGTACTTGTGCAAGCCGCCCATGTAGTCCTTGAAGTTGCTGCCGATGATGACGATGATGGCACCAGAGCAGAGGAACAGCAAAGCCTTGAACATGGCGTGTGTGAACAAGTGGAAGATACCAGCCATGTAACCCAGACCGCCGTGGTGATTGTCTACGGCGAAGCAAACGCCGAGGGCTACGAGCATGTAGGCAATCTGCGAGATGGTAGAGAAAGCCAAACCACGCTTGATGTCGCGCTGGCAGCAAGCTACAGCTGCTGCATAGAAGGCAGTGAAGGCTGCGATGTAAGCCACATAGTGCAAAGTCTGTGGAGCGTACTCTACCCAGATGGGGAAGAGACTTGCCACCTGATAAACACCGGCTACCACCATGGTGGCAGCGTGGATCAAGGCAGACACAGGAGTAGGACCCTCCATGGCATCCGGCAACCAGATGTGCAAGGGGAACATAGCACTCTTACCGGCACCACCGATGAACATGAGGAACAAAGCCGTAGGCATCACCCATGCAGCACCAGCCAAAGCACTGTGAAGCTCGGGCTGCGCGTTGAGGTCGTAGTTGAACGTACCAACATAGAAGCTGTAGAACAAGATACCGATCAGGAAGAAGAGGTCGGCGAAACGGGTCACGATAAACGCCTTCTTGCTGGCATGAACGGCAGCGTGCTTGGGATAGTAGAATCCGATGAGCAGGTAGGAGCAAACACCCACCAACTCCCAGAAGAGGTACATCTGGAAGATGTTGGTGGCCACCACCAAGCCCAGCATGGACATGGTGAAGAGGCTCAGGTAGGCGTAGAAACGCTGCATACCCTTCTCGTATTCCTCTACCTTGTAGTTCTCGTCACGCTCGGCCATGTAGCCGAAGGAGTAGATGTGGACCATGAAGCTGACGGTGGTAATCACGATGAGCATCAATACGGAGAGTGGTGTCAGTCGGAAACCAATGTTGAACGTCAGCAACTCGGTAAACTTCAGCCATGTGAAGTTAAATACAGTCTCTGTGGGGTACAAGCCTGTGGAGGCATCGCGACCCACGGCGAAGAAGTATTCGTAGGCTGTATATACAGACATGGCGAACACACAACCCATCAGTACGGTACCGATGAGGGCTGCTACCGGTCTTTTCATCTTCATACCCGCAAGTCCCAAGATCAGGAAGCTCAGGAACGGGAGAAGAAGTATCAAAAATGCATAACTGTACATATTCTTACTTTAGAATTTCATGTTTTCAATACTGTTCACCTGGTCACTGTTGTAGTTGCGGTAAACGTTGATAATAATGGCGAGTGCCACGGCTGTCTCGGCTGCTGCCACTCCGATGGAGAAGAGGGTAAAGAAGAAGCCCTCCAGCTCTCCGGGGAAGAGGATGCGGTTGAACACGGCGAAGTTAAGGTCGGCTGCATTCAGCACAAGCTCGATAGAGATGAGCATTGCCACGAGGTTACGACGGGTAACAAAGCCATAGACACCGATGAAGAACAAGAGTGCCGATAGCACGAAGAAACATTGTACTGGAATCATTTCTTATCCTCCTTTCTTGCGATTAAGATACCACCGATGATACATGCCAACAAGAACACGGAGATGAACTCGAATGGCAACACGTAGCCATACTTGTCAGCACCCACCAGGGCAGAGCCTACCTTGTCCATAGGCACCTCGGTGTCGGCCACCGTAGCGGCCATATCTACGAATACATTCTTCAACACGATGACTGCCAGGGTAATGAAACCCACGAGGCAGACGAGCGCACGTCCCAGCACCTTGCTGCCCTTGACGTGCTCCATGAGTCCCTGGAGCGTACGCTTGGACACCAACTGGATGGCGAAGACGTAGAGCATGGTAATACCGCCTGCGTACACCGAAATCTGGGCGGCACCCAGGTAGGTGTAGTCGAGCAGGAAGTAGAGACCTGCCACGCCGAAGAGCACGAACAACAGGAAAGTTGCCGCACGCATGATGCGCTTGGTGAATACGCACACCAAAGCTGAGCCAAGGATGACTACAGCCAAGATGACGAACATAAATAAATTTGCTGTTATCATTGTTACTGTCCTCCTTGATTACTTGGTCTTGGTGTTAAACTTACCGATTTCCAATGGTGCGCCACCGTCGATGAGGCCTGGCAGGCTTCCGCCCTTGTAAACCTCCTTGTCGAGGTGCATCACCAACTTGTTGCGGTCGAAGACGGCATTCTCGAAATCGTTGACAAACTTGATGGCACCGAAGTTGCATGCGTTGACGCAAAGCTCACAGAACATGCAGTCGCCCAAGTCGTACTGGTAATCCACCAACTTGCGCTTCTTCTTGCCTGTCTCCGGATCCTCTACCATCTCGGTCTGGATCTTGATGGTGTCGTTGGGGCATGACTTCTCGCACAAGGTACAACCCACACACTTGTAGGCCTCGTTCTCGTCGCGGACGAATACCAGGCGGCCACGGAATCGTGGAGAGACGTGGAGTGTAGTCTTGCGGTTCTCAGGATACTGCTCGGTGCTCTTGGGTGTGAGGTACTCCTTCAGGGTGACCTTCATACCTGTGGCGAGGGTCTTCAGACCCGCTGCAATACCGCCGAAATATGAATTGTTAGACATACTTTTTTTGTTTTATTAATGTGTTATGGGATTTATCCGTGGAATCCGAACGCTACGCATACGGTCATCATGATGAGGATAACCAATGACAATGGCATCAGGTACTTCCACTCCAACTTCAGGATCTGGTCGATGCGGAGACGGGGGAATGTCCAGCGTACCCACATCAAGAGCCATACCACGGCGAAGGTCTTGCCGAAGAACCAGATGAAGCCCGGGATGAGGTTCATCAAGTTGTCGAACGCCTCGATGCCGATGTTCAATGGTGCCCAACCACCGAGGAATACGGTAGAGGCAATACCAGAGATTACGAAGAGGTTGAGGTACTCGGCGAGGTAGTAGAAACCGAAGCCCATACCCGAATACTCGGTGTGGTAACCAGCGGTCAACTCGCTCTCGGCCTCAGCCAAGTCGAAAGGACCACGGTTGGCCTCGGCGTTACCTGCCACGAGGAACACGAGGAAAGCCAGGATGGCTGGCACGTGACCCTTGATGATCAACCAGTTCCAAGCACCAGTCTGTGCCTCTACAATGCCGCTCACCTGCATGGTACCGGTGAGAACCACAGCAGAGATCAAGCACAGACCGAGAGACATCTCGTAAGAAATCATCTGCACGGCACCACGCATGGCTGACACCACGGAGTACTTGTTGTTGGAAGCCCAACCTGCGAGGAACACACCAATCACACCGATGGAACTAACGGCAGTGATGAGGAACACGCCCACATTGAAGTCGAGGATATGCGCACCCTTGTTCCATGGCAGGAACGAGAAGGTACCCACGGAGGCGATGATAACGAGGAGAGGAGCCATGAAATAGAGCAACTTGTCGGCTCTGTCCACGGTGAAGATCTCCTTGATCAACATCTTGAGCACGTCGGCGAATACCTGGAAGATACCCCAGGGACCCACACGCATCGGGCCCAGACGGCACTGGAAGTAGGCACACACCTTACGCTCCATGAAGATGAGCACGATGGCGATGAGGGCATAGGCTGTCAAGATGCAGACGCCCACAAGCACGCACTCTATCAATATCGACAGGAAGTCGCCCAGACCCAGAGTCTGGCGAAGGAGATTGTCGATGAATGTTGTTACTATACTAAAATCAAACATGTTTTTAATTAACAATTTATAATTTATAATTTATAATGAGGCTTGCGCCCTTGCCCGAAGGCTCATTATCCATTATACATTATTAATTATACATTATTTTATTATCTGTCGATATCCGGGATAACGAAGTCGATGGCAGCACCTGTAGTGATAAGGTCGGCTATCTTCTGACCACGGAGCATCGGGTCGAGGGCACCTGTGAGCGAGAGACCCATCGGACGCATCTTCATGCGGTAAGGACTCTTGTCGCCCTTGCTGTCGAGATAGACACCAAACTCGCCGCTGGCTCCCTCCACAGAGAAGTACCACTGTCCCTCGGGCACCTTGATGATAGGCTTCTGCTTGATGTAGAACTCGCCCTCGGGGATGTTGTCGATGAGCTGCTCGATGATGTCGAGGCTCTGGTACAACTCCTGGATATGCACGTAGTAGCGGTCCATGGAGTCACAGCCCGTCAGGGTGATTTCCTTCCACTCCACCTTGTCGTACATGTCGTAGGGATGACGCTTGCGGGTATCGTTCTTCCAACCGGAGGCACGACCGGCGGGACCAGTCACACCATAGTTGATACAATCCTCAAGCCCCATAGGACCTACACCTTCGAGACGGTTGTGGGTAATCACGTTGTCACCGAACACGTCGAGGTACTCCTGGATCATCGGACGGAGATACTTGCAGAGGGTCTTCACGTTCTGCACGAAGTTGGGGTCGATGTCTGCCTGCAGACCACCGATGCGGTAGTAGTTCTGGATAAGACGTCCACCCGTTGTCTCTTCCATCACGTTCAGCACGTGCTCACGGTCGCGCATACAGTAGAGGAACGCAGTGAGGGCGCCCAAGTCCTGTGCGGTACAACCGAGGTAGAGCAAGTGGGAGTTGATACGCTGCAACTCGTCCATGATGGTGCGGATGTAGCGGATGCGGTCGGAAAGCTCGATGCCCATACCCTCCTCTATCACGCCCACCAGTGCGTGGCGGTGCATCATGGCGGAGAGGTAGTTCAGACGGTCTGTCAAAGCCAAGGTCTGTGGATAGGTCATTCCCTCCCACATCTTCTCGATACCACGGTGAATATAACCGAGGTGGGGGTAGATGCGCTTCACGGTCTCGCCGTCAACGACAGTCTGCAGACGAAGCACACCGTGGGTAGACGGGTGGTTAGGACCGATGTTCACCACATAGTCGTCCTCGTCGAAGCGACGCTTCTGGGTAGCTACCAAGTGACCGTCCTTGCTCAGAGAATACTCCACGGTGAAGTCATCCTCAGGCTCGTCGGTGCAAGGGAACTTGTTGGCCTCGGGGCTCATATCGAAGTCCTTTCGCAGAGGATAGCCATTGAAGTCGGTGCGGAGGAAGAGACGGCGCATGTCCGGGTGACCCAGGAACTTGATGCCGACGAAATCGAATACTTCACGCTCCAACAGGTCGGCCACCTTCCAGAGGTCGATAACAGTAGGAATGACGTCAGAACCGTCCACCTTCTTGGCGATGGTCTTCACGGAAGCACGCTCGTTGGTCTGCGTGTTCTCCAGGATGTAGATACATCCGAGACCCTCCTCGCCGAAGTCTTCACCGATGATGGTAACAAGGTAGTCGAAATGCTTCTCGTTCTTCAACTTCGCCATCTCTGCGGCAAAGTTGTCAAAACTCAATTCAATGTTATTCAGTTTCATGTTCTTATACCTTATTATATTTAATCAGTTAGACCTTTCTGGGGATCGAAGTCCTCAGGTACTTCTGTTACGATGATAGGCTCCTTGTGTCCGAGCAACTTGGCGTCGGCAAGGTTCTCGTTGCTCAAGCCGTGCAAGCCACCCTTCGACAGGGAGAGTTCCTTCTCCTCCTTGGTCATCTTGTGATTGGCACCGCCGAAGAATTTCTCTACCTTCACCTTACGCTGCAACTGCATCATGCCGTAGAGGATAGCCTCTGGGCGTGGAGGGCAACCGGGGATGTACACATCCACAGGCACCAGTTCGCTGATGCCGCGCACCACGTTGTAGCTCTTCTTGAACGGACCACCGGAGATGGTGCATCCGCCCACGGCAACAACGTACTTGGGCTCGGCCATCTCATCGTACAAACGCTTGAACACAGGTGCCATCTTGTTGGTGATGGTACCGGCGCACATAATCAAGTCTGCCTGACGTGGAGAGTTACGGGTAACCTCGAAGCCGAAACGGGAGAAGTCATAACGCGCACAACCCACAGCCATGAACTCGATACCACAGCAAGAGGTACCGAAGGTCAAAGACCAAAGAGAGTTGCTGCGTCCCCAGTTGATGGCTGCGTCGAGCGAACCGACCACCACATTGGCACCACCCTCGTTGAGCTCTTGGGCTATCTTCTCGAGGGTATCATTGTCCTTAAACTCGTCGTAAGGAATACTCTTGATAGAGGCTCTCTTGTTTACTTCCATTCCAACGCTCCTTTCCGCCAAGCGTAAGCCAGGCCAAATACCAATACCAACAGGAAGAACCCTATGCTCACGAGAGCCATAGGTCCAAACTGCTTAACTACGACTGCCCATGGGTAAAGCAGCACGGTCTCGATGTCAAACATCAGGAAGAGGATGGCGAAGAGGTAGTAGCCGATGTGGCTTGGCAACCAGGAGCTGCCGCGCGTCGGGATACCACACTCAAAGGGCTCACCCTTTACCGGATTGTATGAGCGGGGACCAATGAGCTTAGCGATGACGTAAGCAGCCACCACCAAAGTCACAGCCGTCAGCAAAACGGTGATAAATAGTGTAAAGTTCATAAAATTTTGTATAACGTTATTTGTAAAATGCTTCTAAGCGGTTGCAAAGGTAACAATTATTTCCGAACACACCTATTTTTATATAGAAAAACGTGCCTTTTTATACCTCATTTTGTCGCCTTTTACAACCTTTTTTATGCCTGTCGCGTTGCCTTGCTGCATTTTGCAGGCTTTATTTACAGCACACCGATGATTTCGTGTACGCTACTGCACCCGTGTGCATCGAGCCAGTCGCTGATGCCTTGCTTTACCTTCATTGTAACAGCGGGATCTACAAAATTGGCCGTTCCTATCTCCACTGCCGTCGCACCGCACATAAGGAATTCTATCGCATCCGTTGCCGTGGATATTCCGCCAAGTCCCACAACGGGTATCTTTACGGCATGGGCCACATCGTACACCATACGCAGGGCTACGGGCTTGACACAGGGACCGCTCAGTCCGCCTGTGCGGATACTGAGCAACGGCTTGCGTTTCTCGATGTCTACAGCCATACCCATCAGCGTGTTGATGAGCGATACGGCATCAGCGCCCTCTGCCTCGCAAGCACGGGCTATGTCCGATATGTTGGTAACATTGGGCGAAAGTTTCACGATGAGCGTCTTTCCGTACGCCTTACGCACAGCCCTTACCACACTCGCTGCGCCCTCGCAGGTTACACCAAACGCCATTCCGCCATCCTTCACGTTGGGGCAGGAGATGTTCAGTTCGATGGCAGGTATCTTGTCCAACTCACCTATGCGCTCGGCACACGCCGCATAGCTCTCGGGCGAGTGGCCCGACACGTTCACTATCATGTTGGTGTCTATATCCTTTATCTGGGGATAGATGTTCTTGCAGAAATAGTCCACGCCCTTGTTCTGAAGTCCCACACAGTTGAGCATGCCCTGAGGGGTCTCCGCCATGCGCGGATAATCGTTGCCCTCACGCGGTTCGAGGGTGGTGCCTTTCACGATGATGCCACCTATCTCCTCAAGGGGCACAAAGTCGGCAAACTCCAGACCGTAGCCGAAGGTTCCCGATGCGGTCATCACGGGATTTTTCAGCTTCAAATTATGTATATTTACACTTAATGATGCCATTTTATTATCTTTACATTTTTATTTTATCTACAGCAAACAAATCCGCTGCATTCTATTCTATATTCTTTACATTACACCTGTACTTTTCGTCTAAATGCTTCCGCCCCTCTAAAGAGGAATCGACGAAGTAAACCGGCTGCAAGGTGGAATATCGAAACCCTACAAATCCCAGCACAGGTCTTTGATGTTAAACACCGGACCATCCTTGCACACGCAGAGATTCCCCTTTACCGTCTTCTCCACACAGCAGAGGCAGGCACCCAACCCGCACGCCATCATATTCTCCAACGACACTTCGCACGGCACGTCAGCCTTGTGAGCATAGCGCGCCACATTCACCATCATCGGTTTGGGGCCGCAGGTGGATATCATATCAAAACGCTCGCGCTGCAGAATGGTGTGGCCCGTAACAAAACCGCGCTCTCCGGCACTGCCGTCCTCGGTGGTAATGCACACGCGCCCTATACGCGAGAATTCGTCAAGTTCCAGAAGGTCTTTCTCCGTACGCGCCCCCAGAAGGAATACGGGTTCGCTGCCGGCATCCTTCAGGCACTTTCCGAAATAGAGCAAGGGGGCCACGCCTACGCCTCCACCCACAAGGAGATACTTGTGCCCAGCCTCCTCTGGCATCGTAAACCCATGGCCCAGAGGGAGTACACAGTTGAGCACATCGCCAGACTTCAACTTTGCCAGACTGCGGGTACCGTCGCCCACGCCTGCCACCAGAAGCCACAACTCGTTGTTGGCATAATCTACAAAGTTAACGGAAATGGGGCGTCGCAACATGGTGGAGGGCGAACCGTCCACCCTTACTTCCACAAACTGCCCGGGAAGGATTTCTGGAAGCGGGTTGCTGTCTGTAAGCTTGATAAGCACATGTTTGTCACTCTTGGCTTCCACCGAAACGACCTGCAGGTCAAGAATACTTTTTTTCATTTTTAATGTTGTTTTGTTGCCAGCTCCATGCTGCCTTCACGTCTGTCCGAAACATGTCCACATCTTTCCTTAAAAAGACATATCTTGCAGAATATTAGCGACATACCAAACGATAGCCATCCTCAGTCTTCCAACGTAAAGACACACAAAGAGTAATCTCTGCAAAGGTACGGAAAAGTAGAGAAAAGACAAAACAAAAATCCGGAATTTTCCTACTGCACAGCCAAGTAATAGAAGAAAAACTTAGTAAGTAATGTGTAAAAATAACTTGAGCAGATTTGTCCTGCACGCCCTGAAAGGGCAAAAGCGCATAGCCCAGGGCAAGCGAAGCGGCACCCTGGGGG